>NZ_JAAPBF010000170.1 GCF_022695985.1 Streptomyces sp. NP-1717 | reverse complement strand
CGGCCCAGCGTCCGCAGCGTCACCGCGATCTTGAAGGCGTCCGCGCGGCGCGTCGTCCGCAGGGAGAGACCGAGCAGGCTCGGATACCCCGCCTCCTCGTCGTCCGCCGGGTTCAGATAGACCGCGCGGCGGGCGAGCGAGGCGTACGTCTCCGACTTCCGCACCAGGAAGACCCCGGCGGCGGCCGGCTGCCAGCCCAGCTTGTGCCAGTCCAGGGAGACGGAGTCGGCCAGTTCGATGCCGTCCAGCAGCGGCGCCAGCCGGTCGGACAGCAGCGCGCCGCCGCCGTACGCGGCGTCCACGTGCAGCCACGCCCCGTACTCCGCCGCCAGCTCCGCGCACTCCCGCAGCGGGTCGATCGCCCCCGTGTCCGTCGTGCCGGCGGTGGCGACGACCGCGACGGGCAGCTGCCCGCGCTCGACGCACTGCGCCAGCTTCGCGGCCAACGCGCCCGCCTTCATGCGCAGTCGGGAATCGACCTCGACCGGGATCACCGAGTCCTCGCCGAGCCCGAGCAGGGCCGCCGCCCGCTGCACCGAGAAGTGCGCGGCGGCGGACGCCAGGATCCTCGGCCGCGCCCCGGCCGGCGCCCCCGGGCCGACACCCGCGCCCGCTCTCGGCACTCCCGTCAGCTCGATCTGCCGGCCCGTAGCGGCACCCAGCACCCGGTCCCTGGCGAGCATCAGGCCCATCAGGTTGGACTCGGTGCCGCCCGAGGTGAGTACGCCCGCCGCCTCGGCGGGGTCGTACCCGAGCATGGCCGCCAGCTCCTGAAGGAGCAGTGTTTCCAGGGCGGTTGCCGCGGGGGCCTGGTCCCACGAGTCCTGGGACGGGTTCAGCGCGGACACCGCCAGGTCGGCGGCGACGGCAACGGCCAGCGGCGGGCAGTGCAGATGCGCTGCGCACGCGGGGTCGGCCGGGTCCGCGCTGCCGTGCGCGAGCAGTTCGGTGAGCCCGCCGAGCGCGGCGGACCCGCTCGCGGTGCGGAACGCCTCGGCGACGGCCGCCCCGGCCGCGTCCGGCGCACCGGCGGCGACCGGCCCGCCGCGCCGTGCCGCGCCCGCCGCGAGCGCGCCGAGCACGTCACGTACCAGCGGCTCCAGCGCCGCGGCTCCGCCCACCCCGCCCGACAGCTCCGTCCCGGTCGCCGGCCGGAGCGCTCGCAGTACGTCCTCGACGGCGGCGTCCAGCGCCTCCGCCGTCACGCCGCCCGCCCTGAGACGCCCGCGGACTTCGTCGCCGTCGCCGTCTTCGCCGCCTCGGCGATCGCCTCCGTCAGCCGTTCCAGTACGGACTCGGCCTCCTCGTCCGTGATCACCAGCGGTGGCAGCAGCCGCACCGTCGACCCGAACCGCCCGCCCAGCTCCAGGATCAACCCCCGCTCCAGACAGCCTTCCTGGACCCGCGCCGCGAGGCCGGGCGCCACCGGCCGGGACCCGCAGGAGTCCAACGGCCCGTCGGGGTCGACGATCTCGACGCCGATCATCAGCCCGCGCCCCCGTACGTCGCCGATCAGCGGCAGTTCGGACCGCAGCCCGTCCAGCCGCGCGGACATCCGGGCGCCGACCGTCGCCGCCCGCTCAGCCAGCCCCTCGCGCGTGACATGGCGCAGCGTCGCCGCGCCCGTCGCCATCGCCAGCGTGTTCCCCCGGAACGTGCCGGTGTGCGCGCCGGGCAGCCACCCGTCGTAGTCCCGGTCGTACACGATCACCGCCAGCGGCAGCCCGCCGCCGATCGCCTTCGACATCACCATGACGTCCGGCACGGCACCGCTGTGCTCGATCGCCCAGTACGCGCCGGTGCGGCCGACGCCGGTCTGCACCTCGTCCACGATCAGCGGGATACCGCGCTCGCGCGTCACGCGCCGCATCTCGCGCAGCCAGGAGTCCGGTGCGGGCACGGCCCCGCCCTCGCCCTGGACCACTTCGAGGATCATCGCCGCCGGCCGTACGACACCGCCCGACGGATCGTCCAGGAGCCGCTCGGTGTACGTCGCCGCCAGCTCCGCGCCGCGCTCGCCGCCGACGCCGAAGGGGCAGCGGTACGCGTACGGGTAGGGCAGCCGGGTCACCTCACCGCCCGCCGCGCCAGCGCCCGGCACCGGCTCCTTGACGGCCACACTGCCCGTCGCGGCCAGCGCGCCCGCCGTCATCCCGTGGTACGCGCCGGTGAACGCGAGCACCCCGCGCCGCCCCGTCGCCGTCTGCGTCAGCTTCAGCGCCGCCTCGACGGCGTCCGTCCCGGCGGGCCCGCAGAAGTGGACGCGGGCGCGGTCGGCGAACGCCGGAGGCAGCGTCTCGAACAGCGCGTCGGTGAAGTCGTCCTTCTCCGGTGTCGCGAGGTCAAGCACGTGCAGCGGGGCCCCGCTGTCCAGGGTGCGCCGGAGTGCGTCGCGCACGACGGGGTGGTTGTGGCCGAGGGCGAGCGTTCCGGCGCCGGAGAGGCAGTCGAGATAGCGGCGGCCGTCGACGCCCTCGATCGTCATGCCGTGGGCACGGGCCGGGACGATCGGGAAGGAACGGGCGTACGTGCGCGCGGACGACTCCCTGGCGCGCTGCCGCTCCAGGATGGAGTGGGCGTCACCGGGGGCGCCGGCGTGGCCGGTGACGCCGGTGTCCGAGTCACCGGCGGGACGCCCGGAGGCGGACAGCGTGACAGCGGGAACGGTCATGGAACGGCTCCGGTGTATATGAGGGTGGAGGAGACGGCTCAGAGCAGCTGGCGCCCGGCGATCGGGTGCCCGAGGAAGGCGTGCATGGCGAACTCCCAGCCGTAGGAACCCGCGTTGGGGAAGACGACGAGATCACCCGCGCGCACCCGCTCGACGTGCACGTCGCGCAGCAGGGTGTCCTCGGGTGTGCACAGCTCGCCCACGACGGTGACACGCGTGTCTTCTGCGGCGGGCCTCGGACACTCCTCGCCCGCCTCCCAGGTGTCGACGGGCAGGACGGCGACGTTGTGCACGATGTCCCAGGAGGTAGGCAGCTGGAAGTGGTTGATTCCGCCGCGCAGTACGGCGAACCACTCGCCGTACGAGGCCTTGACGTCCGTGACCTCGGCCGCGTACCAGCCGCAGTCCGCGACCAGGAACCGGCCGGGCTCCAGCACGACCTTCACCCCTACGGGTGGCTCGACGAGGGCCGTGAGTTCACCGAAGCGGGCCATGTCGAAGGGCTCCTCGCCCTGGAACGCGACGCCTATGCCGCCGCCGATGTCGACGTGCCGCAGGTCGACGCCGGTGGCGGCGGCCGTACGGACGCTCCACTCGACGCACCAACGCAGGTACGCCGCATGGGAGTCGGCGTCGAGGTTGTTGGACGCGGCGTGGATGTGGAAGCCGACGACGTCGAGACCGGGGAGCTTGCCCGCGGCGGCGAGCACGTCCGGTACGTCGGGCTCGGCGACCCCGAACTGCGAGGGCGCGCCGCCCATGTGGAGTGAGCCGCTGATCGGGATGTCGGCCGGATTGACGCGCAGCGCGACCCGCGCGGTGACGCCTTCGGCGACGGCGATACGGCTGATCCGGTGGAGTTCGAGCAGGCTCTCGGCGTTGATCGCCTCGACGCGGGCGCGGACGAGCGCGGTGAGGACGGGTAGGGACTTGGCGGGCCCGGCGGCGACGACGGCGGGTACGTCCGTGAACTCGGCCGTTGTCAGGGCGAGTTCCAGCTCGCTGACGGAGGCGACCTCGAAGCCGTCGACGTGCGGGGCGAGGGCGCGGACGATGCCGGGGTACGAGTTGGCCTTCACCGCGTAGTAGACGGCAGCCCAGTCGGGCAGCGCGGCGCGCAGCTCCCGGGCGCGCGCGGCCGCGACCTCTCCGTCGTACACATACGCCGACACGGGTTCGGCGCCGCGCGTCATCTCCAGCAGTCGGCTGCGGACGGGGGCCGGCAGGACGTCCGCGGAGTGGGCGACGAGCGGCGCGGCGGATGGCGGGAACTGGACGGACACGGCGGTTTCAACCTCGGCTGGGGGGTGGGGAATCGAACCGGCCCGGGCGGGACCCCGTGCGGCGCCGGCCACGGCCGGTGGGCCGGCGCCCCGGCCGGGCGGCTCCGGGGCTCGTATCGGGCGCTGACATGGGGCCCTTCGGGTGAGGACAGAGCGGCCGACGCGGCGGCACACGCCGGGGGACCGGCCATTGACTTAGGCGAGCCTAACCTAAAGGCTTGCCGGGTAGATGCCAAAATGGCCCATGTGCGGGGATCGATTTCCGGACAGGGAGCGGGCGTTGCCTCGCGTCCGCGACCGGCCTGATCCCACACCCCGGAGCCGGGACCGGCGCCGGCGCGCACGCCGCCACCGGCACCCGCACCCGCGCGGTCATGCGTCGCATGCCCCGGACCGGACGTAGGGCGACACCTGGCGTTCGGTGGCGTCGATGAACTCCTGCAAGGTCCGGCGCGAGCGGAGAAGCGTGTCGATGTGGTCGTCCAGCCCTCGCTGGCGCGACCGGAGCATCTCCAGGACGTCGTCGCAGGGCAGGAGGTCGGGGCCCGCGCCGGTGGCGCAGGGCAGCAGGAACGCGATCTCCTCGGTCGAGAGCCCGGCTTCGAGGAGCCTCCTGATCTGCGTCACGGTCACGACCGCGTCGCTTCCGTACTCGCGGTAGCCGTTGGCACCGCGCTCCGGTTCGAGCAGTCCCTGGGCCTCGTAGTACCGCAACTGATGGGCGTGGACGCTCGTCCGCCGGCTCAGCTCCCCGATCAGCATGTCGGCTCCCCCTTGACCTTCATATCGGTATGAACGTTGAAGATTCTGTCACGCGCACCAAGCCATACCGAGGAGCGAAGAATGAATGCTGCTGCACCCGTGACCGTCCTGGGCCTGGGCCTGATGGGCCAGGCGCTGGCCGAGGCGTTCCTGCGCGAGGGCCACCCGACGACCGTGTGGAACCGCACGGCGTCCAGGGCCGAACCCCTCGTCGCCAAGGGCGCCGCGCTCGCGGACTCCGTCGCCGACGCCGTGGCCGCGAGCCCTCTCGTGATCGTCTGCGTCCTGGACTACGACGCCGTGCACGAACTGCTCGACCCGGTGGCCGGCACTCTCGACGGCCGGGTCCTGGTGAACCTGACGTCGGGCACGTCCGAGGGGGCCCGCGAGACGGCGCGCTGGGCGGCGGAGCACGGCGGCACGTATCTCGACGGCGCGATCCTGACCGACCCGGACGGCGTGGGCACGGCGGACGCCGTCATCCTCTACAGCGGACCGCGCGCGACCTTCGAGGCCCACGAGCCGACCCTCGGGCTCATCGGCGGGGGGACCACCCACCTCGGCGAGGACCACGGCCTGTCGTCGCTGTACGACGTGGCGGTGCTGGGCCTGATGTGGGGCGTCCTGAACAGCTTCCTCCAGGGCGCCGCCGTGCTCGGCGCGGCGGGGGTGGACGCCTCGACCTTCGCGCAACTCGCCACCAGGAGCGTCAAAATGGTGGCTGACTGGGTGCCCGGCTACGCGGAGCAGATCGACAAGGGCGTGTACCCGGCCGTCGACGCCACCCTGAACACCCATCTGGCCTCGATGGACCACCTCGTCCACGAGAGTGAATTCCTCGGCGTCAGCGCCGAGTTCCCCGAGTTCGTCCGGGCACTGGCGCGGCGTTCCGTGGCGAACGGCCACGGCGCCGAGGGATATGCGTCGATGATCGAACTCTTCCGCAAGCCCTCGGGTACGCGGGAATAGCCGACGTCCCGTCACGACTTGGAGCCGGACATGACCACCACACCATCCGAACCGAACACGCCCGCCGCGCCGTTCAACCCGCGCACACTCCTCGCGGAGAGCCGCCTCGGCGTCCTCGCCACCATCAAGTCGGACGGCCGCCCGCAGCTCTCCCCCGTCATGCCGTTCTACGACGAGGAGGCGGGCATCCTCTACGTGTCGATGACGGAGGGCCGCGCGAAGACGGCGAACCTGCGCCGCGACCCCCGGGCCGCCCTTGAGGTCACCAGCCCCGACGGCTGGTCCTGGGCGACGGCCGAGGGCCCGGTCACCCTCGTCGGCCCTGGCACCGACCCCGACGGCCGGGAGGTCGAGGCCCTGGTGGAGTACTACCGCCGCGCCTCCGGTGAACACCCGGACTGGGCCGAGTACCGCGCGGTGATGGTGGCCGACCGCCGGGTGCTGATGGCGATGACGGTGGACCACGTGTACGGCGCGAAGATCGCCTGACGCCGTTCCGCCGCGCGGGCCCGGTCAGGGCGGGGTGCTCAGCAGGCCCCCACCCACAGGGAGCTGATGTTGTCCTCCCGGTTGTACTGGACGGTGTCACCGCGCCAGTTCCCCACCGCCCACGTGGCGCCGTCGCGATTGATGTTGAGCCACGTGCAGAAGGTGTTGCCGGTCCTGTTCCACACCGAGGAGATCTTGTCGTTCAGCCGGAAGTCACGGAGGTCGTCGGACCCCGTCCGGAAGCGCGCCATGGCGCCCCATCCGCCCCTGTCCTCCCAGGCGCAGAACCACCCGACCGGGCAGTCCTGGTACGCGGTGACCGTCGCGGGGCCGTTCGCGGACGCCTGGGCGGTCGGCGCGGACGCCATCAGTGCGGCCGCGGCGAGTGCCAGTGCGGCGCAGAATCCTGTGAACCGTCGCATGAGGGAGTCGCCCTCCTTCGATCCGTGCAGTGCCGGGAGATCCGGCCGTTGCTCTGACCGGAGTTCTCTCCTCACCTCACGGCCAAGAACGCCGGGCGGTCGGCGCAGAGTTGTGTCCCGGGGGGCGCACGGGCGTGATCGGTGACGGGGTGACGGGCCCGCGAAGCGCCGCCGGCAGGGCGGTGCCGCGCCTCCGGGGCTGAGGGGCCCCCTGGAGGCGCGGCGGTCAGCGGCCCTGGTAGGACGCTCCGTCCGGCCGGGCCGGGCCGAGTACGGGTATCGCGCCCAGGACCTCGATCGGGATGACCGCGCCGGTGTCGGTGGCCTCCGGGCGGGTCAGGTGGACCGCCAGGTTCGCGATCTGCTGGGCGCGGTGCCCGCGGGCCTGGCGGGTCGTGCCCTCGGGGGAGCCGTACGTGATGACGTTGACGGTGATGTCCGAGCCGCGGCACTCGTGGACCAGGTGCCAGGCCAGGCTCATCAGGTCCGCGTGCGGGGCGCCGCCGGACAGGGCCGAGCCGCGGCCGAGGCCCTTCGTGGAGGCGATCAGGACGATCCGTCCGTGGCCCGCCTCGCGCATCCCGGGAAGTGTGCGGCCGATGATCGCGTTCGCGCGGGCCCGCGTCCCGGCCGCCGCCGAGTGGGCGGGCTCCCCGGCGTACCGGTCGTGGCGGTCGGCGTCCACGACGAGGACGTCCACGACTCCGTGCCCGGTCTCGAACTCCGAAACGGCGGCGTCCAGTTGCAGTCCGTCGCTCACGTCGCAGCGCACGTTGTACAGCTCGTCGGGCGGGGTTCCCCACTCGTACAGGAACCCGACCCAGTCGTCCTGGCGGGCGTAGGCGGCGGCGACGCACTCGGCGCTTCCGCTGGCGCCGCTGACGACCAGTACCGAACGGCTCACGTCTGCCACTCCCCCACCGTGCGTGACCGCGCGGTCGCGCACCGAAACCGGATCCGCGCTCGTCGGCCGGTACCAGGCCGTCCACCTGCGGGCGCGCGGAGGCCGCGGCAGACGGTGACCGGCGGCGAGGTTCGCCGTGTGCGAAGGGGGCGCCGCGTGTGCGGGGGGCGCCGCATGTGCCGGGGGCGGTTGCCCGACGGAGGATCTGCTCGCGTGGCGTGCTCCGGTGTGCGCCGCGGTGGTCTCACGCATGGGCTCCCACGTGGGGTCATCGGATGCGGCACCCCTCAGTGCGTCCACAGCAGCCTCTCCAAGACGGGGTGGTCGGTTCGGCCCGTCGGGCCGTGCTCGTCGGGCGGTGGTCCGGGAGTCGGCCGGCGCCTCACGGCCGCGCGCCGACGCGGGGCACCTCGGCCGGAAGGGTGGCCGAGGCCGCCCAACTGCCCTGCTGCGCGACGACGCTGACCTGGGTCCCGCACCGCTGCGTCAGAACGGCGGCCAGCCGCGAGCTGTCCTCGTCCGGTCCGGTGTGCTCGCCGTCGGCCGGCTCGGCGGGGCGGCCCTGGTGCGGCACCGTCGCCGACTCGGCGGGCGTGTCCAGGATCGTGACGCTCACTCTTATGGCGACGGCGTCGTCCTGGAGCCCGGGACGCTTCGTCACACCGAGGTAGTAACCGCTGACGCCCACGACACTGATGGCGTGCCGGGCCAGATGGACGGCGATCTCCTCGCAGGCGGCGATCTTCGCCGACGGCCAGCCGAGACCGGCCAGCTCCTTGCGGACGATACGGCGCGCGACCTGGATCTGCTCCGGTACGGCCGGTAGTGAGACGTGCATGGCATCGGTTCTCCGTGACCCCCCGCCCTGTCACGCCTTCCGGTGTGTCCAGCGGGGTCGGTTCCCGAACCCTGCGCGGCGGTCTGGGGGGTACCGCGTAGGGGAACTCCAGACCCCACCATATCCACCTCACCCCACACTCTGCAACGTGACAGAGTTCGGTCGGCGGGTATCGTGGACCGCGCCGAACGGAGAGGAAGAAGACCCTCGCCACCCGCGGACGCGAGGAGGGGCCCGGTGAGTCAGCCACGATCCGGCCCCACAGTCGCTTTGCGGTGTTTCGGGGCGGATCTGCGCCGGCGGCGCGAGGCGGCGGGCATGACGCTGCAGAGCGTCGCCGACAAGATCAAGAAGGACCGGGCGACACCGGCGCGGTGGGAGAACGCGGAGACGGTGCCGAACCCCCGCATGGTCGATGTACTGCTCGACCTCTACCAGACGCCGCCCGACGAGCGGACCGAGGTCCTGCGCGCGCTGGCGGAGGCGAAGAAGCCCGGCTGGTGGCACCCCTGGCGCGAGGTCGCCGAGGTCGGTGTCATCGACCTGGAATCCGCGGCGACCAGCATCCGCTCCTACGCGCCCGGCGTGCTGCCGGACCTGCTCCAGACCACGGAGTACGCGGAAGCCCTGATGAGTCTGCGCAACCCGTACGAGGACCCCGCCGTACGCCGTCTGCGGCTGGAGCTGCTGGAGGCCCGCAAGGAGCACACCATCGGCGACGGGAAGGGCGACGACCGGGCCAGCCTGTGGGT
This sequence comes from Streptomyces sp. NP-1717, assembly GCF_022695985.1. GTDB lineage: Bacteria > Actinomycetota > Actinomycetes > Streptomycetales > Streptomycetaceae > Streptomyces. The sequence goes on along the minus strand of NZ_JAAPBF010000170.1, from coordinate 6,274 downwards.
GCTGCTGGAGGAGGCCACACTGCGGCGCCGTGTGGGCGGTCCCGGGGTGATGGCCCGTCAACTCGACTACCTTGAAACCCGTATCGCCGACGTACGTTCTTCGGTGGCCATCCAGGTCATTCCGCCGCGCGTACCGCATCCCCTGGCCATCAGCCTCTGTGGCCACCTGGAGATTCTCCGCTTCAAGGAGTTCGGGATGGGGGAGAGGCTGATCCAGATCGGCCTCCATCCGTCCATGACGCTCATCACCGACGACTCCGACGCAGTTGAGAACTACCGAATGGCGGTGGACGTGACCAGCGGGTTCGCACCGCCCCGTTTCACTCCCCTGCCCCTGACGAGTAAGGACTTCGGATGAGCGACTCCGTACGCCCCGGAACCAATGTGATGCCCACCGTCCCCAACTCCGCGCGGATCTGGAACTACGCGCAGGGCGGCCAGGACAACTACCAGGTCGACCGGGAACTCGGCGACGTGATGATGGGCGACTTCCCGGAGATCAAGACGGCGGCCATGGAGTCGCGGGCCTTCCAGGAGCGGGTGGCGGACCACGTGGTCCGGGAGTTCGGCATCCGCCAGCTCCTGGACCTGGGCACGGGCATCCCGACCGGCAGCGGCACCCACGGCATGGCGCAGAGAGTGGCCCCGGAGTCCCGCGTCGTCTACGTCGACAACGACCCGGTCGTCCTGAACCACGCGAGTGCGCTGAGAAGTTCGCCCGAGGGCAAGATCCACTACTTCCAGCAGGACTTCCGTGACGTGGAGGCCGTGCTGGAGGGTGTGTCGACGACCCTGAACCTGGACGAGCCGGTCGCCCTGCTGGTGCTCTCCACGCTCGGCCACTTCCCGCCCGCCGAGGCGGCCGACCTCGTCGCGCGGTACACGAGCCGCTTCGCCTCCGGCTCCTACCTCGCGGTGTGCGACACGATCGAGACGCCCGGCGTGCTCAGGATGCAGGAGCACTACGTACAGGCCGACCCCGAGGGCGCCTATCTCGCCCGCACGCCCGAGCAGATCGCCGACTGCGCGCGCGGACTGACGCTGCTCCCGCCGGGACTGCGCCCGCTGCCGGAACTGGTCCTGCCGGCCGGGACCACCGCCCCCGCCGGGGCCGAGGACTGCGTGCAGTGGGGATTCCTCGCGGTCAAACCGTAGGACGGGAGCGGCGAGCCCGGCTAACGTCGAATCCGTGATCACTACTTGGGAGCCCACCGCGGCGGGTGTGCTGCGACTGCCCTCCGGCCGGCTCGTCCGCGGGCGGGGGCTCCGGCACCCCCTCCCGGCGGGGCCGCAGCCCGCCTTCGCGCTCTACCTGCTCGGCAAGGAACCGCCCGCCGTCGAGTGGACGGCACGCTGGGTCCGCTGGCCGGACTTCCGCCTGCCGGCCGACCGGGCCGGGGCGGCTCAGGCACTGCGCGAGGCGCTGGACCGGGCCGGGGACGAACGCGTCGAGATCGCCTGCGGCGGCGGCCGGGGGCGTACGGGCACGGCCCTGGCCTGTCTCGCCGTCCTGGACGGCGTGCCGAACGCGGAGGCCGTCGCCTACGTACGCGAGCACTACTCACGCCACGCGGTCGAGACACCCTGGCAGAAGCGCTACGTGTCCCGCTTCGCGTAGCCGCCGGACCGGCCCCGGGCCTCTCAGCTCACCACCGCTCCCGACGCCAGCAGCAGGTCCGGCAGCGTGCCCTCGAAGTCCGGGGCCAGCCGGAGCGCGAGCGCCCAGCCCTCCGGATCGTCCGAGAGGTGCTCGGTGGCGAGCGCGGCGACCGCGCGGCGGGCGGACCGTACCTCCTCGGTCCCGGGCGAGTCGCCCGGCGCCAGCGCCCTTGACAGGAAGGCGATGGTCGCCTGGGCCGGGAAGCCGGTCCGGACCACTTCGTCCAAGGTGACCTGCCCGAGTGCGTGCGCCTTCTCCAGCCAGCGGCATCCGCCGTTGTCCAGCCGCAGAGGAAGCTTCTTCAGCATGTCGGGCCCCGTGGGCGGCCGCACCCCCCGGCGCGGCCGGTAGTGCGGGTGCGACAGACGCAGAGCGGCCCCGGCCGACTCCTCGGCGAGCGCCGCCGGGCAGCCGTCCAGCCCGGCCAGACGGACGAGGACCCGGTCGTGCAGGGGTTTCGCGCCGTGGGCCGCCACCAGTTCGTCCCACGGCAGCGGCCCCGGTCCGACCTCCTCGTCGAAGAGTTCGACGGCCTTCGCCAGGTCGTCCTTCTCGACACCCGCCCCCTTCTCGGACAGGAAGTCCGCCCGCCCCGCCGGACCGGCGGCGGCCTCGTACGCGGCGCGCAGCAGGGCCAGTCCCTCCGGTTCCGCCTCAGCGTCCACCGCAGCCCGTCCCGCCTCCAGGGTCGGCGGCGACAGCGGATGCCTGGGCTGCGGATTGCGCCCCGGGAAGTGGGTCTCGTCCAGCAACGCCCGTACCTCGTCCGGGCCGTGGCGCTCCCAGAGCCGTACCAGCATGCGCAGTTCCAGCGCGGGCGTGTGGATCTTCACCCGGGGGCTGCCCAGCAGGATGCGGCACGGAACCGGGTCGCCCGAGTCCGCGCACGCCAGCAGCCAGGGCCGCCGCGCGCTCTCCTCCAGTCCCTGGACCAGGGTCTTCGTCAGCGGGATCCGGTCGGCGTCCGGGGTGTCGACGGACTCTCCGTCCCGCCAGCGCCGGCCGGAGAGCACATGGCGGCGCTGGGCGGGGGTGAGATCGGTGTTGAGGAAGAGCGCGGCGTTGATCTCGGACTCGTTGTACGGGATCAGCTCCTCGATCACCTCCGGCGGGGTCTGCCAGCTCGACGCGATGCCGGCGAGGACGGACGCGCCCCTCGACCGGACTATGTGCGCGCGCAGTTCGGGAGACGGCCGGTGCCAGAGCAGCAGATGCTGAATGGCGCGCAGGTCCAGGTGCGCGACGAGCGCACACTGCGTGTCGTGGTCCGCCGCGTCGTACAGATGCAGCCATGCCGCGCGCCCGATCGATCCCCCACGGCTGGGGAATTCGGGCCCCACCGGCTTCGGCCACGGCTTGCCCCGGTGCTTCCCCTCCTCGGCGAGCGCGGCGTCGACGAGCTCGGTGACGGTGCCCGAGAACCGCGGGAGCAGCGAGTACACCGCGCGCCAGGGCGCGAAGTCCGAACCCAGCCGGGCCACTTGGGCGGCCAGGGCGGTCCGCGCCTCCGCGTGGTCGTGCGGCAGGGCGCACAGGATGTTGCGGGCCGGGCCCGTCTCCCCCAGGACACGCTCGGCCGGGAAGGCGCCCGCGAGCAGACCCCGGCCGAGGAGTTTGGACAGGGCGTGGTTCTCGAGCCTGCCGAAAGCCGGGCTCGCCACCATCGACCAGTGGACGGCGCCCTCGGGCAGCGTGCTGTTCCAGCGGGCCTCGAAGGCGGCGAGGGCCAGTTCCTCCGGGCAGTCCGGGTGGGACCACAGGGTCACCAGTGCCGAGGGGAGGAACGGCTCGGCGCGGTGTTCCTTGACCAGGACGTCCCAGTCCAGGGCCCCCGGTGTCCCCGGAGCCCCCGGCAGCTCCGTCGTGCCGCGGAAATCCCTGTCCCTGAAGTCCCCGATCAGTTCCTTCGTCGACTGCGGGTGGCGTTCCCACGAGCGCCGGTCCTTCAGGGGGGTGGTGCTCGGCGGGGTCATCCGGGGCCCGGAGCCCGCGCCCCTGCCGGAGCCGGCCTTGCCGTCGAGGACGCTCCGCGCGTGCGCCACCAGTTCGGGGAACGGGGCCAGCAGGGCAGGCTCCAGCAGTTCCCGGCGCCGTGACGACAGCAGCTTCGCCGGCAGACCGTCCTCCGACCGCCAGCCGGGGTCACCGGCCGTGGCCACCGCGCCCTCCCACACCGCGGCGCGCTGGGCGGGCGTACGGTCCCACTCCTGCCCGCCGTAGAGAGCCCTGGCCAGCGCGGGATCACCCAGAGCGGCCAGCCGGTCGAACACGACACCGCGGTGCCTGGCGGACGAGAGGAGCGCGCCGAGCAGCTCCGGGTCCCGCGACCCGATCACCTCGTCCAGCAGGTGCGGCGGCACGACGGCGGTTTCGCTGCCCAGCAGCGCCACCGTCTCCTCCCGGACGCGCGGTACCAGCGCACGGGTGAGTTCCCGGTCGGCGAGGGCGTAGGCGGCGGAGACGACGGTGTGTTCGGCGAGGCGCATCGGGACTCTCTCAGGCTGTCGGGCGGTGGAGTGCTGTGGTGGGGCGGCGGCCCGGGGGCACCGGGGCCGGGCTCAGGACGACGCCGCCAGCACCTTCATCCGGGCGAGCACGCCCACCCAGTAGCTCTGCCGGGCCGGCGTCTGCCCGACGAGATGCGTGGCGCGCAGCTTCGGCGGCATATGGCGCAGCAGCCGTGCCACGACCTCGCTGTGCCGCTTGAGCTGGGACAGTTCGGCGTTGGCCAGCACCCGGTGCACCACGTCGGTGTCGTTCGTCCCCTCCGACGAGACCTCCGAGGCGACGGCGAGACGCTTCTCCCAGAGGTCGACGTCCCGGACCAACTCCCGGAAGCCGAGCGCCACTTCCTGCCCGATCCCGGCCAGCCTGGCTTCGAGTCCGGTCAGCGGCACCGGGGCGAACTCCCCCTCGCCGAGATAGATCAGGCCCGACATCAGCGGCTGGCCGGCCAGATGCAGTTTGATCAGCCGCTCCAGCGTCCGCTTGGTGATCCAGTCGCGGGCCTCGTCGTCGATGTCGTTCTTCCACCATTCGAGGACGGTCTCGGCCACCTCGCCGTACGCCGCGATGAGCCATTCGTTGGCCGGGATGTCCTCGGGCCGTACCTCGTAGCTGACCGTGAAGCGGCTGGCCTGCGCCACGTTGTTCCTGCTGACCTGGAGCTTTCTGCCCAGGTGGTACGGAGGGTTCTGGAGCGCGATCTGCGCGCGCAGGCCCTCCACCGGCCGCCCGGCCAGCGTCCACTCCTGGGTGATCTCCATCAGCTTGGCGAAGGCGGCCTTGTCCTTGGGCCGGTTGTACTCGTCCCAGACGATCACCTTCTCGCCGGGCCCCGAGAGCGCCCTGGTCAGCAGGGTGTCCAGCCGCCCGTCCGGGGTGGGCACCGGCACGCACAGATCCTCGACGTTGGTCACCGGGAGCGAGAAGTAGACCGGCTCCGCGCCGAGTTCGTCCCGTACGACACTCTTGGTGATCTCCGTCTTTCCGCAGCCGGGCGGCCCTTGCAGCAGCACCGCCCAGTTCTCCCGCAGCGCGGTGCGCAGGATGCGGCGTACGGGATCGGCCACGGTCACCGGGTTGGCCGCGCCCACGGCGGTCGCGACCGCGTCGAGGATCTCCGCCGTACGGTCGGTGCCCTCCGTACCGTCCTTCCGGGTGTCCCGCAGCCGCATCCGCACCCCGCCGACCAGCGGCAGCCCCCAGCTCAGCGGCAGACCGGCGAGGGCGCAGTCGAGCACGTGCTCCAGGGTGCGCGGGGAGAACAGGGCGCGCAGCCGGGGCGTCAGCCCGCTCCAGAGCCGGAAGACGTCGCCGAGGTCCCGGTCGGGGTAGCGCGCGGCGAGTGAGTGGCGCCAGGCCGTGTCGTTCGCCGTGAGGCGCAGGGTGACCATGCGGTCGAGCACCGCGAGGTCACCGCGCGCGGAACTGGTCTCGGTCGGCGACTCGTTGTCGGAGAGGAAGACGCCGACGCAGCCGAGGGCCCGCAGGTCGTGTTCGCCGAGGGTCCAGTTGCAGGCGATCTGCATGAGCTGGGACTGGATCGTCTCACCGGCCTGCAGCGAGTCGTCGATCAGCAGCACGAAGGGCTCACCGGGGGTGAGCTGGCGCATGATCAGCTGTGTGAGGACCAGCTCGCCCGTCTTCTCGTCCCGTACCGGCGCGTTCATCAGGAGGTCGTCGGGCGTGAGGTTGGCAGCCGGGACGAGGACGACGCGCGTGCCGGGGTGTGCCCGCGGTATGTGGCTGAGGAAGGTGGACGTCTTGCCGATGCCGTGCTCGCCGAAGACCTGGCCGGTCTGGCCCATGGCGATCATGGCGTCGATGAACTCGGCGAGCCGCCCGCCCGGTTGGCGTCCGGCGGGCCGCTCGGGGTAGGTGGCGGTGACGGGCCAGTCCGCGGCGCAGTGGGCGGAGTCGGAGACGCCGGCGGGGCCGGGCTCGGTCTTGATCACGGTGATGGGATCCAGTCCTCGTGCGTGCGTGCGTCGAATACGCGATGGTGTCGGGGTGGCCGGGCGCGCGCGGGCGCGCACCGCCGTACAGAGGAGAGTCCCGCTGCAGGGCCTCCCGCGCCGTCGTTTCAGCTGTCGCCCGTCGTGACGCGGTGGC
>NZ_JAAPBF010000017.1 GCF_022695985.1 Streptomyces sp. NP-1717 | reverse complement strand
AAGCCCCGTGGCCGTGGAAACAGACCACTCTCCGGCGCGGAAACCGTCGCGCGGCGGGGCGCGGGGGCGGCCGTCCGGCGGCGTCGTTCAGGCGTACGTGTGACAACGATCGGCTCCTTCCCCGGTGCCGTGGTTCGGGCCCGTGCACGTATCTCGATAGGCTGAGCCCGGACCGACGCGAGGAGGATCAAGGACGATGGCAGGCAACACGGACCCGCTGTCGCCACGGGCCAAGCTGGCCGTGACGGCAGGCAAGGCCGCAGCGGCGGTGTCGCGCGCTGCGGGGCGCGGCAGCGGATCGGTGATCGGCGGCAAGGTGGCGTTGCGGCTCGACCCGGACCTGCTGGCGGCTCTCGCGCAGCATCTGGACGTGGTGCTCGTGTCGGCGACGAACGGCAAGACCACCACGACACGGCTGATCGCCGAGGCCCTGCGGGCCAGCGGACCCGTGGTGTCGAACGCGCTGGGCGCGAACATGCCGGCCGGTATCACCTCCGCCCTCGCGGGCGGTTCGGACGCCAGGTACGGCGTGATCGAGGTGGACGAGAAGTACCTCGCCGGTGTCGCGCGCGACACGACGCCCAAGGCGATCGCCCTGCTCAACCTCTCGCGCGACCAGCTCGACCGCGCCGCGGAGACCCGCATGCTCGCCGAGCACTGGCGCGAGGGGCTGGCCGGTACGAAGGCCGTCGTCATCGCCAACGCCGACGACCCGCTGGTGGTGTGGGCCGCCTCGTCGTCCCCCAACGTGGTCTGGGTCGCGGCGGGCCAGGAGTGGAAGGACGACGCCTGGTCCTGCCCCGCCTGCGGCGGTGTGATGCAGCGTCCCGGCGACGACTGGTTCTGCGGCCAGTGCGGTTTCCGCCGGCCCGCCCCGAGCTGGGCTCTCCACGGTGACCACGTCCTGGACCCGCACGGTTCCGCCTGGCCGATCCACCTCCAGCTGCCCGGCCGTGCGAACCGCGCGAACGCCGCCACCTCCGCCGCCGTCGCCGCCACGTTCGGCGTGCCGCCGCAGGTCGCCCTGGAGCGCATGTACCAGGTGCAGGCCGTCGCGGGCCGGTACGACGTGGTGTCCTTCCTCGGCCGTGACCTGCGGCTGCTGCTGGCGAAGAACCCGGCGGGCTGGCTGGAGACGTTCTCGCTGATCGACCCGCCGCCCACGCCCGTCATCCTCGCGGTCAACGCCCGTGGCGCGGACGGTACGGACACCTCCTGGCTGTGGGACGTGGACTACACCCGGCTGGCCGGTCATCCGATCTTCGTGATCGGCGACCGCAAGCTGGACCTGGCCGTGCGGCTGGAGGTCGCGGGCCTGGACTTCCGGGTGTGCGCGACCGCCGACGAGGCCGTGCAGATGGCACCGCCCGGCCGTATCGAGGCGATCGCCAACTACACCTCGTTCCAGGACCTGCGCCGGCGCGTCGGCAACTGAGACAGCGGGTCATGGGCACAGACACAGACGTAGTCGGAGAGGGACGAGCGAGCAATGAGTGACAACAGTCTGCGGCTGGTGTGGATCTACCCGGACCTGCTGAGCACGTACGGGGACCAGGGAAACGCCCTGGTCGTGGAGCGCCGGGCCCGGCAGCGCGGTCTCGATGTGACACGGGTGGACGTACGCAGCGACCAGCCCGTACCGACCTCCGGCGACATCTATCTCATCGGCGGCGGTGAGGACCGGCCGCAGCGGCTGGCCGCCGAGCGGCTGCGGCGCGACGGTGGTCTCAACCGGGCGGTGTCCAACGGCGCCATCGTGTTCTCGGTCTGCGCCGGTTACCAGATCCTGGGCCACGAGTTCGTCAACGACCTGGGCGAGCGCGAGGGCGGTCTCGGGCTGCTCGACGTGATCTCGACCCGGGGCGAGGGCGAGCGGTGCGTCGGGGACGTACTGGGCGACATCGACCCGCACCTGGGACTGCCGCCGCTGACGGGTTTCGAGAACCACCAGGGCGTCACTCATCTCGGCCCGCGCGCCCGGCCGTTCGCGCGAGTGTCCCTCGGCAAGGGCAACGGCACGGGTGACGGCACGGAGGGCGCGTACAACGACACGGTGTTCGGGACGTACATGCACGGCCCGGTCCTCGCGCGGAACCCGCTGATCGCCGATCTGCTGCTGAAGCTGGCGCTCGACGTGAACGCGCTGCCGCCGGCGGACGACCGCTGGTACGAGGCGCTGCGCGCCGAGCGCATCGCCGCCGCGACGCAGCCCGTCTGACACTCCCCGTTCAGCCGGGGGGCGTCCAGCAGTCGGACGCCTGGTTCGGTCCCGCCACCCCACGCCGGTAGGGTGGCGGGGATTCAGCCGGACGACGGGGTCCGGCCGTCGGCCCACGTTGCAAAGGTTCTCCGGGCAATGCGAATTGGTGTACTCACCTCCGGCGGCGACTGCCCCGGTCTCAATGCGGTGATCCGGTCCGTGGTGCACCGCGCCGTCGTCGACCACGGCGACGAGGTCATCGGCTTCCACGACGGCTGGAAAGGCCTTCTGGAGTGCGATTACCGCAAGCTCGACCTCGACGCCGTCGGCGGCATCCTGGCGCGTGGCGGCACGATCCTCGGTTCCTCCCGTGTCCAGCCCGCACATCTGCGTGACGGTGTGGAGCGCGCCAAGGGGCACGTGGCCGACCTGGGTCTCGACGCGATCATCCCGATCGGCGGCGAGGGCACGCTCAAGGCGGCGAGCCTCCTCTTCGAGGCGGGGCTGCCGATCGTCGGCGTGCCGAAGACCATCGACAACGACATCTCCTCCACCGATGTGACCTTCGGTTTCGACACCGCCGTCGGTGTCGCCACGGAGGCGCTGGACCGGCTGAAGACGACCGCCGAGTCCCATCAGCGCGTGCTGATCGTGGAGGTCATGGGCCGGGAGACGGGCTGGATCGCGCTGCACTCGGGCATGGCCGCCGGTGCGCACGCGATCGTCGTCCCGGAGCGCCCCTTCGACATAGGAGAGCTGACCGAGCTGGTCGGCAAGCGTTTCTCGGCGGGCAAGCGCTTCGCGATCGTGGTGGTCGCCGAGGGCGCCAAGCCCCGTGAGGGCTCGATGGAGTTCGACGTCGGCGGCAAGGACATCTACGGTCACCAGCGCTTCGCGGGCGTGGCCCGGCAGCTCTCCGTGGAGCTGGAGGAGCGCCTGGGCAAGGAGGCGCGGCCGGTGATACTCGGCCATGTCCAGCGCGGCGGGACGCCGACCGCGTACGACCGCGTGCTCGCGACCCGCTTCGGCTGGCACGCGGTGGAGGCGGCGCACCGCGGCGAGTTCGGCATGATGACGGCGCTGCGCGGCACGGACATCCTGATGGTGCCGCTCGCGGAGGCCGTCGAGACGCTGAAGACGGTGCCCGCGGAGCGGTACGCCGAGGCGGAGTGCGTGCTCTGAGCCGCTGAACAGTCGCGTTGGTACGACGAACCGCCCCCGGCCGCGAACGGCGCCGGGGGCGGTTCTAGTCTGTTCCCGGGTGCGGACACATCGCACCATTCAGGATCGTCCTGGATCGTCCCTTCGGGAGAGCACGTATGGATCACGGCGGGCACGGCACGACGATGGATCTGCCGCCGTTCACGCTGAGCCGCGCGCTGGAGTTCTCACCCGACGCCTTCTTCGTCGTCGGGTGTCTGCTGGCGCTCGCGCTGTACGGCTGGGGTGTCGTGCGGCTCCGCTCGCGGGGCGACGGCTGGTCGCCGGGCCGCACCGTCGCCTTCGTGCTCGGTGTGCTGAGCGTGGCGCTGATGATGTGCACCGGGCTGAACGACTACGGCATGGTCATGTTCAGCGTGCACATGGTCCAGCACATGGTGATCAGCATGGTCTCGCCGATCCTGCTGCTCCTCGGGGCGCCGGTGACGCTGGCGCTGCGGGCGCTGCCGGTCGCGGGCCGGGGGCGCAAGGGACCGCGTGAGGTGCTGCTGGTGGTGCTGCACAGCCGGTTCGTGCGGTTCGTCTCGCACCCCGTCTTCACGATCCCGCTCTTCATCGCGAGCCTCTACGGTCTCTACTTCACCCCGCTGTTCGACTTCCTCATGGAGTCGAAGCCGGGGCACATCGCGATGATGGTGCACTTCCTCGCCACCGGGCTGATCTTCTTCTGGCCGATCATGGGGGTGGACCCGGGGCCGCACCGGCCCGGCTATCTGATGCGGATGCTGGAGCTCTTCGCCGGGATGCCGTTCCACGCGTTCTTCGGGATCGCGCTGATGATGGCGAGCGAGCCGATGGTGCGGGCGTACGAGAATCCGCCCGCGTCCCTGGGCATCGACGCGCTCTCCGACCAGAACGCCGCCGGGGGTATCGCCTGGGCGTTCAGCGAGATCCCGTCGGTCCTGGTGCTGATCGCGCTGGTGTACCAGTGGTACCGCTCGGACCAGCGCCAGGCGAAGCGCTCGGACCGGGCCGCCGACAGGGACGGCGACAAGGAGCTGGCGGCGTACAACGCCTACCTCGCGTCGTTGCGGGCACGCGGACAGTAGCGCGGAAGCCACCTTTCGGGTGACGATGGTCTTTACGGCCACGGCCAGGAGGAGGACGTACATGTCCGGATCCGGATCCACGAAGGCGATGGGGATACTCACCGTCGGTGCGCTGGTGGTCGTGACGGGCTACACGGCGGCACTGGGGAGCAGCGGCTGGCTCTGGTTCGGGTGGGTGGTACTTGGGCTGGTGACGGTCGCGATGATCGCCTCACGGGGCAACTGACGCCGCGCCCTGCTCCGGGGTCCGTGTGTCGTCGAGGTGGAGCGGGACCGCAGGGCGGCCCATGCGTCGGCGAGCAGGCCGAGGACGTCCCGGGAGGGGCACTGGGCGGCGTAGACGTCCCTTGCGGGTTACCAGTACCCGGAGGGTACGTTTTCGGTGTCGAAGATCCACCGCACTCTTCCAGGAGCCTTGACCCATATGAGCAGTGAGCCGACGATGCGCGCGATCACCCAGGACTCCCTCGGCGGACCCGAGGTGCTGCGTCTCTCCGAGCGTCCGCGGCCCCGGCCGGTCCCGACGGAGGTACTGGTACGGGTGCACGCGGCGGGCGTGAACCCGGTCGACTGGAAGTCCCGGGAGAGCGGCGGCATGGCCGGTCTCCTCGGCGAGCCGCCGTTCGTCCTGGGCTGGGACGTGTCCGGCGTCGTGGAGGAGGTCGGCTTCGGGGTGCACACGCTGAAGGCCGGCGACGAGGTGTACGGGATGCCGTGGTTCCCCCGGCCGGCCTCCGCGTACGCCGAGTACGTGACGGCCCCCTCGCGGCAGTTCGCGCTCAAGCCGCGCACGGTCGGCCACGAGACCGCCGCGGCCGTACCGCTGGCCGGACTGACCGCCTGGCAGTCGCTCGTGGACGCGGCGCGCGTCGAGGCGGGGCAGCGGGTGCTGATCCACGCGGCGGCGGGCGGCGTGGGCCATCTGGCGGTGCAGTTCGCCAAGCACCTCGGGGCCCATGTCATCGGGACGGCGAGCGCGGCCAAGCACGACTGGCTGCGTGAGCTGGGCGCGGACGAGCTCGTGGACTACACGAAGGTCCGCTTCGAGGACGCCGTGAGCGACGTCGACGTCGTCATCGACCTGGTCGGCGACGGCCACGACTCGACGACCACGCGCTCGCTGGAGACCCTGCGGCCGGGCGGCACGATCGTCGCCGTCCCGTCCGGCGTCGCCCCGGAGGTGCTGGAGGGCGCCCGCGCGCGGGGGCTGAACGCGACGGCGTTCCTGGTGGAGCCGGACGGCCCCGCCCTGACCCGGATCGCCGGGCTGATCGACCAGGGCGTGGTGCGCGTCGAGGTGGAGGACGTCCTGCCGCTGGCGGAGGCGGCCGAGGCGCACCGCCGCGTCCAGGAGGGACGCACCCGCGGGAAGATCGTGCTGGGCGTCAAATCCTGACGGGGCGTCAACCGCCTTCGCGGCGGGGCGTGTCGGCCGGTCAGCGGAGCAGCGGCAGCTTGCCCACGAGCTTGCCGATCCGGTTGCGCGGGCCGACGAGGGAGACCGCGTGGTAGGTGAGGTCCTCGTGCTTCGTACCGGCGAGCAGGTCGAGGTACTCGTCGTAGATCCGCGACGTCTGGGCGGGCTCGGGCATGTCGACCACGAAGACGTCCTCCTTGGCTGCCGCCTTCTCCCGCAGGGCGTGGAGAGTGGCGGCGTCGGCGGCGAGGACGGAGCAGCCCGCCCAGGGCAGTCCCGGGTGCGGATGGCCCGATCCGTCGTGGCCGTCGCCGCCGAGCAGGTCCGGCAGAGCCCTGCCGACGGCGGCGGCCATACAGGCCGCCGCGTTCACCGCACGCCCGGCGGGCAGGTCCTCGTCCACGACGACGACCCACTTGAGCGGGGCGTGGCGGGTGGAGAGGTCGGTCCGTACGGTGCCGGTGTGCTGAGCAGTGTCGTTCTGAGCGGTCATACCTCGAAACGGTAGGCAGTCATGCGTACGATGGGGAGCTGCGGCGCACTTCGTACGGTGGAAGGGCAACATCGTGGAACTTGATGCGCTCGACTGGGCTCTGCTGCGGGAGCTCCAGCACGATGCACGGCAGACCAACCGCGATCTGGCGGCCAAGACGGGCGTCTCCCCCTCCACCTCGCTGGAACGGGTCAAGATCCTGCGCGAGCGGGGAGTGATCGACGGATTCCACGCGGCACTCGATCTGGAGTCGGTGGGCCGCTCCGTACAGGCGCTGATCTCCGTACGGATCAGACCGCCGTCCCGCCCCGTCATCGAGGGCTTCCGCGAGTGGGCGGCCCAACTGCCCGAGGTCATCGGCCTGTTCGTGACGTCGGGCCCGCACGACTTCCTCCTGCACGTGGCGGTCCCGGACGTGGACGGGCTGTACGCCTTCGTCATCGACCGCCTCACGGAGCGGCGCGAGGTGGCCGACGTCCAGACGACGATGGTCTACGAGCACGTGCAGTCCCGGTCCATCTCCCGGCCCGCCGAGGAGGGCCGGCGGCGGGGAACCGGCCGGCGGCGGGAGGCGTAGTCAGCCGGCGCCGCGGACTCCGAGGCGGTCCCGAGCACAGCCCGCTCCTGCCCGCGGTCAGGCGGCCCTGTCCACCCGGGCCGGGGCCTTGCCGTTCGTCCTCTGTGTCCGCTCCTGCTCCCCCTCGGACGGCGCACGGGTCGAACCGGTGGTGCCCTGAAGCGAGTTGAGGATGGTCATGCCCTGGCCGACCAGCCCGGCCGCGACCTCGTTGACCCCGTCGGTGCCGTTGAGGACGGTGAGGTGGGAATCCGCGAGGCCCTTGGCCGCCGAGTCCACCAGCTCCGGCAGTACCTCCACGACCCGGTTGGCCGCCAGGAGTTCCTGGTTGCCGTCGCGCAGCGAGACGGCCCGCGCGGTGTTCGCGTCGGCCTGCGCCTGGGCGAGGGTCCGCCTGCGGTACGCCTCCGCGTCCGCCGGGCGCCTGACCTCCGCCTCCAGCCGCTGCGCCGCCAGCATGGCCTGCCGCTCCGCCAGCGCCGTCTGCTCCTCGATTACCTCCTGCGACGCCTTCGCCTGGGCGAGGGGTCCCGCCTGCGAGGCACGAGCCCGTACCTGCTCGGTCTGGGCCTCGAAACCGGCGCGCTTGATCGAGGTGTCCCTCTCGTACTCGGCCTTCAGCGCCGCCGCCTGCTGCTCGCGCTCGGCGGCCTCCTGGTCCGCCCTGGCCGCGGCGATACGGGCCTGGCTCGCGACGGCCGCCGCGTGCGGCGCCGCCAGGTTGTTGATGTAGCCGGTGGCGTCCTCGATCTCCTGGATCTGGAGGGCGTCCACGACGATGCCGAGCTTCTCCATCTCGCTGTGGCTGCCCGCCTTCACTTCCTGGGCGACCCTGTCCCGCTCGCGGATGATCTGCTCCACGGTCAGTCCGCCGATGATGGATCGCAGGTGACCGGCGAAGATCCGCCCCACCAGCTCCTCCATCCGGTCCTGCTCGGCGAGGAAGCGCCGGGCGGCGTTGGCGATCGACACGGCGTCGTCACCGACCTTGAACACGGTCACCGCGCGCACGGTCAGCCGGATGCCCTGCTGGGTGACGCAGTCCTCGGCGATCTCCGCCTCCCGCAGCGCCAGGGACAGCATGCGGGCCTTCTGCTTGATGGGAAGAACGAAACTGCCGTGACCGGTGACTATCCGGAACTGGGTGTCCTGGACCTGTCGTTTGGAACCGGAGATGAGCATCGCCTCGTTCGGTGCTGGAACACGCCAGAACAACATGAGGGAACTCCTGTCCTCCTACACACTCACACCGCATGCACCGCGAGACAGTTCCGCGGTACATGCGTCTTCGCGTTCGCGTGGGCCTCACTCGGGAAGAGGCTCCACCACCACCGAGCGGGCCGAGACACGGTCGGTCACCAGCACCCGGACGTTCGTGCCGATCGGCCGGTCGGACCAGGCCGCGTACGCCTCTGAACCGCCGCGCACGGCCACCAGGACTTCCCCCGGGCCGTTGGGCGGGATCGGGACGGTGATCCGTCCGACCGCTCCCACCGGGCTCTGCGCGGAGTCATCTGTGACGGACATGAACCGTTGCCCTCACCTCCAGCACTCAGCTCGCCCCCGCTCACTTCAGATTACTCCGGGGACGGAAAACCAGCAGAAACGCCGTGGTGACCACGGCGATCGCCTCGACCACGACGGTGGCCTGCTTCTCGCCGTACCAGAGCGGCTCGTACATGTTCGGAATCGGTCCGAGATTGCCGACGTTCACGTAGCGGTAGATGAGCAGGAGCGCGAGCCCGCCGGCGGCCACCGCCCAGGCGAAGGCATCGCCGAGGAACCGGCGCCAGACGAGGACCAGGAGCGCGGCCAGCGCCGCGAGGCCCGCCTCGATCCGGAAGAGGTCGCCCTGGCTGATGTCCTTCGTGACCTCGTCGTACTGGGGGGCGAGATCCGCGTGGTAGTACGCGTCGAGGGCCAGGGCCGCCGCGGCGATCACCCGTACGACGCCCCGCACGATACGGCCGGCGCCGCCCCGGTTCGAGGGCGCGGCGTGCGAGGCGGGGGGCTGTGATGACATGGGCGTCTCCATTCGCGCCGTGGAGGGGGCCGCCGGCCGGGCTCACCGGGAACGCCCCCGGTCGCCGTCGGTGCGCGCCGCCGCCACCGCCTGCGCCGTCCGGACGTCCGGCGGCAGTGCTCACGGAGCGACGGCGCGGGCCGTCTCCGGGCGTTCGTCGGCCGGACGGGCCGAGGATCAGTAACCGCCGCCGTTGTTGTTCTGGGGCTGGGTGGTGACCTTCTTGCCCTCGGGGTTCATGATGAACCACTTGGCGCCGAAGGCGTTGACGTCCTGGCCGTTGACGTCACCGGCCTTCTTGTCCGCCTCGAACCGGTACAGCGGGCGCCCGTTGTACGTCACCTGCTCGGAGCCGTCGTCGCGCTTCGTCGTCTTGAGCAGATTGCTCTTGACACCGCTGCCGGCGGCCGGCGTCGACTTCACGGTGAACGGCGGCCAGGCGGTGGCGCAGGAGCCGTTGCACATCGACTTGTTCTTGGTGTCCTTGTCGAACTCGTAGAGCGTCATGCCCTTCTCGTCGACCAGCATCTTGCCGAACTTGCCGTTCTTCACGTCGACGGCGGGCGCGGACGACGAGGACGCCGCCGGGAGCACGTCCACTTCGCGGCTGCTGACATCACTGTCCGTGCCGCTGGCGCTGCCATTGCCGCCACCGCCGTTCGAACACCCGGCCGCCGCGGTGGCGATCAGCAGGGCGGAGGCCAGCGCGGTGGCTGTCCTGGTGTGCCGTGTCATCAAGGACTCCTCGATCGTCGGCCGCCCACGCGGGCAGCACGCGGCCCGCCCGATCGGGGCCGCCAGCCCCAGTGCACAGGAGGGCCGGCGCACCGGCCACCTGGGCGGGGCCGTCCGGAGTGCGGTCCGGACGGGACCGAGGAGTACGAGGTCTACGGGCGGGGCCGGGCGCCGGTCAGCTCTCTTCGAAGTAGGCGTCCAGCACGACGTCGAGTTCGGCCGTCCACTCCTTGAGGCTGCTCCGGGAGGGTGCGTCGACCTCCGACTGGTACTGGCGGCGGCCGGTCGTGTGCAGTGTGACGGTGAACCGGCGGCCGAACCGGGGGGTCTCGACCTCCACGGCGCCGATCTCGGCCCAGCCGAACTCCGCCTCCTCCTCGTCCAGCGTGAGCCGGATGCCGGTGCGGTCGGCGGTCATCGAGGCGCGGCGGTCGCTGACCTCGAAGACCGGCCCTTCGGTGGCGGAACCGGAGTCCGTGCCGGAGCCGTCGGAGGCGTCCTTCGTGAAGGAGACCGCCTCGTCCGCCTCGTCCTCGGTCTCCGGGCCGGCCTCGTCGTCGGCCGGCGCGCGAGGCGTCCGCGCCTCTTCGGTCACCTCTTCGTCGGCGGCCTCCTGAGGCGCGCCCTTGGCGGCGTCGTCGGTCTCCTCTGCGAGGCGGGGTGCCATGAGCCCAGGGATGTATCCGGGATCGGTCCCCGCGGCGGGTACGGGCTGGATTATCGGATCGATGCGCTCCACGGCTGGCAGTATGGCCGATAAACCTGTGCGAGGGACACTCGGATCACCGACGGCCACAGGAACGGCGCGATCCCGGCGAACGGGCGGACCGAGTGGTCGCACGTCACGGGAACCGGATCCGCGTCCGGTCCCGGAACGGAACACCCCGGCGTCTTCCGGGAGATGGCGGTGGGAGACCCGATCAGGGCCGCCCCCGGCCGATCGGCGTACCCCACGAGTGAGGGACGAAGTGGGAGGACAGGCAGCGGTTCTGCCCTGGCGGGGCGTCAACTACCACACCGGGACGGACTATTCGGGCCTCGGTCCGGGCCCGGCGGAACCGCACCGGTCCCGCCCCCTCTTCCGGCAGCACATGGCCGCTGTCAGGAACGAGCTGCACTGCACGTCGGTCAATCTCTACGGCACCGGGCGACCGAGAAGCTGCGCTCCTTCCACGAGGTGGCGCGGCGCCACGGAACTCACTGATCCCGAACGAGGTCTCCCGGACATCGGCGGAGGTAATGCGAGCCGATGAATCCCGCGGCGCCCGTGACGAGTGCTGAGGCCATCTCGGCATCCTCGGCAAAAGCATGTCGATTTGCCGGATATCGCCCCGGAAATAGGGGGCCAAATCGTCTGGGGCACACGTTCCGGTGTGTCCCGGGTGGTGACCGGCGGGCAGGTGGGACGAAAGGGAAAAGGCGCCGTCGCGCCGGGGAACTCGCGCCGGACGCCGGGCGGTGCGAGGCCGCACTGAGGGAATAGTCTCTGCGAGGCCTGGCACACCGCTATCCCAGAGCCGTCCGGAGAGTTGGGAGCGACACCGTGTTCTACTACGTCCTGAAATACGTCCTGTTGGGTCCGCTGCTGAGGCTTCTCTTCCGGCCGAGGATCCAGGGGCTGGACAATATCCCGGCGGACGGTGCCGCCATTGTCGCGGGAAATCACCTGTCGTTCTCCGACCACTTCCTGATGCCCGCCATCATCCGGCGGCGCATCACCTTTCTCGCGAAGGCGGAGTACTTCACCGGGCCCGGGGTCAAGGGACGGCTCACCGCCACGTTCTTCCGCAGCGCCGGTCAGATCCCGGTCGACCGGTCCGGCAAGGAGGCCGGACAGGCGGCGATCCGGGAGGGGCTCGGAGTGCTCGGCAAGGGTGAACTGCTGGGCATCTACCCGGAGGGCACGCGCTCGCACGACGGACGGCTCTACAAGGGCAAGGTCGGGGTCGCGGTGATGGCCATCAAGGCACAGGTCCCGGTGGTGCCGTGCGCGATGGTCGGTACGTTCGAGATCCAGCCTCCCGGCCAGAAGATCCCGAACATCAAGCAGGTCACGATCCGCTTCGGCGAACCGCTGGACTTCTCCCGGTACGCGGGCCTGGAGAACGAGAAGGCGGCCGTCCGGGCGGTGACCGACGAGATCATGTACGCGATCCTCGGCCTGTCCGGTCAGGAGTACGTGGACCGGTACGCCGCCGAGGTGAAGGCCGAGGAGGCGGAGCGCGCGCCAGCGAAGAAGTTCCCGCGCCTGCGGCGCTGACGCCACGCCAGGTCCGGTCCGGGGACGGTCGTGAGGGAGGGGGCGGCGGCCCTTCCGGGCAGCCGCCCCCTCCCCGTCACCGGTGCCTCCCGCGCCTTACGGCTTGGGCGTGGCGTGCGGTGCGCACGTCACGTCGCGCCGGTCGAGCTCGCCGCTGAGCAGATACGACTCGACGCGGTCGTTGATGCACGGGTTCGCCACATTGGTGATTCCGTGCGAACCGGCGTCCCGCTCGGTGATCAGACGTGAGCCCTTGAAGCGCTTGTGCAGTTCGACGGCGCCCCCGTACGGGGTGGCGGCGTCGCGCTCGGACTGCGCGATCAGTACGGGAGGCAGGCCCCGGCCCGTCCCGACCTCGACCGGTGTCTGCTGTTCCACGCCCCAGGTGGCGCAGGGCAGGTTCATCCAGGCGTTGGCCCAGGTGAGGAACGGGTGGTCGCGGTGGAGCCGGGTGTTGTCCCGGTCCCAGGTGCGCCAGCTCGTGGGCCACTTGGCGTCGGCGCACTCGACGGCGGTGTAGACCGCGTTGCTGTTCTCCGCGCGCGCGTTGCCGACCGTGTCGGAGAGGTCGGGTGCGGCGGCGTCGACGAGCGCCTGGGTGTCTCCGGCCAGGTACTTGCTCCAGGTGTCGGCGACCGGCACCCAGCTGGAGTCGTAGTACGGAGCGCTCTGGAACAGCCCGATGAGTTCGGCCGGTCCCACGACGCCGCCGATCGGGTTCTTCTTGGCGGTGGCGCGGAGCGTGTCCCACTGCTTCTCGACCTTGGCGACGGTGTCGCCGATGTGGAACGCCGCATCGTTCTCGGCGACCCACTTCTTCCAGTCGTCGAAGCGCTTCTCGAAGGCGACGTCCTGGTCCAGGTTGGCCTGGTACCAGATCTTCTCCCTCGACGGGTTGACCACGCTGTCCAGCACCATGCGTCGCACATGGGACGGGAAGAGCGTGCCGTAGACGGCGCCCAGGTAGGTGCCGTAGGAGACGCCGACGAAGTTGAGCTTCCTGTCGCCGAGCGCCGCCCGCAGGACGTCGAGGTCCCGCGCGGTGTTGGGCGTCGTCATGTGCGGCAGCATCCAGCCGCTGCGCTCCTTGCAGCCGTCCGCGTACTCGGCGGCGAGCTTGCGCTGGGCCCGCTTGTCGGCCTCGCTGTCGGGGACGGGGTCGGCCTTGGGCGCCTTGACGAACTCCTGCGGGTCGACGCACGAGATGGGCGTCGAGCGGCCGACTCCGCGCGGGTCGAAGCCGACGAAGTCGTACGCCTTCGCGGCGTCCGCCCAGATGGCGTTCTTGGTCACGACACGGCGCGGGAACGCCATGCCGGAACCGCCGGGGCCACCGGGGTTGTAGACGAGGGAGCCCTGACGCTCACCCGCGCCGCCCGTGTTGCCTATCCGGTCGACGGCTATCTTGATCTGCTTGCCGTGGGGACGGGCGTAGTCGAGCGGAACGCTCACGTAGCCGCACTGGATCGGCTTCTCCAGGGCCCAGTCGGCGGGGCAGTCCGCCCAGTCGATGCCCTTCTTCGCGGCGCGCTCGGCGGCGACCTCGGCGCCGTGTGCCTGAGCGCTCCGGGTCCTCTGCTCCTCGCTCCGCGCCTTCGAGCCGTCGGCCGCGCGGGCGTCGGCGCTCGCCGACGTGGCGGCGAGTGTGGTGGCGATGAGCGTGCCCGCGAGCAGGGTGCCGGCCGAGCCGAGTAGTGCTGTGCGTCTCAAGTGGTACCTCCCCCTGTGTGGCGCGCCGCGCGCTGCGGCGCTGTTCGTAGGGTTATCGGGAGGATCCTTCCGTCTCGGGACCCGTCGGGAACAGGTGATGGCCCTGATTCTTTGCCGAACCGATAGCCGGTGAATCCGGTTCCGCTCAGCGGTACATGTCCGCCAGGGCGTCGTCCAGGACCCGCCGCAGCGCCCGGGCGTCCGGGGCGAGGGCGGTCACCAGCGCTGCGGGACCGGCGAGCGGGGTGCGTACGGCGGTGTCGCCGAGCAGCCGGGGCGCCACCGGCTTCTCCTCGAACTCCGGTGCCACCAGCAGTAGTTGGCCGACCGCACGATGGTCTGCGACGACCGCGCCGCCGTCCCATCCACCGGGTGCGCCGGGTCCGAGGGCGAGTTGCTGGTCCAGCAGCGGGCGGCCCGCGTGGTGCACGGTGAGCCGGGAGGTGACGGTGCCGGGCGCCTCTCCGTGGCGCCCGAGGACGAGTTCCTCGCGCAGCACCAGCCGGGCGGTGGGGGCGAGTTCGACGCGGGTGTGTGTGCGCAGGTCGCTGCCGGTGACGGAGATCAACTGCTCGGGCAGCCAGTGCAGTACGGCGTCCGCGCCGACCGTCAGCCGTACGTCGTAGCCGGCGTGGTCGGCGGGCTCGTCACCGGCGCGGCGGCCGGGCAGCGCGATCATGGCCGCCGCCGCGTCCACGGTGAGCGCGGCCCCGTCCCGTACCCCCACCTCCAGGGCGAGCCGGTCGCCGCCGAGCGGTGCGCTCATCGCGCCGACGACGGTGACGCGGGCGGGCGCGGCGGAGCGGGCGTCCGGGCCGCCACCCGGGTGGGGGCCCGTGCCGGTGGTGGCCGCTCGGGTACGGCGCAGTGCGAGCGGGCCGGCGCTCTCCAGCACGGGCAGGACGGTGCCGCCGCGTCCGTCGGGCGCGGCGGTGATCCGGGCGGTGGCGTGGACGCTCATGCGGTCCAGGCGGTGAATCGCGCGCGTACCCAGTCGGCCACCGGGGCCACCCCGTCGGGGCCGGTGAGCGAGGTGAACAGGACGGGCAGTTCGCCGCGCTGCTCCTTGGCGTCGGACGCCATGCGCCCGAGGTCCGAGCCGACGTACGGCGCGAGGTCGGTCTTGTTGATCACCAGCAGGTCGGAGGTGGTCACGCCGGGACCGCCCTTGCGGGGGATGTCGTCGCCGCCGGCCACGTCGATGACGAAGATCTGCGCGTCCACGAGGCCCTTGGAGAAGGTGGCGGTGAGGTTGTCCCCGCCGGACTCGACGAGGATCAGGTCGAGCGGTCCGACGGAGTCCTCCAGATCCTCGACGGCTTCGAGGTTGGCGGAGATGTCGTCGCGGATCGCGGTGTGCGGGCAGGCGCCGGTCTCGACGGCCTGGATCCGCTCGGCGGGCAGCACCGCGTTGCGCAGCAGGAACGCCGCGTCCTCCCGCGTGTAGATGTCGTTGGTGACGACGGCGATGGACAACTGGTCGCGCAGTGACCGGCAGAGGGCCGCGACGGTCGCGGTCTTGCCGGAGCCGACGGGCCCGCCGAGGCCGATGCGCAGGGCCCGGCGCGAGCCGTCGGGGCGGGCGGCCCCGGCGCCGTGGCCGTGCGGGCCCGGATACGGGTCGGTGTACGGGTCCGCGTGGTCGAGGTGCATGGTGCGGCTCCTTCGTGACGAGTGGTGCTGCGAGGCGTTACGAGGCGAAGAGGCGCACCGCCCAGGCCGCGTGCGCCTCGGCGGTGATGTCGAGCAGCGGCGCCGAGGCGGCGGGCAGCGCGCCGGGGCCCTTGCGTACGGCGCGGTGCGCGGTGGCCACGGCGTGCCGGGCGGCTTCGTCGATGTCGGGTGCCAGCCGGGCGAGGACGGCGGTCGCGTCGAAGGGGTCCAGGCTGAGCAGACGTACGGCGGCGGTGGCCGGGCCGCTCGCCGTCTCGTACAGGACGCAGTGCGCGGCGTCCTCGGGTCCGAGACCGGCCGAGCGCGCGGCGAGGCCGAGGACGATCGGCTGGTGGGCGCCGCGCGGGCGGGCCGCGGCCAGCGCGTCGAGTTCGGGGCCCGGCCAGGTGGCGCGTGCGGCGCGCATCATCTGGCGGCCCAGTCTGCGTGCGGTGGCGCGCAGGGCGGGTGAGGGGGTGCGTGCGTCGGCGGCCTCGTCCAGTGCAAGGGGGTCGACGCCGAGTACGGCCGCCGCGGCGAGCGCGGCGGTGGTGAGGCCGGTGGTGTGGAGCCGGCCCCGGCAGAAGGACGCCAGGTCGCGGGCGTCGGTGAGCCGCCCCGCGCGGACGGCCGCCTCGGCGCCGCCCGAGTGGGCGTGGCCGCCGGCCGGGAACCGTCCGTCGGCGAGGACGAGCAGTGCGGCGCGGCTCATCAGAAGAGGAAGTAGCGCTGCGCCAGGGGCAGTTCGGCGGCGGGTGCCGGTTCGACCACCTCTCCGTCGATGGTCACCGTGAAGGTGTCGGGGTCGACCTGGACCCGTGGCAGGGCGTCGTTCTGCCGCATGTCGGCCTTGCCGACGGAGCGGGTGTTCTCGATGGGTACGAAGCGTTTGCCGAGGCCGAGGCGTTCGGGCAGGGCGTCCTCGATCGCCTCCTGTGCGACGAAGTTGACGGAGTTGGCCGCCGGGGCGGTGCCGGTCGCGCCGAACATGGGCCGGGGCATGACGGGTTGCGGGGTGGGGATGGAGGCGTTGGCGTCGCCCATCTGCGCGTACGCGATCTGGCCGCCCTTGATGACCAGTTGGGGCTTCACACCGAAGAACGCCGGGTCCCACAGGACGAGATCGGCGAGTTTGCCGGTCTCGACGGAGCCGATCTCGTGGCCGAGTCCCTGCGCGACGGCCGGGTTGACGGTGTACTTGGCGATGTACCGGCGGACCCGGTGGTTGTCGGCCCGGCCGTCGCCGGGCAGTGCGCCCCGGCGTTTCTTCATGACGTGCGCGGTCTGCCAGGTCCGCAGGATCACCTCGCCGATACGGCCCATGGCCTGGGAGTCGGAGGAGATGATCGAGACGGCTCCGAGGTCGTGCAGGATGTCCTCGGCGGCGATGGTGGACGGTCTGATCCGTGACTCGGCGAACGCCAGGTCCTCGGGGACGGCGGGGTTGAGGTGGTGACAGACCATCAGCATGTCGAGGTGTTCGTCGATGGTGTTGACGGTGTGCGGCCGCGTGGGGTTGGTCGAACTGGGCAGGACGTACGGCTCGGAGACCACCGTGATGATGTCGGGGGCGTGACCGCCGCCCGCGCCCTCCGAGTGGTACGCGTGCAGGGTCCGCCCGGCGACGGCGGCGAGGGTGTCGGCAACGAATCCGGCCTCGTTGAGTGTGTCGGTGTGGATGGCGAGCTGGACGCCGGTCTCCTCGCAGACGCCGAGGCAGGTGTCGATGACGGCCGGGGTCGCCCCCCAGTCCTCGTGGATCTTGAACCCGAGGGCGCCGCCGCGCAGTTGGGAGTACATGGCGTCGCGCGACATCGTGTTGCCCTTGCCGAGCAGTCCGATGTTGACGGGGGCCGAGTCCAGGGCGGCGAACATCCGTGCCAGATGCCAGGGCCCCGGCGTGACGGTGGTGGCCTTCGTCCCCTCGGCGGGTCCGGTGCCGCCGCCGACGAGGGTGGTGATGCCGGAGGAGAGCGCCTGGTCGACGAGGGTCGGCGAGATGAAGTGGACGTGGGCGTCGACGGCTCCGGCGGTGAGGATCTTCCCGTTGCCCGCGATGATCTCGGTCTCGGGCCCGATGACGAGATCGGGGTGGACGCCGTCCATGGTGTCGGGGTTGCCGGCCTTGCCGATGCCGGTGATACGGCCGTCCCTGATGCCGATGTCGGCCTTGACGACGCCCCAGTGGTCGATGATCACGGCGCCGGTGAGCACGGTGTCCGGGGCGCCCTCGGCCCGCGTCGTACGCGACTGGCCCATCGACTCACGGATCACCTTGCCGCCGCCGAACACCGCCTCGTCCCCGGCGAGTCCGGGGCCGCCGGAGCGGTCCTCCTCGATCTCGACGAGGAGGTCGGTGTCGGCGAGCCGGATCCGGTCGCCGGTGGTGGGGCCGAAGAGGTCGGCGTAGACGGCTCTGTTCAGCTCAGGCATCGAGGGGACCTCCGGTCGCGCCGCGCAGGCCCGGTACGACGCGGTGCCCGGCGAGCGGGACGAGTTCGACGTCGACGGGGATGCCGGGCTCGAACCGTACGGACGTGCCGGCGGCCACGTTCAGGCGCAGGCCGTACGCCGCCGCGCGGTCGAACCGCAGGCCGGGATTGGTCTCGGCGAAGTGGTAGTGGGAGCCGATCTGGACGGGCCGGTCGGCGGCGTTGAGCACGGTGAGACGGGTGACGGGGCGGCCCTCGTTGAGCTGCACGGCGTCGTCGCCGTAAAGGATCTCTCCGGGAATCATCGGCGGCCCTCCCCTCAGACGATCGGGTCGTGGACGGTGACGAGCTTGGTGCCGTCCGGGAAGGTGGCCTCGACCTGCACGTCGTGGATCATCTCGGGGATGCCCTCCATGACGTCGTCGCGGGTGAGCACCTTGCGTCCGGACGCCATGAGTTCGGCGACGGTACGGCCGTCCCTGGCGCCTTCGAGGAGGTGCGAGGTGATGAGGGCGACCGCCTCGGGGTGGTTGAGACGCAGTCCGCGCGCCAGCCGTCTGGTGGCCACGTCGGCGGCCACATGGATGAGCAGACGTTCCTGCTCGTGCGGGGTCAACTGCACGTTCCCACCTCACTGTCGCGGCCCGGTCCGGCGTGGAGCCTGTTGTCCACCCGTGTCGATTCAACACTCTGTTGAACACGTGAGAGGGCAACGCGGAGAGACATCGCACGTTACGGCGGAAGTTTTTCCGGCAGGTTAACCGGGCCTTTGCGCACCCATGGACATCAACCCGCGCAGGCCGTCCTGGAGGATCTCCACCGGGGCCTCACCGAACAGCGCCTGCTGGGCGGCGAAGCCCTGCACCGTGGCGATCACCGTCCGGGCGACATGCTCCGCCGGGATGTCGTCCCGCATCAGCCCCGCCGCCTGGTACGCCTCGACGACCTCGACCCAGGCGGCGCGCACCGCGTCGTAGCCGGTCCGGAGCAGCTCCGCGAGCGACTCGTTGCGCAGGGTCTCCCCCCACACCTGGATGAGCAGGCGGGGCATCTCGACGGTGACGCCCCGGACGTGCTCCCCGTACACCACGCGCCCCATCACCTCGCCGACCAGCACGTCCGGCGGGTCGGGCGGACTCTGGCGCGCGGCCTCCTCGAACGCCTCCCTGACGGTGTCGAGCACCTCGGCGACGATGGCCCCGATCAACTCCTCCTTGCCGCTGAAGTAGCGGTAGACGGCGCCGGCGGAGAGGTCGACCTCGCGCAGCACGTCCTGCATCGACGTGGCGTGGAAGCCGTTGCGCGCGAAACAGCGCGCGGCGCCGTCGAGGATCTGACGCCTGCGGGCGTCCAGGTGCTGCTGCGATACGCGTGCCATGCGAGCAACGTAAAACGAACATTCCTTCTTGACAAGGTTCCGTTCCGCGGTGACAGTGGAATCCGTAAAACGAACGATCCTTCTTTTTTACCGCTCCCGTGGACCGAAGCGAGGACACGATGCCCGCCTCCCCCACCCGCCGCATGATCGGCGTCATCCTCCTGATCCCCCTGATCGCCGCTCTGGCGCTGTCGGCCTTCGCCTGGCCCGCCGCCCGGACGGCCCCCCACGATCTGCCGGTCGGCGTCGCGGGGCCCGCCGCGGCGACGGCGCCGCTCCAGCGGGGATTCGAGCGGCAGCCGGGCGCCTTCGAGGTGCACCGGTACGACGACGAGGCCGCCGCCCGCGCGGCCGTCGAGGAACGGGACGTCTACGGGGCCGTGGTCGCCGCACCGGAGGGACCGCACCTGCTGACGGCGTCCGCGGCCGGACCAGCCGTCGCCCAGCTGCTCAGGGAGGCCGTGACCGCGCGGGCACCGGCGGGCACCCAGGTCCGTGTGACCGACGTGGTCGCGACGCCCCCGGGCGACCCGCGCGGCGGCGTGTTCGGCGCGAGCATGCTCCCGCTGTCCCTGGCGGGCGTCGCCACCGGCGCGCTGGTGAGCCTGCTCGCACTGCGCGGCGTCCGCGCGCTGGGCACGCTGTTCGGAGCGGCGGCCCTGGCGGGCCTCATGGCCACCGCCCTCGCCCACAACTGGCTGGACGTGCTCGCCGGCGACTGGTGGGCGGAGGCAGGGGTGTTCGGGCTCGCCGTCCTGGCCATCGGCGCGACCGTGGCCGGGCTCGCCGCGCTCCTGGGCCGGGCCGGGATCGGTCTCGGGGCGCTGCTGGTGGCGCTGCTCGGCAACCCGCTCTCCGGAGTGTCGAGTGCGCCCGAACTCCTGCCGGAATCGGTCGGGGCGCTCGGTCAGTGGCTGCCGCCGGGCGCGAGCGGTTCACTGCTCCGCTCGGTCGCCTACTTCGACGGGAACGCGGCGGCGACACCCGCGCTGACGCTCACCGCGTGGGCGGTGCTGGGCCTGGCCGCCGTGATGCTGGGGGCACGCCGCACGGCCGCGGCGCCCGAGACCCCGGACTCGCCCGACGCCCCGGCGCGTACGCGGGAGCCCGCCCCGGCCGCCTGACCGCGTCTCACCGAACCGCGCACACCCACCATCACGCCGGACGGGCCCAGCCCATCCGGCGTCCGAGCGTGGCAGCCGGGACAGAACCCCGCCGCGCCCGGCGTCCGGGGCCGGAGATCTCAGCGCCTCTCCGGCCGCTCGTGTTTCGCCACGATGCCGAAGTCCGCGCGTTCGCCCGGAGCGGACGCCACCGACCTGATCGCGCTCACCGAAGCGATCACCCGCTCCTCGGCCGCGGCGGCCTCCTCGGACTTGAGGCTCTCCAGTCGCTCCAGGTCAGCGGCCGACACCAGGGCGACGAGCGGCTTGCCGTGACGCGTCACCACGACGTGTTCCTCGCCGTAGACGACCCGGTTGATCAGGTCCGCGAGTTCCGCCCTCGCTTGCGTCACCGGAATTTCGTAGGCCATGCTCTCCATCTTACGGTCTGTACGTCCTGTACATTTTTTACGGACGAGAGCCGTGTCCGGCACGCGAGGAGAGGCACACCATGAACCGTCCTTCCGCCCGTTACGTCCTGCCCGAGTTCACCGAGCGGACCTCCACCGGGACCCGGTCGCTCGACCCGTACTCCAAGCTCTTCGAAGGCCGGATCGTCTTCCTCGGCACCGCCCTGGACGACACCTCGGCGAACGATGTGATCGCCCAGCTGCTCCAGCTCGAATACGCGGCGCCGGACCAGGACATCGCCCTCTACATCAACTCCCCCGGCGGCTCCCTCAGCGCCATGTCCGCCGTGTACGACACGATGCAGGTCGTCGGCTGCGACGTGGCGACCACCTGTCTCGGCCAGGCCGTGTCGACCGCCGCGGTCCTGCTGGCCGCGGGAGCCCCCGGCAAGCGCATGGCGCTGCCCGGCGCGCGCGTCGTGCTCCGGCAGCCGGGGATCGAGGAGCCCGTACGCGGCCAGCCGTCCGATCTCGCCATCCACGCCGAGGAGTTGCTGCGGCTGCGGGCCCTGATGGCGCGCATGCTGGTGCGGCACACCGGCCGGAGCACCGAGCGGATCGACGACGACATCGACCGGGACACGATCCTCGACGCGACGGGCGCCATGGAGTACGGCCTGGTGGACCACGTCGCACAGGACCGCAGGGCGTCCCTCGGCCTCAACTCCCCCCGGTGACCCGCCGATGCTGCCACCGGAACTCCCGCCGCTGCCCGCGCTGACGCGCGCCGAGGGCGACTTCGTCGACAGCTACCTCCAGGTCGTCGATCTGGTCGGCCGGATCAACCCGTCGCGGGGCGACGACACGTACGGCGCGCTGCGCGCCGCACAGGCCCTGGTCTCCAGGGCCGCCGAACTGCGCGACGCGCTGACACTGATGCACGCCAGGGGTGAGCGGGAGTTGCACACGCCGACCCTGGACCGCGCACTGCGGGTCCTCGACGGGGAGCGCAGGGCCGGGCGGGTCACCATGCCGCCCGGACCGGGGACTTGACGGGCCCCGGCCGCACAACCCGCCCAAGGACCCGTGACACGGCGCGGACCGGCGGCCCACCGCCCCGTACGGACGCGTCCGTACGGGAATTGCCCGCCCGTTCGGCGTATCGGCGCGCCCCCCGCGATCAAGGCGGCGACTTGCGGCGGGTGATCGGCCGTCCGGCCCTCACATACTCGCTGCGCCGCAGGTACAGCGCATGAGTGGTCATATCAGCCCTTCACCCAATCGCCCACAGCAACCCAAACGCGCCAAAAGTGACGAGAGTCACATCTGGTCGTTTCGGCGCGGAATTTCACCGATGCCGCGTCAAGATCCGTGGACGACAAGCCCCCGCCACCTCGGCGGGGCGGTCCGGGTGGACGCCGAGTCCTGCCGCCGCTCCGGACGACTGGTCGACACGAGTGGATCGGCAGGAGTGGAGGACCCGAGCAGTTCGGGGCGTTCCGACCATGGACCGCCCCTCGGGGTGAAGCCGCGCACGCGGCCGGACATCTTCGCCTGTCCGAACCCGACAGGTCATCCTTCACAGGCGGCTGACGAAGGGTTGCGCATGTCCGCGCAGACGCATGTCCCGTCGCTGCTCTCCCGGACCGGTACCGCATCGGTTCTCCTCGCCGCCGTCGGCGGCACGATGCTGGCGCCCGGCGCCGTGTCCGAGGCACACGCCCGGCCCGCGACCGCGGCCAAGGCTCTGCATGTGGCCGCCTCCAAGAAGGGCGCGCCGTACAAGCACGGGGCGGCGGGCCCGCACCGGTTCGACTGCTCGGGCCTGACGGTGTTCTCGTACAAGAAGGCGGGCAAGTCGCTGCCGCGTACGGCGCAGCAGCAGTACAACACGTCGCGCCACATCCCGGCCTCCAGCCGCAAACGGGGCGACCTGGTCTTCTTCCATCACGGCAGCAGCGTCTACCACGTCGGGATCTACGCCGGGGCCGGCAAGATCTGGCATTCGCCGAAGTCGGGTCAGGTGGTGCGGCTGGAGCGCATCTGGTCCAAGAGCGTCTGGTACGGCCGCGTCCGCTGACGCCCTCGCAGGCGGCGCGCGGCATGGCTGACGGGTCCGCGCGTGGGTCAGCCCTGGGCGGGGACCGTCCAGGGCAGGGTGATCCAGACCGTCTTGCCGCCGTCCGGTGTGGGAGTGACGGACAGCCCGCCGCCGTACTCGACGGTCAGCGCCCGGATGATGACCATGCCCCGGCCGTTGTCCTGCTGGACCGCGGCCGGGAGCCGGCGCGGCCACCGCGGATGGCTGTCGGTGACGCCGACGCGCAACTGTTCGTCGCGCTCCAGGGTGATGTCGACCGTGAACGTCGGTGACGACCCGAAGGTGTGCTGCACGGCGTTGGTCGCGAGCTCCGAGATGATCAGGCGAACCGTTTCGGCGGTCTCGGCGTTGCCGGGCAGGCCCCACTCCGCGAGAACGCGCGCGACGTATCTGCGCGCCTCGGGTACCGAGGCGGGATCGCTCGGCAGCGTGACGGATGCTTCCTGATGGTCTGCCATGGGCGACGCTGTCCTTTTCCAGCCGGGACGCAGACCGACCTACGGCAGATGCCCGCGGGTACGTCCCCGGATTGCGCTTCGCGACACACTGCCATCATCGGTGCCCGCCGCACGGCGATCCGCCGGGATACTGCTCCCGTTGTCGCTCTAAGCGGTGAACCCTGCTACGCGCAAACGTATTTGAGCGGGCTCAAGTTTCCGGTCCCCGCGACCGAGGTGGGACACCCCGTGGGCGGGGCTTCACCGTGCGTCAGCCGACGTGTGCCACGGCCCCGGCGGGCGCGGTCGCGACGATCGTCGCGAGCGCCGTGGCGACCTGCTGCTCCGTCAGGTCCGCGCGGGCCGTGAGCCTGATCCGGGAGATCCCGTCCGGCACCGACGGCGGCCGGAAGCAGCCCACCACCAGCCCCGCGGCCCGGCAGTCGGCGGCCCAGCGCACGGCCGCCTCCGGGGAGGGCGCACGGACGGAGACCACGGCCGCGTCCGGTCGTACGGCCGTCAGCCCCGCCCCCGTCAGCCCCTGGTGCAGCGCGTGCGCCACCGCCCGGGCCCGGACCGCGAGTGACGGGTCCCCCCGCAGCAGCCGCAGGCTCGCGAGCGCGGCGCCCACGGCGGCCGGTGCCAGACCCGTGTCGAAGATGAACGACCGCGCGGTGTTGACGAGTTGTCCGATGACCCGGGCAGGCCCGAGGACCGCGCCGCCCTGGCTGCCCAGCGACTTGGAGAGGGTGATGGTGGCGACGGTCCCCGGGTCGCCCGCCAGGCCCGCCGCGTGGACGGCGCCACGCCCGCCGTCGCCCAGCACACCGAGACCGTGGGCGTCGTCCACGAGCAGGGCCGCGCCCCGTGTACGGCACACCTCGGCCAGCCGCGCGAGCGGCGCCGCGTCGCCGTCCACCGAGAACACCGAGTCACTGACGGCCAGGGCCCGCGTGCCCTCGCGCGCTTCGAGCGTCTTGTCCACGGCCTCCGGGTCCGCGTGCGGTACGACGACGGTCTCGGCGCGCGAGAGACGGCAACCGTCCACGATGGAGGCGTG
Source organism: Streptomyces sp. NP-1717 (assembly GCF_022695985.1). Classification (GTDB taxonomy): domain Bacteria; phylum Actinomycetota; class Actinomycetes; order Streptomycetales; family Streptomycetaceae; genus Streptomyces. The sequence continues at coordinate 39,738 of NZ_JAAPBF010000017.1, read as the reverse complement.
ATTGGCGGCGTCCGAGACGACGAGCGAGCCGCGCGCGGTCAGCGCGGTGAGGGCGGCGAGGTTCGCGGCGTACCCGGACGACAGGACGAGCGCGGCCTCGAAACCGCAGAACCCGGCCAGCTCGGACTCCAGTTCGGCGTGCAGGGCGGTGCTTCCGGTGACCAGCCGGGAGCCGGTGGCGCCCGCGCCCCAGCGGCGTGCCGCGTCGGCCGCCGCGTCCGTCGTCACGGGGTGGCGCGTGAGCCCCAGGTAGTCGTTGCTCGCCAGATCCAGGAGCGCCGAGCCGGCGTCGCGTGGCCGCAGCGTACGGACCAGACCGGAACGCTCCCGCCCGCGGGCCTCGTCGTCGATCCAGCCGAACGGATCCGGCGGGGTGGACGGGGCACGCGTGCTCGGCACGTGCGGCGGCTCGATGGGCACGGCTCAGGTCCTTTTGTAGGCAGCCCACAGACCCTAACCGTGGTGGAACCTGACTTGAGTGTGGTCATACACACACCTGAATGCACCTGTCTTGTAGGATTCATCCTTGGCCCGGAGGCCCGCGGTACGCCAGGATCGGCGCCATGGACCTGCTGAACACACTGGTGGAGAAGGGCCTTCGGCGCGAGCTGCCGTCGCGCGAAGAAGCGCTCGCCGTGCTGGCGACCTCCGACGACGATCTGCTCGACGTGGTGGCTGCGGCCGGGAAGGTGCGCCGCCAGTGGTTCGGGCGGCGGGTCAAACTCAATTACCTGGTCAACCTCAAGTCGGGGCTCTGCCCCGAGGACTGCTCGTACTGCTCCCAGCGCCTCGGGTCCAAGGCCGAGATCCTCAAGTACACCTGGCTGAAGCCCGACGAGGCGTCCAGGGCGGCCGCGGCCGGAGTGGCCGGCGGCGCGAAGCGGGTCTGTCTGGTCGCGAGCGGCCGGGGCCCGACGGACCGGGACGTCGACCGGGTCTCGCGGACCATCGGCGCGATCAAGGAACAGAATGCCGACGTCGAGGTCTGCGCCTGTCTGGGGCTGCTCTCGGAGGGTCAGGCGGAGCGGCTGAAGGCGGCGGGCGCCGACGCGTACAACCACAACCTGAACACGTCCGAGGCGACGTACGGCGACATCACCACCACCCACACCTACGCGGACCGGGTGGAGACGGTGCGGCACGCGCAGGGCGCTGGTCTGTCGGCCTGTTCCGGGCTGATCGCGGGCATGGGCGAGAGCGACGCCGACCTGGTGGACGTGGTCTTCGGACTGCGCGAGCTGGACCCGGACTCGGTTCCGGTCAACTTCCTCATCCCCTTCGAGGGCACTCCGCTGGCGGACGAGTGGAATCTGACCCCGCAGCGGGCGCTGCGCATTCTCGCGATGGTGCGGTTCGTCTGCCCCGACGTGGAGGTCAGGCTCGCGGGCGGACGTGAGGTGCACCTGCGGACGATGCAGCCGCTCGCGCTGCACCTGGTCAACTCGATCTTCCTCGGTGACTACCTCACCAGCGAGGGCCAGGAGGGCAAGGCCGACCTGGACATGATCGCGGACGCCGGGTTCGAGGTGGAGGGCACGGACACCACGACGCTGCCCGGGCACCGCGGCGGCGGCTGCGACAGCCCGTGCGGCGATGCGCCGGCGGACGGCGGGGAACCGGCCGGGGCGGATGCCGCCTCCGCCCGGACGGACCTGGTGACCGTACGGCGGCGCGGCGCGGGTACGGATCTGGCGCCCAATGCCTGACACCGTGGACGCGGGCGCGCTGGATCCTGACGCGCTGCTGGCGCTGGACCGGGCCCATGTCTGGCATCCGTACGGCCCGATGCCGGGCCGTACTGACCCACTGGTCGTGGAGTCCGCCTCCGGTGTACGGCTCCGGCTCGCCCGCCCGGCCGAGGGGCGGGACGAGTTGGTCGACGGCATGTCGTCCTGGTGGTCGGCGATCCACGGCTACAACCACCCGGTCCTCAACGAGGCGGCACACGGCCAGCTCGCTCGGATGAGCCATGTGATGTTCGGTGGGCTCACCCATGAGCCGGCCGTCCGGCTGGCCGCCCGGCTGGTGGAGATCACCCCCGAACCGCTGCGGCACGTCTTCCTCGCCGACTCGGGTTCGGTGTCGGTGGAAGTGGCCGTCAAGATGTGCCTCCAGTACTGGCGTTCGCGGGGCCGCCCGGCCAAGTCGCGCCTGCTGACCTGGCGCGGCGGCTACCACGGGGACACCTGGCAGCCCATGTCGGTGTGCGACCCCGAGGGCGGTATGCACGGGCTCTGGTCGGGTGTGCTGCCGCGCCAGGTCTTCGCCGACGGGCCGCCGGCCGACTCCGAGCCGTACGACGAGGGTTACGCGGACGGTCTGCGCGCGCTCGTCGCCCGTCACGCGGACGAACTGGCCGCCGTGATCGTGGAGCCGGTGGTGCAGGGGGCGGGCGGTATGCGCTTCCACTCCCCCGACTACGTACGGGTGCTGCGCGAGGTCTGCGACGAGTACGGCGTCCTGCTCGTCCTCGACGAGATCGCGACGGGCTTCGGCCGCACGGGCGCGCTGTTCGCCGCCGGGCACGCGGGTGTCTCCCCCGATGTGATGTGTGTGGGCAAGGCCCTGACCGGCGGTTACCTCACGATGGCCGCGACGTTGTGCACGTCGGAGGTGGCCGAGGGCATCTCGCGCGGTGAGGTGCCCGTCCTGGCCCACGGGCCCACCTTCATGGGCAACCCGCTGGCGTCGGCGGTGGCGTGTGCCTCGATCGACCTGCTGCTCGGCCAGGACTGGCAGGGTGAGGTCAAACGGATCGAGGCGGGGCTGCGTGACGGACTCGCCGAGACGGCGGCACTGCCCGGTGTGAAGGACGTCCGGGTGCTCGGCGCGATCGGCGTCGTGCAACTGGACCGCGAGGTGGACATGGCGTCGGCGACACGGGCGGCGGTGCGCGAGGGTGTGTGGCTGCGGCCGTTCCGCGATCTCGTGTACACGATGCCGCCGTACGTCACGGACGACGACGACGTCGCCCGTATCTGCCGCGCGGTGGCCGCCGCGGCGAGGGAGGGCTGAGATGCCGGTACTGATCGTCTCCGGGACCGGGACGGAGATCGGCAAGACCGTCGTCACGGCCGCCGTCGCCGCGATCGCGCTGGCCCGGGGCCTGGACGTCGCCGTACTGAAGCCCGCCCAGACCGGTGTCGGCGCGGGCCGGCCGGGAGACGTGGACGAGGTCATCCGCCTCGCGGGCGGCGTCACGACGGTCGAACTGGCCCGGTTTCCCGAGCCGTTGGCGCCGGCCACGGCGGCCCGGCGGGCGGGTGCGCCACCGGTGCGGCCCGACGACATCGCCGAGACGGCCGGGAAGCTGGCGACCGAGCACGACCTGGTGCTGGTCGAGGGCGCGGGCGGGCTGCTCGTACGGTTCGACGAGAAGGGCGGCACGCTCGCGGACGCCGCGCGGCTGCTCGACGCCCCCGTGCTGATGGTGGCGCCGGCCGGGCTCGGCACGCTCAACATGACCGCGCTGACGTCCGAGGCGCTGAGGTCGCGCGGCCTGGCGGCCCTCGGCGTGGTGATCGGGAGCTGGCCGGCCGTGCCGGATCTGGCGGCGCGCTGCAATCTGGCCGATCTGCCGGACGTGGCGGGGGCCCCGCTGCTCGGGGCCGTACCGCACGGCGCGGGCGTGCTCACCCCGGCCCGGTTCCGTGCGAGCGCGGCCGGCTGGCTGGCTCCGGCGCTCGGCGGAAGCTGGGACGCGTCGCGTTTCACGGCGGACGCGGTGTCGGGACCGCTACGGGCGCGGAGTCATGTGCCCCGCCCGAACGGTGACGGGTTCCGGCCCATGAGCTGCTGAGCGGAGCCTGACGGGGAAGAATCGCGGTGTCGCCGTACGCCGGAGGAGACCCGCCCCATGCATCTGCGCAACCGCATGCCCGCCAAGGACTCGGTGCACCACCCGGTCTTCGCGCGCTTCTACGCGCGGATGAGCGTCGCCGCCGACACGAGGGGCGGCGTCGCGGCCCTGCGCACGGAGCTGCTGGCCGGTCTGTCGGGACGGGTCGTCGAGATCGGCGCGGGGAACGGGCTGAACTTCGCGCACTATCCGGCGGCGGTCTCCGAGGTCGTGGCGATCGAACCGGAGCGCGGGCTGCGGCAGTTGGCGGTGCGGGCGGCGATGCGGGCGACGGTCCCGGTGGATGTGCGGCCCGGCACGGCGGAGGCGTTGCCCGCCGAGGACGAGGGCTTCGACGCGGCGGTCGCCTCCCTGGTGCTGTGCACCGTACGGGACGTGCCACGGGCGCTCGCCGAGGTACGCCGGGTCCTGCGCCCCGGCGGTGAGCTGCGCTTCTTCGAACACGGGCTGGCGCGGGAGCGTGGTCTGGCGACGGTGCAGAAGGCGCTCCAGCGCACGGTGTGGCCGGCGCTCTTCGGCGGGTGCCATCCGGCGCGCGACCCTCTCGCCGCGATCGCCGACGCCGGCTTCGAGTCCGGCAAGCACCGCTCGCTGCGGGTGCCGGACCCCGGCCCGCGGACGCCGACCTCACCGTGTGTGCTCGGTGTGGCGTACCGGCCGCGGGCGGATCTGGTCTGACCCGGCGTGGCCGGGCCCGGCGGAGGCCGGGCTCACAGACTCCAGCCGCGCAGCTCCTCGGCGATGACGCGTACGTCGGCCCTGCCGTCCTTGACCAGCCTGGCCAGGTCCCTGACCTGCTCGGGCGAGGTGACGACCTTCAGACCGCTCGCGACGAGGTAGCCGTACGCGACGGCCGAGGCGTACATGGCGTTCGACCGCTCCAGCGCGGGCACGTGCAGGAGGCTCTGCAGGAGGGCCGCCGCGCGGCTGTGCGGATCGCTGTAGACGGGGGTACCGAATATCTCCGCCTCGTGCCGGCAGACGGCGGCCACGAGGGCTCCCCAGTCGGTGACTTGGGGATCACCGGGCATCTTGTGCTCGGCGACCATGAGCAGCCAGGACAGATCGATCCGTAAGGTGAGGTTGGCATGTGACGGTGTGTCAGAAGAATCGGCGTTTTCCATGGTGGCAGCTGTCTCGGTAGGGGGCGGATGCGGGGAGTTCCCGATGATCAGTATCCCCGACACGGATGAGCAGTGCGGTGATGTTGTCCTGCCCGCCCGCGTCCATCGCGTATCCGACCAGCACCCGCGCGTCCTCAAGCAGGCCGTGGCCGACCGGTGTCGAGTGCCCGCGCCGGTCGAGTACGGCGCGCAGCCCCTCGGCCTCGGGCAGATGACGCGTCAATCCGTCGGTGCACAGCAGCAGTCGGCCCGGTCCCCGCGGGCGGTGGCCGCGGACGCTCGCGACCGGTTCGTCCGCGTCGGCGCCCAGCCAGGCGGTGAGGGCGTCGTGCCGGCCGGAGTGGTCCTCGGTCAGCGCCAGGCAGGTCCCGTCGTCCGGGAGCCAGTACGCGCGGCTGTCGCCGATCCAAGCGCACCAGATGCCCTCGGGGCCGGCGATGCCCGCGACGTACGTACAGGCCGGGGCCTGGTCCACCGAGGCGGCCAGGGCACCGACGGCGCGGCCCGCGCGGGCGGCGGCTTCCACGAGGACGGTCTCCGGCAGCGCGCCCTCCCGCAGTCCCGCTCCCAGACGGGCGGCGCCGACGTCGGCCGCGACGCGGGCGGCCCGGTCCGCGCGGGGCGACATGGACACTCCGTCGCACACGACGCCGATCGTCCAGGCGTCGGCCGCGGTCAGTGTCATGGCGTCCGCGTTGACGCCGCGGTGTTTGCCGCGGTCGCTGACACCGGCGGCGCCGGCCGCGAGGGTGGTCTCGATGTGCGCGCGGTAGGCGGGCTGTGGCTCGCCGCAGTCCCAGCAGTGGCCGTCGGGGGCGACGGTCCCGCCGCACACGGTGCAGCCGGGTGGTTCGGGTGTCCCGGTCATCGGCCACGAATCCCGACCGGACGGGGATCCGGCCTCAGCGTGAGCCCTCGCGCCCCGTGCCCCGCCGCGTGGAGCGTTCCGTGGTGGCGCTCTCCGCGTCGAACTCCTCCGTGAACACCGACTCGTACTGCTTCATGAAGTCGGCGGCGGACTCGACGAAGGTCTTCCCGATTTCACCCGCGTCCTGCTTCACGAGCTCCTCGATGTAGCGGTTCACGCTCATCCCGCGCCGCCCCGCCTGCCGCCGGGCGGCCTCCGCGGTGGTCTCGTCCACGCGTACGTTCAGCTGGGTCTTCGCCACCCCAACAAGCTAGCGCGCGGACGCTAGCGTCGGCAAGTGGGCCGGTCCACGACGCCCGCGCCGGGCAATGGGGCGCCCCGGCGTCAGGAGAGGCCGAGCACCGCTTCGATCCGCTTGCCCGAGCCGGTCACGATGACCGCGACGCTCTTGGCCAGCCGGCGGACGAGCGGCCAGCCGTAGCCGCCCACGGTGAACTCGCCGGGTGCGCGCGCGACGGTGATCGGCGGCCACGGACTGGCGTCGGCGACCACGAGCAGCAGCTCGTCCGCGACCACCTCGGCGCTGAATTCCGTGATGCCCCCGCCGTGCCGCAACGCGTTGGTGACCAGTTCGGAGGTGACGAGCAGCACGTCCGCGAGAACGACGTCGTCATGGGTGGACTCGTCGATCGCGCAGAACCGGCCCTTCAACAAGTCCATGACCTGGGCCCGCGCGGCGGCCGCGTTCACGGGCAGCACCGGCCGAGGCCCGGCCTCCTCGGACACCGCGTCCGGGGCCCCGCCTTGCACGTCGTCAGGCTGTTCCGTATTCACCGCAGCTTCCGCCTGCCCCGATGGCCGGTCTTCACGCGGGCGACTTCGCGGGCCTGTGGCGCCCGCGGTATCGAGCCCTACGAGGTCACCGCGGCCTCGACGGTGGGAGCGACGACGAAGAACCCCAGGGTCCCGGTGACGTCGAAAAGCCGCCCGACCGTCGGGCCGAACGGTCCGGCGACCACCAACCGCCGCCCCGCCGACCGGTGTTCACGCTGCGCGTCGAGCAGCACGTGCAGCACCGTGGAGTCGGCGAACACCAGCCCGGAGAGGTCGACCACGGTCCTGGGCATGCCCGCCCGGGCGGCCGCGGCCAGCGCCTCGCGCAGCCGCGCGGCGTTGTCGACGTCGATGTCCCCCGTCGCCTTCACGATGTAGACATCGCCCTCGACGGCGCCTGTGACCTCGTTCCCGCATTCGTCGAACACCGGATCAGCTTGTCATGCCCCCTCGGCGACTCCGCAACCGCAGGGTGGTCAATCACCCACCACTCAGTGACATTTCAGCTTGAATGCGTTGCTTATCATCCGATGGCATGTTTTACGAAGATCACGGTTGGTTGCCTCAGAGTTGGGAGTGCGGGATGGTTACCCGAGGGCAACTGTTCTGACGTCGAGACGAAAGAAGGTGAGGGGACCGCGCAGCGGGCCCCACGAGTGTGGCTACTTCCGCCGAACAACCGACCGATACAGGTGGTGGCATGAGGAGATCCGTTCTCCGTGCGGCGCCGTATCCGGTGCTCGTCGCGGACACACACGGTGTGGTGCGATTCCTCAACGACACCGCGGCGGCGCTGCTCCCGGACGCCTGGCACGGAGCACTCCTGAGCGACACGGTGCCCGGCTGGCTGGCCGACGCCCATCACACCCTGCCCACGGGGCCCACGCCGACGGACGCGGGCTCGCTGGACGAAGCGGTCTGGTCCGGATCCGACATCGCCGCGACCCTGGAGTCCGCGGCGCCCCTCGTGACCGTCATCCGCGGTGACATCGGTGACCGCAGCTTCGAGGCGCACCCGACCCGCGAGGAGAGCGGCGAGGTCGTGTGGTGGCTGGTCGACGACACCGACCACCGGCTCGCCCGCCGCGCCCTGCGCCTGGAGCGCGCCCGTACCACCTTCCTGGGTGAGGCGTCGAACGCGCTCCTGTCCTCGCTCAATCTCGTGCGGTGCACGGAGACGACGGCGCGGCTCGCCGCCGGCCATCTCGCCGACGCCGCGCTGGTGGTCGCCCCGTCCGCCGGCCGCGGGCTGCCGGTGGTCTCCTGCGAGCGCGGCGGCGAGCCCGTACACGTCCACGTCCACACCGGCTCCGACCAGGTGCCCGGGCTGGCGGAGGCGCTCCAGGGCTTCCCTCCGGTGCCCTCGCGCTGGATCGACCCCGCCGCCGCGCCCGACTGGCTGCTTCCCGAGGGGTTCGGCCCCGTCGGTTCGATCGTGGTGACCCCGCTGCCCGGGCACGGTGTGCCCGCCGGTGCCCTGATCATGCTGCGGCGGGAGGGCGAGCCCGCGTTCACCGAGAGCGAGGAGGTGTTCGCCCGGCTGTTCGCCGCCCGGGCGGGCGCCGCGCTCTCCGCGGCGCGGCTCTACGCGGAGCAGAGTTCCATCACGGAGACGCTGATGCGCGAGCTGCTGCCGCCGGTGCTGCGTGAGGTGTCCGGCGTGGAGTTCGCCGGCGCCTACCGTGCCTCGGCCGAGAGCGAGCGGGTGGGCGGCGACTTCTACGACGTCCATCCCGCGCCCGCCGATGCCGCGGGCCAGGAGTCCCTGGTGATCCTCGGCGACGTGTGCGGCAAGGGGCTGGAGGCGGCCGTACTGACCGGCAAGATCCGCAACACCCTCCACGCCCTCCTTCCGATGGCCGAGGACCACCAGCGCGTGCTCAGCCTGCTCAACGGCGCGCTGCTCAACTCCCACCACACGCGCTTCGCCACCCTCGTCCTCGCCTCGGCGGTGCGCCACGCCGGCAAGGTCCGGCTGCGGCTGACCAGCGCCGGCCATCCGGCGCCACTGATCGTGCGCGGCGACGGACAGGTGGAGGAGGCGGCCACCCGCGGGACGCTCGTGGGCGCGCTGCCGCAGGCGCAGGCCGTCACGGTGGAGACCACTCTCGCGCCCGGCGAGACCTGTCTGCTGTTCACCGACGGCATCACCGAGGCCAGGGGCGGACCGCTCGGCGACGACCTCTACGGCGACGAGCGGCTGCACGGCGCGCTGTCCCAGTGCGCGGGGATGCCGGCGGAAGCCGTGGTGGAGCACGTCCAGATGCTGGCCTCGCAGTGGGTGCGGGGCGGGCGGCACGACGACATGGCCGTGGTCGCGATCACAGCTCCGCGCAACAATCACCTCAGTGCGGTAGGTGGACGCGGACCGGGCAGGTTCACTGCATGAGTCCGTCCATCACGCAGATCACACCGACCCAGCCGGCCCCGTTCGACGGGGCCGCCCTCCGTCGTACGGCGGACGACCTCTGGGAGGCCGTCTCGTGCGGCGACGAGCACGCCGCGTACGGTGTCGTGCTCGACGCCCACGACGCCGGGGCGGATCACGAGGCCCTGCTGCTCGACGTGATCGGCGCCGTCCAGCGCAGGGTCGGCCAGGAGTGGGCCGACAACCGGATGAGCGTGGCGCGCGAGCACGCGGCGACCGCCATCAACGACCGGGTCATCGCGGCCCTGTCCGTCCGCCATATGCCGCCGCCTACGGGTAAGCGGCGCGGACGCGTCACGGTCGCCTGCGTCGACGGGGAGTGGCACGCGCTGCCGGCCCGTCTGCTGGCCGAGGTGCTGCGGCTGCGCGGCTGGCACGTCGACTACCTCGGCGCGCAGGTGCCGACCGCACACCTGATCGGCCATGTGCACCGTACGGGCCCCGACCACGTCGCCCTCTCCAGTTCACTCGCGACCCGGCTGCCGACCGCCCACGCCACCGTCACCGCCTGCCAGGCGATCGGTGTCCCCGTGCTGGCCGGCGGCGCGGCCTTCGGGACCGACGGTCGCTACGCCCGTCTGCTCGGCGCCGACGCCTGGGCGCCCGACGCCCGCGCCGCCGCCGACCTGCTGGCCCTCAGACCCCCGACCCGCCCCCTCACCGGCCATCAGCCCATCGACGACCTGCCGCATCTCGCGGACCAGGAGTACACGATGGTCTCCCGCGACAGCGGCCGACTCGTACGGGCCGCCCTCGCGGGGCTGGAGGAACGGTTCCCCGCCATGCGGTCGTACACCGAACGGCAGCGCCAGCACACCGCCGAGGACCTCGGCCACATCGTGGACTTCCTCGCCGTGGCGCTCTACACGGACTGCGACCGGCTCTTCACCGACTTCCTGACATGGACGGCGGGCATCCTCACCGCCCGCTCCGTCCCCGCGGCCTCACTGCCGCCGGCCCTGGAGGTCCTCGGCACACAGCTGACGGACTTCCCCCGGGCCGGCCGCCTGCTCGACCACGCCCTCCAGGCGCTGAACGACCCGGACGTTCCCGCCGCACGATCCGGATCAGGAGTGTCCCGATGACGACGATCCCGCCCGCCGGCCTGCTGCTGACCGTGTCCCCGACGGACGAACACACCGTCCGTGTCGACGTGGCGGGCGATCTGGACTACGACAGCGCACGGCGCCTGCTGGAGGAGGCCGAGCGGCAGCTCTCCCTGCACCCGCGGATGCGGGAGCTGCGGCTGGACTGCTCCCGGCTGGCGACCTGCGACTCCATGGGGCTGGCCATCCTGCTGGCGGTGCGCCGGGCCACCGGCGCGGCGGGGGTGCGGCTCTTCCTCGACGGGCGGTCCGCGTCCCTGGAGCGCATCCTGCGCGTGACCGGCACGCTGGACCATCTCACCGAAGCGCCCGTCGGCGTCGAGGACATCGGCGCGGACGAGCAGCACGGGGTGCCCGGCGGGGAGCATTCCTGACTCCGGTGCGCGAAGGGCGCGGCCGCGCCTGCCCCACGACGGGCCGTTCGCCCGGGCGACGCCCCGGTTCCCGCTCCGACGACCGAGAGGTGTGACCGTCCGCCCATGGGCGAGCTTCCCCGTACCGCCGTGCCCGCACCGGCCCGTTCCCGTTCCGGCTCGGACTCCGGCTCCGGCTCCGGCTCCGACAGCGGCGGATATCGCGCCGCCCGGCAGCCCCTGACCGATCATGGGACGGAGGTGAACCGATGACCGAAGTGCTCCTGCTCCTGGTGGCCGTGCTGCTCGCGCTGGCCTGCGGGGCCTTCGTCGCCGCCGAGTTCTCCCTCACCACGGTCGAACGCGCCGACCTCGAACTGGCGGTCGAGAACAACGAACGTGGCGCGGCCAGCGCCATGAAGGCCGTACGCAGCCTCACCTTCCAGCTCTCCGGGGCCCAGCTGGGCATCACGGTGACCAACCTGGTCGTCGGTATGCTCGCCGAGCCGTCGGTGGCGAAGCTCATCCGCGGCCCCGTCGAGGCGATCGGCTTCTCGCCGTCCGTCGCCTCGTCGCTGGCGCTGGTCATCGGTACGGCCCTGTCGACCGTCGTGCTGATGGTGGTCGGCGAGCTGGTGCCCAAGAACTGGGCCATCTCCACGCCGCTGTCGGTCGCCAAGGTCGTCGCCACTCCGCAGCGGGTCTTCACGACCATCTTCCGGCCGTTCATCAGCCACCTCAACAACACGGCCAACCGTCTGGTGCGGGGGCTGGGCCTGGAGCCCGCCGAGGAACTGGCCTCGGCACGCAGTCCGCAGGAGCTGGTCGCACTCGCCCGGCACTCCGCCAAGGAGGGCGCGCTGGAGGCGGACACCGCGGAGCTGTTCGTACGGACCCTCAACCTCGCGGAGCTGACCGCCGAGAACGTGATGACACCGCGCGTCCAGGTCACCGCGCTCGACGTGCGGGCCACGGCCGAGGACGTCGCCAACGCCACGCGCGCCACCGGACTCTCCCGCTTCCCCGTCTACCACGACAGTCTCGACACCGTCGTGGGCGTCGCCCACATCAAGGACGTGCTGGCGGTCCCCGACGAGCGGCGGACGCGTACTGCGGTGTCCGAGCTGATGCGCGACCCCCTGCTCGTACCGGAGTCGCTGACCGTGGACCGCCTGCTGGACCGGCTCTCCGGCAGCCGGACCATGGCGGTCGTGATCGACGAGTACGGCGGTACGGCGGGCGTCGTGACGCTGGAGGACATCGTCGAGGAGGTCGTCGGCGAGGTACGTGACGAGCACGACCCGCACGAGACGTCCGACCTGGCCCGCGCCGGCGAGGACGCCGACGGCCGCGACCTGTGGTCGGCCGACGGCGCCGCGCGCTTCGACCAGCTGTGGGACATCGGGATGCGGGCGCCCGAAGGGCCGTACGAGACGCTCGCCGGTCTCGTCGCCACCGAACTGGGGCGGATCCCCGTCGAGGGCGACCGCGTCGAACTGCGCGGCTGGCGTATCGACGTGGTCGACGCCTCCGGACGGCGCGCCGCCCGCGTACTCCTGCACGCGCCCCTGCCGACACCCGCCGGGGACGACGAGGGCGAAGAGGGCGACGACCACGGCAGGGGGCCGGGACGATGACCGTGATCCAACTGCTCGTCGGACTGCTGACCCTGGTCCTCAACGCGTTCTTCGTCGGGGCGGAGTTCGCCCTGATCTCGGTGCGCCGCAGCCAGATCGAGCCCGCCGCCGAGGAGGGCGACCGGCGCGCGCGCAGCGTCCTGTGGGGCCTGCGGCACGTCTCGGCGATGCTCGCCGCCGCCCAGCTCGGCATCACGCTGTGCACGCTGGTGCTCGGCATCGTCGCCGAGCCCGCCATCGCCCATCTGCTGGAGCCCGTCTTCGACGCGGTGGGTGTGCCGCACGGGGTGGTGCACCCGATCTCGTTCGTCATCGCGCTCGCCCTGGCGACCTATCTGCACATGCTGCTCGGCGAGATGGTGCCCAAGAACATCGCGCTGGCCGAGCCGGTGCGTACGGCGCTGATCCTCGGCCCGGTGCTGGTGGCGCTGTCCCGCGCGCTGCGTCCGGTGATCTTCACGGTCAACGCGTTCGCCAACGTGCTGCTGAAGCTGCTGCGCGTGGAGACCAGGGACGAGGTGTCGGCGACGTTCTCCGACGCCGAGCTGTCCCGGATGGTCACCGACGCCGGTGACGCGGGGCTCCTCGACGACCGCGCCGCCGAACGGCTGCACGACGCGCTGGAGCTGGGACGCAGGCCCGTACGGGACGTGGTCATGCCGCTGGACCAGGTCGTGACGGCTCGGGTGGGCATCACCCCCGTCGCACTGGAGGCGCTGGCGGCCGAGTCGGGGTTCTCCCGTTTCCCGGTCGTGGACGAGTCGCGCCGGATCCTCGGCTACCTCCATGTGAAGGACGCCCTGGACGCCATGCCGCGCGACGAGCCGCTGCCGGTCCCGGGGATGCGGGCGATCGCCCAGGTGCGGGCGGACACCCCGCTCGACGACGTGCTGACGGCGATGCGCCGCAGCCGTACGCACCTGGCCGCCGTGCTGGACGAGGACGGCAAGCTGGAAGGTCTGGTGACCATGGAGGACGTCCTGCGTGAGCTGGTCGGGAGGCATGCGCGGGGAACCTGAGGCCCCGTCCGGAAAGGCCCGCGGCGCGCGATACGATCGCTCGGCCATGGAGAAGAACGCCACGTACACCAGCCTCGTCGCCGTCGGGGACTCGTTCACCGAAGGCATGTCGGACCTCCAGCCGGACGGGTCGTACCGGGGCTGGGCGGATCTGCTCGCGGCCCGCCTCGCCGCCCGTACCCCCGGTTTCCGCTACGCGAATCTCGCCGTGCGCGGCAAGCTCATCGGGCAGATCCTCGACGAGCAGGTGGACACCGCCGCCGCGATGCGCCCGGATGTGGTGACCCTGGTCGGCGGGCTGAACGACACCCTGCGGCCCAAGTACGACCCCGCTCTGGTCCTCGGGAAGCTGGAGGAGTCGGTCGAGCGGCTGGCACCGCACTGCGGACGGCTGGTGCTGATGCACAGCCCCGTCCGCCGGGGCCCGGTGACGGAACGTTTCAAGGCGCGCTGGGAGTCTCTCTTCGCCTTCATCGACGAGCTGGCCGCGCGGCACGACGCGTTGGTGGTCGATCTGTACGGGGCTCGGGTACTCGGCGAGCAGCGCATGTGGGACGCGGACCGGCTGCATCTGACCGCCGACGGGCACCGCAGGGTCGCCGAGGCCGTGTGGCAGGCCCTGGGCCTGGAGCCCGCCGACGACTGGCGCGCGGAGCTCGCGCCCGCGCTGCCCACGGGCTGGCTGATGCGGCGCACCGGGGACGCCCGGTTCGCGCGGCAGCACCTGGGGCCGTGGATCGGCCGCCGGCTGACGGGCCGCTCGTCGGGGGACGGCAGGCCGCCGAAGCGCCCGGAGCTGCTGCCGTACGAGCCACTGCCCGGTGACGCGGGCGCGCGGCAGGAGCAGACGTAGAAGGCACCTTTCCGGTCTCGCCCGGTCCCGTACGAACGAGGGCGCGGCTCGGACCAGCGGGAACGGCCACGTAGAATCCGGCTACGTGACTGCTGCGTCTGTGAAGCCCCGTATCCCCAACGTCCTCGCCGGCCGCTACGCCTCGGCGGAGCTCGCCGTGCTCTGGTCCCCCGAGCAGAAGGTGAGGCTGGAGCGTCAGCTGTGGCTCGCCGTGCTGCGGGCCCAGCGGGATCTCGGCATCGAGGTGCCCGAGTCCGCGCTCGCCGACTACGAGCGGGTCCTCGACCAGGTCGATCTGGCGTCGATCGCCGAGCGCGAGAAGGTCACCCGCCACGACGTGAAGGCGCGCATCGAGGAGTTCAACGCGCTCGCCGGTCATGAGCAGGTCCACAAGGGCATGACGTCGCGGGATCTGACGGAGAACGTGGAGCAGTTGCAGGTCCGGCTCTCGCTGGAGCTGATGCGTGACCGTACGGTGGCGGTGCTCGCCCGTCTGGGGAAGCTGTCCGGGGAGTACGCGGAGCTGGTCATGGCGGGCCGCTCGCACAACGTCGCCGCGCAGGCGACGACCCTCGGCAAGCGCTTCGCGACGGCGGCCGACGAGCTGCTGGTCGCCTACGGCCGTCTTGAGGACCTGCTCGCCCGTTACCCGCTGCGCGGGATCAAGGGCCCGGTCGGCACGGCGCAGGACATGCTCGACCTGCTCGGCGGTGACCCGGCGAAGCTCGCGGACCTGGAGTCCCGGATCGCGGGGCATCTGGGCTTCGGGCACGCCTTCACCTCGGTCGGCCAGGTGTATCCGCGTTCGCTGGACTACGACGTGGTGACCGCGCTGGTGCAGCTCGCCGCCGGTCCCTCTTCCGTGGCGAAGACGATCCGGCTGATGGCCGGGCACGAGCTGGTCACCGAGGGCTTCAAGCCCGGCCAGGTCGGTTCGTCGGCGATGCCGCACAAGATGAACACCCGCTCCTGCGAGCGTGTCAACGGGCTGATGGTGATCCTGCGCGGTTACGCGTCGATGACGGGCGAGCTGGCCGGTGACCAGTGGAACGAGGGCGACGTGTCGTGCTCCGTCGTCCGCCGGGTGGCGCTGCCGGACGCGTTCTTCGCGTTCGACGGGCTGCTGGAGACCTTCCTGACGGTGCTCGACGAGTTCGGCGCCTTCCCGGCGGTCGTGGCCCGCGAGCTGGACCGCTACCTGCCGTTCCTGGCGACGACCAAGGTGCTGATGGCCGCCGTACGCGCGGGGGTCGGCCGGGAGGCCGCGCACGAGGTCATCAAGGAGCACGCCGTCGCGTCGGCGCTCGCGATGCGCGAGCGCGGAGCGGAGCGCAACGAGCTGCTGGACAAGCTCGCGGCCGACGAGCGGATGCCGCTGGACCGGGCGCAGTTGGACGGTCTGATGGCCGACAAGCTGTCGTTCACGGGTGCGGCCGGTGACCAGGTGGCCGCCGTGCTCGCCCGGATCGAGGAGATCGTGAAGCGGCACCCCGTCGCCGCCGGATACACGCCCGGGTCGATCCTCTGAGGCCGGCGACGTGAAGCCCGAGGAGCTGGCCGCCGCCCGCGACCGCGTCATCCCCGACGTGGTCGCGGCGGATCTGGGCGTGCTCTTCTGCGGTATCAACCCCGGCCTGATGTCGGCGGCGACGGGCCACCACTTCGCCCGGCCCGGCAACCGCTTCTGGCCGGTGCTGCGCCTCTCGGGCTTCACCCCCCGGCAGCTCGCGCCGTCCGAGCAGGACGAGTTGCTGAACTACGGCCTCGGCATCACCAACGTCGTGGCACGGGCGACGGCGCGGGCCGACGAGCTGAGCGACGAGGAGTTCCGGAAGGGCGGCCGGATCCTGGCCACGAAGGTGGAGCGGCTGCGCCCGCGCTGGCTGGCGGTCGTCGGCATCACCGCGTACCGCACGGCGTTCGGCGACCGGTCGGCGGCGATCGGCCCGCAGACGCGGACGATAGGCGACACCCGCGTCTGGGCACTGCCCAACCCGAGCGGCCTGAACGCGCACTGGACGGCGGAGACGATGGCGGAGGAGTTCGGCAGACTGCGCGTGGCGGCGGGGATGCCGGACCGTACGCGGTCTTAGGAACCCGACTGGGGTGCGTCCGCGCAGCCCAGGGCGTGACCGCCGCACGGTCGCCCGGCGGCTGAATGTGGGGGGTGGGGTCACGGATACCAATCCGGTCCCGGGCCGAGGCCGGGGACCTTCCCACCCACCCCCCATGACCGCGAGTCCCTGAGGATCTCCGTCCGGCCCATCACACCGCACCGTATCCCGAGCCACTGACACCACGGTCGTCCGGATGACTCCACCTCCTCTGAGGGGCAAGAGGGATCGGGGAGCGCCCGCTCGACCGCTCTACGGCGGGTCTGTCTCCGTGACGGCCGCGAGGAGTTGGAACGGGTGTTCCTCGCCCTGGTGGGAGACGCCCAGCGCGACCCAGCGGCCTCCGGTGCGCCACAGGTGTACGTAACCCACTCCGGCCGACAGCTCGCGCCAGGGCTCCGGTATCTCCTCGCCCTCGGTGGCGCGCACGTGGATGCTCCAGAGGCTGACGAGTTGCGGCTCTCCCCAGCGCGCCTCCAGCACCGATGCCAGGGCCGCGCACTCCGACTCGTACTGCTCCGCCTCCTGGGCGCGGCGCGTCCCGTCGTCGTCCCAGAAGCCCTCGCCGCGCGCCAGCTCCGCCAGGTGGTAGCCCGGTCCGCTCGTACCTGTTTCGGACCCGGCGCGCTCGGCGGGGAAGGAGCGGGCACACAGCAGATCGATGGTGGCGACGTGCCGTGCGGTGCTCATGACTCCAGTAAAGCGCCCGGCACTGACAATTGGCAGGGCGTCAGAAGTCCCCCGCCCGACAGGTGGCTTCCCGCCGTCTTCGGGAGCAATCCGGCACCGCGCGGCCCCCGTGTCGTCGACCGTTAGCCGCCTCGGCGACCACCGAGTACCATCCGGCAGACACGCGCACGAGCTTGGAGGACATACCGTGGGGCGGCTGACCGGCGGGGACCCTTCCTTGTTGCGGCGGATCAACTCCGCGGTGGTGCTGCACGCCCTGCGGGGCGCCGACTGCCCCACGTTCACCGATCTGACCCGCATCACCGGTCTGTCGCGGCCGACGGTCGAAGGTGTCGTCGAAGGGCTGATGGAGCTCGGTCTGGTCATGGAGGCGGCGCCGGGCGAGGGCGAGGCCCGCCGGCAGGGCCGTCCCGCGCGCAGGTTCCGCTTCCGGGCCGAGGCCGGGCATCTGCTGGGCATCGAGATCGGGCCGCACCGGGTCGCCGCGCTGCTGTCGGGGCTCGACGGCCGCATCATCGGGGCCAGTTCGCGCGAGGCCACGGAGACCGCGTCGGCGGACGAGCGGCTGGACCGGGTGCGGGTCGTCGTCTCCGACGTGCTGCGCCGCGCGGGGGTGGCGCGCAGTTCGCTGCGGGCGGTCGGTGTCGGCAGCCCCGGCATCGTGGAGGCCGACGGGACGGTACGTCTGGGTACGGCACTGCCCGAGTGGACGGGCCTGGCGCTCGGCGAGCGGCTGCGCCGCTCGTTCCGCTGTCCGGTGCTGGTGGAGAACGACGCCAACGCGGCGGCCGTGGCCGAGCACTGGAAGGGCGCGGCGACCGAATCGGACGACATCGTGTTCGTCCTCGCCGGTCTCAGCCCGGGGGCGGGATCGCTGATCGGCGGCCGGCTGCACCGTGGCTACGGCGGCGCGGCGGGTGAGATCGGGGCGCTGCATCTGCTGGGCCGCGAGGTGACGCCGGAGAAGCTGCTGTCGACGACGGACGAGCCGCTGCATCCGCTCGACGAGCGGGCGGTGGCCCGCGTGTTCGCGATGGCCAAGCAGGGTGACGTCGGCGCGAAGCAGGCGATGGAGCGGTTCATCCAGCGGCTGGTCCACGACGTGGCCGCGCTGGTCCTGGCGCTGGACCCCGAGTTGGTGGTCATCGGCGGCTGGGCGGCCGGTCTCGACGGCGTACTCGACCCGCTGCGCGACGAGCTGTCCCGTTACTGTCTGCGCCCGCCCCGCGTGACGCTGTCGCTGCTGGGCGAGGCGGCGGTGGCCACGGGTGCGCTGCGTCTGGCGCTGGACCATGTCGAGGAGCAACTGTTCGCCGTCGACGCGACGGTGACGGCCCGCCGCTGAAGCCTCCGGCGGATCCTGGGGGATCGGCTCTGGTTCCGCCGCAGGGCGTCGGCGTCATGTGGCGCGGTGCTTCGCGATGCGGAGGATCGGCGTTGTCGATGGCCGGCGGCCACACTTGGCCGACTCCCGAAAGCGCATTGCCCCCGGGCTACGGGGGCAATGCCAGTCCAGGCGTCGCCGGCCCTGCCCGCTGCGGAGCGCGGACGCCGTGGACCGGGCGGCATCTGGCGACCGGCCCCGGCGAAGGGCCCGCGGGTGGGAGCGGGAACAGCCGTCAGGAGGCCTTGCGCTCGTCGGGGTGGTGGCTTATCCGGACGTCGCCCGTGTCCCCGAAGGTGAGCCGGCAGGTGTCGGCGCGGTACGTGGCCACCGAGACGGCCGCCGTACGGCCCCCGGCCAGGTAGCGGGTGGTGACGACGAGTACGGGCGCGCCGGGCAGCCGGTCGAGTTCCTTGGCATCGTCCACGCGGGCGGAGCCGAGCTCCACGGCGCGGTCCTGGCCCTCCATGCCGAGCCGCTGGAGCTCGCGCAGGACGCTGCGCGCGCGGGCCGGGCCGGACGGGATGTCTATGGCGGGCAGCTCGGGCACCGACTCCGAGGGGACGTACAGCAACTCGGCCGCCACGGTCTGGCCGTGTGTCACACGCGTCCTGCGGACCGTGTGGACCTCGTCGCCGCCGTCCGTACCGAGCATCCTGGCCACGGCGGCCGGCGGCGCGGCGGTCACCGAGTCGACGGGCTGCCAGGCGTCCGGGTCCGCGCCCGGCCACTCCTGCTGGGTGGTCGACACGTCGACACCCATGCGCGGCGGGGCGACGGTCGTGCCGACGCCCCGGCGGCGCTGCAACCGGCCTTCGAGTTCGAGCTGTTCGAGCGCCTGACGGAGCGTCGCGCGGGCGACGCCGAAGCGGGCGGCGAGGTCGCGCTCGTTGGGCAGCACCTCACCGACCGAGAAGTCGGAGTCGAGCGCCTCGCCGAGCACGGTCTTGAGGTGCCAGTACTTGGGCTCCGGCACTGTTTCGAGCTGCGTGGTCCCCACCGTGATCCTCCGCAATCGCCGTGTCCCCGGCGGCTTTTCCATGCACTTGTTTATTAAAGGTTCCTGCACTAACTCTCCGAGAGTAGGACGGCCGATCGCGTTGGTCAAGACCAATCCTGCGGGCACTCTCCGGCGGAATCGCACTCTGCCACAGACCGTTCACGCAGAGTTCGCGGGTTTGGCGTGAAACGACGACATCAGCAGGTGGGAGCCCCGGGGGCGGGGACCCGATGTGTCGGGACAGACACATACGGGCACGTCAGGGCGCGGGGACCGGCTCGCTCTCCGCGACGCGGCGGGCCGCCGCCCGGGCCCGGAACGCCCCGGAGCCGAGCGCCACGCCGATGCCCACGAGCAGGCTGCCGGCGGCCTGCGCGGGCCCGTACGCTCCCGTGCCCACGACCGGGGCGGTGAGCGCCGCCGCCACCGGGATGAGGCCGGAAAAGAGTGTGGCCCGCTCCGCGCCGATGCGCTGCACGCCCATGTACCAGCAGATGAATCCGATCACCGTCACCACGGCCGCCTGCCAGCCGAGCGCGACCGCCTCCCCGGCGGTGGGGACGCGGACGAACCCGGCGCCGTCCAGAAGGAGTCCGGCGATCGCCGACTCGATCGCGGCGACGCCGGCCACCGTCGCGGAGAGCAGTCTCGGTCCGAGCGGACGCAGTACCGGTACGGCGAGTACGGCGAAGCCGACCTCGCCGACGAGCGCGGCGACCGACCAGGCGATGCCGGCGGCATCCGTACGCCCCCAGCCCTGGACGGTGAACGCGCCGACGGCGACCAGCAGCGCGCCGTACACGACGGCGCGAGCGGGGCGGCGCCGGCCGAGCAGGGGGAAGAGCACGGCGACGACGACGGGCGCGCAGCCGACGAAGACACCGGGGACGGCGGGTTCGGCGGTGCGTTCGGCGGCGATGACGGACAGGTTGAAGCCGACCATGCCGACCCCGGCGACGGCGGCGAGCCGGCCCCACTGCCGGCGGGTGAGGGCGCGCAGGGGCGCGGCGGCGCCCCGGGCGACGAGCGGGAGGAGCAGCAGACAGGCGATGCCGTAGCGCAGGGCCTGGCCGCCGGCGTAGGGGTAGTCGCCGAGGACGCTGTTGGCGGTGAACGAGGCGCCGACGAGCATGCAGGCGAAGGCGGCGAGAACCATGCCGGTCAGGGAGTTTCCCCGGGGTGTGGCAGTCATGGGGGCGACGCTACGAAAGGGAGGTGGTCCGGTTTAAGGTCCACTTCCATGACGGTATCGGGAACCACTTCGGGTGACGGTGCGACCGGTCGCGGGGACGGGACGGCCGCCGGATCGCGTACCGCCTGGACCGACGCCTGGGACGTACTGCTGGCGTCCGCGCCGGCCCGGCGCCGTGGACGGGTGCTCCAGTCGGCCCTGCGGGAGGCGGTGCGGTCCGGGCGGCTGGCGGCGGGTACCCGGCTGCCGTCGAGCCGTGAACTCGCCGCCGATCTCGGTGTGTCGCGCGGCCTGGTCACCGACGCGTACGAGCAGCTGACGGCCGAGGGCTATCTGCGCAGCGGGCACGGTTCGGGGACCTGGGTGGGCGACGCGGTGCGGGCGGCGGCACCGGCCGTGCGTGACCGGGCACCCCATCCGGCGGGCGCGCGGGCCGACTTCGTACCGGGTACGCCGGACCTCTCGCTCTTCCCGCGCGCCGCGTGGGGCGCCGCCCAGCGCTCCGTACTGGCGCGGCTGCCGCACCGGGCACTCGGCTATCCCGATCCCCGGGGCATGCCGGAGCTGCGTACGGCGCTGGCGGCGCTGCTGACCCGGCGGCGCGGGGTGGTGGCCGATCCGGAGCGGCTGCTGGTCTGCTCGGGGGTGGCGCAGGCGATGACGCTGCTCGGGTTCGCGCTGCACCGGCGCGGGGCGCGCACCGTGGGTGTGGAGGATCCCGGCAGCCCGGAGAACGTGGCGGTGCTCGGCGCGACGGGGCTGCGTACGGTGCCGCTGCCGGTGGACTCCGACGGGCTGGTGCCGGGGGCGCTTTGGCGGGCGGGTGTACGCGCGGTGGTGACGACGCCGGCCCATCAGTACCCGTCCGGTATCGCCTATTCGGCGGCGCGCAGGACCGAACTCCTCGACTGGGCACGGTCGGTGGACGGCTTCGTCCTGGAGGACGACTACGACGGGGACTTCCGTTACGACCGGGCCCCGGTCGGCGCGTTGCAGGGCCTGGACCCGGAGCGCGTGGCGTACATGGGCTCGGTCAGCAAGTCGATGGCGCCGGGGCTGCGGGTCGGCTGGCTGCTGGCGCCCGAGGAGCTGACCGAGGAGCTGGTCGAGCGCAAGCGCACCATGGACCTGGGCAATCCCGTACTGGAGCAGGCGCTGCTCGCGGACTTCGTCGAACAGGGCGGTTACGACCGGCACCTGCGCCGCTGCCGACTGGCGTACCAGCGGCGCCGGGACACGCTGATCGCCGCGCTGGACGAGCACTTCCCCGGCACCGAGGTCAGCGGCATCGCGGCGGGTCTGCACATCATCGCGCTGCTGCCGGGGCGTTACGGTCCCGAGGCGCGGTTCCTGGAGCGGGCGGCGGGAGCCGGTGTCGCGCTGCGCGCGCTGGCGTACCACGGGACGGCGCGGCCGGACGACGGCCGGGTGCGGCTGGTGATGGGGTACGCGCACCAGTCGCCGTCGGACATCACGCGGGGGGTGCGGCTGCTGGCCGCGGCTGTCGGGCGGGGCTGACGCCGGGCCTGGTGGTGGACGAGGTGGGTGCGGGTGCGGAGCCGAAGGGGGGTGTGTTCACCCGGGGTTCGTGTACCGGCCGTCGCCGGGCGCTACGTATGGCACGTCGCACCATTCCCCAGGTCACGCTCCTACCGAGCCCGCCGCAGGAGGCACATCGATGACGAACAGTTCCCCGGGTCCCGCCACGGACCGCCGCACCGTACTGCGCGGCTCCCTCGCCGCCTCCGCCGCACTGGCCCTGCCCGCGACCGCCGCCGCCGTCGCCGGGACGGTCGCCGGCGCCGCACCCGCCCAGGCGCGTTCCGGGCGCCCGAGCGCCGGCTGGGGCGTCCAGACGGGCGATGTCACCTCGTCCTCCGGGCTGGTGTGGATCCGTTCGGACCGGCCGGCCCGGATGCTGGTGGAGACGTCGGCGACCGATTCGTTCCGCCGTGCGCGCACCTGGCACGGTCCGCTCCTCGGCCCCGGCACCGACTTCACGGGAACGACGCCGCTGCGCGGACTGCCCGCCGGTGAGCAGGTGCACTACCGGGTGACGCTCGCCGACCCCGACGACCCCCGGCGGACGAGCGAGCCGGTGTACGGCACGTTCCGTACGGCCCCGGCGCGGCGCCGGCAGGGCGTGCGGTTCCTGTGGTCGGGCGACATCGCCGGCCAGGGGTGGGGCATCAACCCGGACATCGGCGGCTATCGCGCGTACGACGACATGCGCCGGCTCGACCCGGACTTCTTCCTGTGCAGCGGCGACACCGTGTACGCGGATGGGCCGCTGGTGCCGTCCGTGACGCTGCCGGACGGGCGGGTCTGGCGCAACCTCGTCACGGAGGAGAAGTCGAAGGTCGCCGAGACGCTGGACGAGTACCGGGGCCAGTTCCGCTACAACCTGCTCGACCACAACGTGCGCCGGTTCAACGCCCAGGTGCCGACGATCGTGCAGTGGGACGACCACGAGGTGCGCAACAACTGGTATCCGGGGCAGATCCTGGACGACGTCCGCTACCAGGAGAAGGACGTGGACGTCCTGGCGGCGCGCTCGGTCCGGGCGTTCGGCGAGTACTTCCCGGTCTCCACGCTCCGCGCGCGGGGCGAGGACCGGCGCATGCACCGGGTGGTGCGGTACGGGCCGCTGCTCGACGTGTTCGTGCTGGACATGCGCTCGTTCCGCAACGCCAACTCCCCCGGACGGCAGGCCGACGACACCACGGGCATTCTCGGCGCCGAGCAACTCGACTGGCTCAAGCGCGAGTTGTCGCGTTCCCGCGCGGTGTGGAAGGTCATCGCGGCCGACATGCCGATCGGTCTGGTCGTGCCGGACGGTACGGCGGACATCGAGGCGATCGCGCAGGGCGACCCGGGCGCGCCGCTGGGCCGGGAGCTGCAGATCGCCGATCTGCTGCGGTACGTCAAGCACCGCCGGATCACCGGCACGGTGTGGCTGACGGCGGACGTGCACTACACGTCGGCGCAGCACTACGAGCCGGAGGGCGCGGCCTTCAAAGACTTCGCGCCGTTCTGGGAGTTCGTGTCGGGTCCGCTGGCGGCGGGCGGGTTCCAGGCGAACGCGCTGGACGCGACGTTCGGGCCGAACCGTGTCTTCGTACAGGCTCCCGACCGGGCGAACGTCTCGCCGATGGAGTCGCCGCAGTACTTCGGCGAGGTGGACATCGACGGTGGCAGCGGCGAGTTGACGGTGCGGCTGCGGGCCGAGGGGAACAAGGTGCTGTTCAGCAAGGTGCTGAAGCCGGGCCTGGTCGGCCAGTAGGTCACGCGGGTCCGGGGCGGGTAGCCTCGGCGGAGGACGCGCGCCCCGCCCGGTCGTCAAGGTTGAACAGGCGCGTGGTCACCTGACGCCATAAATCAGCCAAAAGTAGTTGATAGGCGAAGAGAAGCATCTGTTACCCATCAGTCACAGTACGTTCGCGATTGCGCAACACCGCCGCGTCACAGTGAGGGCATGACCGATGTGACTTCATCGAAGAGCGCCCGGCGCCCCCACCACTGGCGCCGGGATCTCGTCGAACTGGCCGCCCTGTTCACCGCGGTGGCGGTCGCCGACGCGGTCGCGAACATGATCGTGCACGGGCCGGACGGGCCCGTGCTGCTCGTCGCCTCCGCCATCGCCCTGATCAGCACGGCCGGATTCCACACCTGGTGGTCGAGGCGCCACGGCCACGCGCCACCGGTCGAGGACCCCCCAACCGGCGGGGCGTCGGCCGGCGGCGGGCCGGCCGACGGCGCCGCGGACACCGGCGCGGCCACCGCGCTGTGGCGGATGCGGGCGACGGTCCGGGACGCCCCCGGTTCGCTGGCCGCGCTGTGCACGGTCCTCGCCCGCCGCCGGGTGGACATCCTCACGCTCCAGACGCACCCCCTGGCCACCGGCACCGTCGACGAGTTCCTGCTGCGCGCGCCCGCCGCGCTGCCCGCGCGGCAGCTCACCCGAGAGATCTCCCTCGCGGGCGGCAGCGACATCTGGATCGAGCGCGCCGACGCGCACGATCTCGTGGACGCCCCTACCCGGGTCCTGGGTCTGGCCGCCCGTACCGCGCTGGACGCGGCCGAACTCCCCCTGGCCCTGCGCCAGTTGCTCGGCCGCTGCACGATCCACTCGCTGCCCGCCGTCTCCCCCGCCGGCCGGCCGGCCGGCGAGAGCGCCCCCGTCGAGGGCGTCCTGGAGAGCACCACGATGCGGCTGCGCGACCCGAGCGGAGGCACCATCACCGTCGAGCGCCACCATCTGCCGTTCACGCCGACCGAGTTCGCCAGGGCACGCGCCCTGGTCGAACTGGACGCACGTCTCGGGCCGCGCGTCCCGCGCGGCCGTGACGTCCTGACCCTGCCCGAGGGCAGGATCACCGTGCGCCGCGCCGACCGGAGCGACGTCGACGCGGCGTCTGCGATGCACGAGCGCTGTTCCGAGCGCACCCTGGGCCTGCGCTACCACGGTCCGGTGGGCGACGCGGACCGCTATCTCGACCATCTGCTCAGCCCTCGGCACGGTCGGACGCTGAAGGCGCAGACGGCGTCCGGGCGTCTCGTCGCGCTCGGCCACCTCCTGTGGGACGGTGACGAGACCGAGGTCGCGCTGATCGTCGAGGACGCCTGGCAGCGGCGCGGCATCGGCTCCGAACTCCTCGGCCGCCTCGTCGCGCTCGCCGTCGAGGCGGGCTGCGCGAGCGTGTACGCGGTCACGCAGGCGTCCAACACCGGGATGGTCGCCGCCATGCGCGGACTCGGTCTGCCGCTCGACTACCAGATAGAGGGTGGCACGCTGGTCGTCACCGCCCGCCTGAGGGCGACGGACGAGCGGCGGACACCGGTCACGGACGGGACGGAGCACGAGACCTCGCACGGAACGCCGTCCGGGACGTCGCCCGGCATCCGGCCCGGTGCTACGTACGGGACCCGGTAGCGGGCACCGTACGAGGTGCCGTACGAGGCCCGGCAAGGGACTGCGTGGACATCGGCGCGCGAGCGGACCGGGCACTGAGCGCCTCGGTCAGATCCCGCCACAGGTCCTCGACGTCCTCCAGACCGACCGACATCCGCAGCAGCCGGTCGCTCACCCCGGCCGAGCGCCGGTCCCCCTCCGGCACGATCCGGTGGCTGATGGAGGCCGGGTGCTGGATGAGGGTGTCCACGCTGCCGAGGCTGACCGCCGGGGTGATCAGCCGGACGCCGGCGATCACCTCGTGCGGGTCGCCGTACACCTCGAAGGAGACCATCGCCCCGCCGATGCTCGGGTAGTGGACCCGGGCGATGCGCGGGTCGGTGGCCAGCCTGCGGGCCAGGTCGGCCGCCGTGGCCGAGGCCGCCCGTACCCGCACGGGCAGCGTGGACAGACCGCGCAGCAGCAGATAGCCGGCCATCGGGTGCAGGACACCACCGGTCGCGAACCGCACCTGGCGCAGCTTCCGCGCGAACTCCTCGTCGCACGCGACGACTCCGCCGAGGACGTCGCCGTGCCCGCCGAGATACTTCGTCGCGCTGTGCAGGACGAGCCGGGCGCCGTGCTCGACGGGCCGCTGCAGAACGGGCGTGGCGAAGGTGTTGTCGACCAGCAGCGGTATCGAGCCACAGGCGTGGGCGACGGCGGCGATGTCGACCTCCGCGAGGGTCGGGTTCGCGGGGGTCTCGACCATCACCAGGCCGGTGTCGGGGCGGATCGCGTCGGCGATGCCCGCCGGATCGGTCCACGTCACCTCCGTACCGAGGAGGCCGGCGGTCAGCAGGTGGTCGCTGCATCCGTACAGAGGCCGTACGGCGACGACATGGCGCAGGCCCACACCCGACCGTACGAGCAGGACGGCGGTGAGGGCCGCCATGCCGCTGGCGAATGCCACCGCGCTCTCGGTGCCCTCAAGCCGGGCGAGCGCCGTCTCGAAACGGGCCGTCGTCGGGTTGTCCAGGCGCGCGTACACGGGCGGGCCCTCGGGGCGGGCGCCGGTGGTGGCGAACTCGTCGATCCGCGCGGCCTCGGCACGGGGGTCGTAGGAGGGGTAGGTCGTCGACAGATCGATCGGCGCGGCGTGCACACCGAGCAGGGCGAGGTCCTCGCGACCCGCGTGCACGGCCTCGGTCGCCAGCGCCCGGGGGAGGGTCGCGGAGAGGGGTACGGCCACGGGTTCGGGCATGCCGTCGGCATCCAGGGAGTCCATGGGAGCACTCTGAACATCCGGCGGGATCCACGGGAGATCCTCCGTGTTACGTTCGCCGGATGAGCGAGTCAGTCGTACTTGACACGGTCGATCTGCACATACTGCGCCTGTTGCAGAACGACGCACGGACCACCTACCGGGAGATCGCGGCCGAGGTCGGAGTCGCCGCGTCGACGTGTCTGGACCGGGTGGCCAGACTCCGGCGCTCCGGAGTGATCCTGGGACACCAGCTGCGCCTCGATCCGGCCAAACTCGGCCGTGGGCTCCAGGCGTTGCTGTCCGTGCAGGTCCGGCCGCACCGCCGGGAGCTGATCAAGCCGTTCGTGGAGCGGATCCGGGGCCTGCCGGAGTCCCGCTCGCTGTTCCATCTGACCGGGCCGGACGACTATCTGGTCCTTGTGGCCGTGGCCGACACGGCGGATCTCCAGCGGCTCGTGGTGGACGAGTTCACCTCACGGCCGGAAGTGGCCCGTGTCGAGACGCGGTTGGTCTTCCAGCAGTGGGACTGTGGTCCCCTTATGCCGCCTTCATCGGCCATTCCAGCGGCAACGCGGTCCTGAAGGAGGGTGACGCGGGGTCCTCCCTCGGAGAGGATGTCGCCATGCCAGACACTTCCAGCAGCGCGCTGCCCCGCCAGGTCGCCGACGCCTATGTCGACGCACTCATCGAACTCGATCCGATCACCGGTACTTTCCTGGGCGTCGCGGCCAGCTCCGGCCGTCTGCCCGATTTCTCACCGGCCGGGGCGCGGGAGGTCGCCGACCTCGCCCGCGCGACCCTCGCCAAGCTCGACATCGCGACGAAGCTGCCGGGAGCCGACAACGACCAGGAGCGGCGCTGCGCCAGACTGCTCCGTGAACGGCTGACGGCCGAACTCGCCGTCCACGACGCCGAGGAGAACCTGCGGGCCGTCAGCAACATCCACTCCCCCGCCCACCACGTCCGCGAGATCTTCACCGTGACGCCGACCGGGACGGACGAGGACTGGGCGGCTGTGGCCCAGCGCCTGCGCGCCGTACCGGCCGCGCTGGGCGGGTTCCGCGAGTCGCTGGCCCTCGGCCTGGAGCGGAACCTGCCGGGCGGGCCCCGTCCGACCGCGACGTTCGTCGGCCAGCTCACGGAGTGGGCGGGCGACGGCAGCGGCTGGTTCGACGAGTTCGCGGCCGCCGGGCCCGACTCGCTCCGTACGGAACTGGACGCGGCGGCGGCCGCCGCGACCGGCGCCGTCGCCGAACTGCGCGACTGGATGCGCGACGTGTACGCCCCGGCCGTCGCGGGCGCGCCCGACACGGTGGGCCGCGAGCGCTACGCCCGCTGGTCGCGGTACTTCAACGGCACGGACCTCGATCTCGACGAGGCGTACGCCTACGGCTGGTCCGAGTACCACCGGCTGCACGCCGAGATGACCACCGAGGCCGCGAAGATCCTCCCCGGCGCGACCCCGTGGGAGGCGCTGGCCCACCTCGACGAGCACGGCGAGCACATCGAGGGCGAGGAGGAGGTACGCAAGTGGCTCCAGGCCCTGATGGACGAGGCCATCGAGGCGCTGGACGGCACGCACTTCGAACTCGCCGAGCGGGTACGGAGGGTGGAGTCCCGTATCGCCCCGGCGGGCGGCGCGGCGGCTCCGTACTACACGGGCCCCTCTGAGGACTTCTCACGCCCCGGCACCACCTGGCTGCCGACGATGGGCGAGACGCGCTTCCCGGTGTACGACCTGGTGTCGACCTGGTACCACGAGGGAGTCCCCGGCCATCACCTCCAGATCGCGCAGTGGACCCATGTCGCCGACCAGCTCTCGCGCTACCAGGCGTCCGTGGGCGGCGTCAGCGCGAACGCCGAGGGCTGGGCGCTGTACGCGGAGCGCCTGATGGACGAGCTGGGCTTCCTGCCGGACGCGGAGCGCAGGCTCGGCTATCTGGACGCGCAGATGATGCGCGCCTGCCGGGTGATCGTGGACATCGGGATGCATCTGGAGCTGGAGATCCCGGCGGACTCGCCGTTCCACCCCGGTGAGCGCTGGACACCCGCTCTGGCGCAGGAGTTCTTCGGCAACCACAGCGGCAGGCCGGCGGAGTTCGTGGAGAGCGAGCTGACCCGCTATCTGTCGATGCCGGCCCAGGCCATCGGCTACAAGCTGGGCGAGCGCGCGTGGCTGCTGGGCCGCGCGAACGCACGCGCCCGGCACGGCGACGCGTTCGACGCGAAGGCCTGGCACATGGCGGCCCTGTCGCAGGGCTCGCTGGGCCTGGACGACCTGGTGGACGAGCTGTCCAAGCTCTGACCCACGGGCGCCCGGCGTCACGACGCCGGGCGCCTCCTCCGTACGGCGGGTGCGGACGCGACGCGGCCGTACGCGCCGGCCGGGGCGGGTCGGCAACGTTCGGGGCCGGCCGTTCGGTCAGCAGCCGCAGGGCGCCGAGGCGCGGGGTGCCGTCAGGGGGTCGCGCTCGCGGTGTTCCCTCGGACCGTCGCCGCCCGGGCCCGCGCCCGTCTCGATCTCGAAACCCTCCCTGATCCAGTACTCGATGCCGCCGAGCATCTCCTTCACCCGGTAGCCGAGCAGCGCGAGGGCGAGGGCCGCGCGGGCGGCGCCGTCGCAGCCGGGGCCCCAGCAGTACGTGACGACGGGCACGGACCTGTCGAGCAGTTCCTCCGCCCGGCCGGGAATCAGCGCGGTCGGCAGATGGACGGCGCCCGGGACGTGGCCCTGCTCCCAGGACTCCGCCGAGCGTGAGTCCAGCAGGACGAAGCCCGGGTCCTCGCCGGCGGAGAGCGCGGCGGCGACGTCCGAGACATCGGTGTACGAGGCGAGGCGGGCCGCGAAGTGGGCGGCTGCTTCGGAGGGGGCGGCGGGGGCCACCGCGAGCACGGAGTTGGCCGGTGAACCGACGTCGGCGAAAGTGGTCATGCCCAGAACGATAGGGCGGCGGATCCCCTGTCCTGAAGGGAGATTCCCCGGCACATGACTTGTTCGGCCGGGGAATCCTCTGCTACTTGCTCATGACCGAGTTTTCCCCGGACGCCACGGACTGGCTGATTCTGGACGCCCTGCAACGTGACGGACGGACCGGATTCGCCGAACTGGCGCGCGCCGTCTCGATGTCGGCGAGCGCCGTGACGGAGCGGGTGCGGCGCATGGAGGAGGCCGGGGTGATCTCCGGGTACACGGCCGTGGTCGACCAGGAGCGGCTCGGACGGCCGATCCTCGCCTTCGTACGGCTCCGCTATCCGCATGGCAACTACAAGCCGTTCCACGATCTGCTGGCGGGCACGACGGCGATTCTGGAGGCACACCATGTGACGGGCGACGACTGCTTCGTACTGAAGGTCGCCGCCCGTTCGATGAGCGATCTGGAGACGGTCACGGGCCGGATCGCGACGCTGGGTTCGGTGACGACCAGCGTGGTCTACTCGTCGCCTTTGCGGCGCCGGGCGGTGGCTCCGTAGGAGGAGAGCACCGGCGGTCCGGCTACTCGGCCGGGCCCCGGTGCGGGTCCGCCGGGCGCTCGTGGGGCCGGGGGGTGCCCGGCGCCGGCCTGAAGTGCTCGCCGCTCAGCAGGAATCCGCCCTCCGAGTTGATGACCTGGCCGGTGATCCACGCGGCCTCGTCCGTGGCGAGCCAGGCGATCAGCCGCGCCGGGTCGTCCGGCATGCCCCACCGCCCGGCCGGGAACATCCCGGCGATCTTGTCGTACGCCTCGCCGGTGAGGTAATCCGTGTCCACGGGGCCGGGGTTGACGGTGTTGACCGTGATCCCCATGCCGCCGAGCGAGGCGGCCAGCGTGTGGGTGGCCGAGGCGAGGGCGCCCTTGGACAGGCTGTAGGCGATCTCCTCGGGCATACCGGACCGCAGGTCCTGGCCGGAGGTCATCATGACGATGCGGCTGCCTGGCCGGATACGGACCGGATGGGCGGCCCGCAGCCTGGCGTACGCCTGGATCAGCAGGATCACGGAGCGGGTGTTGGTCGCCCAGTGCGCGTCGAGCACCCGGGCGTCGATGTCCTTGAGCGCACCGTCCGAGCCGTTGAGGGCGTGGTTGGCCACCAGGATGTCGACCACGCCGCCGAGCGCCTCACTCGCCGCCGCGAAGACCTTGGCCGGGCCTTCGGGGTCGGCGAGATCGCCGGGCCCGTGGACCACTCGGGCGTCGGAATGCCCGAGAGCTTCGCGCACGCCCGCCGCGACTCCCTCGGGGCCGTCGGGGTCCGCGCCCCAGGGCTGGGTCCGGTCGTGCGGCACATGGTGGTGGAGGTAGACGCTCGCGCCGTACGCGGCGAGCCGGCGGGCGACCGCGTACCCGATACCGCCGCGTCTGCTCGCACCGGTGACGAGGGCGGTACGGCCCCGCAGCGGCAGGTGCTCACGGCGGAGGGATTCGGCGCTCGGCTGGGGAAGCTGGGGCATGGTCACCCATCATGGTCGGCCGCCCGGCGCCCTGTCATACGGATTGCGGACCGACCCGGCCGGGCCGTGCTCAGCCCTCGGCGCCGCCCGTCCGGAGACTGACCGTCGAGCCCCGGCGTGACTTCGTCACCTCCAGCTGGGTCGGGATCCGGCGGCGCAGGTCCGCGACATGGCTGACTATGCCGACGCTGCGGTCCCGTTCGCGCAGTGAGTCCAGCACGTCCAGGACCTCGTCCAGCGTCTGGTCGTCCAGACTGCCGAACCCCTCGTCGATGAAGAGGGTGTCCAGCCGGGCGCCGCCCGCCTCGTCGGTGACGACGTCGGCGAGGCCCAGCGCGAGGGCGAGGGACACGAAGAACGTCTCCCCGCCGGACAGGGTCGCGGTGTCCCGCGCGCTGCCCGTCCAGGAGTCGACCACGTGGAGTCCGAGCCCGGACCGCTTGCCGCCGCCGCTCCTCGCGTCCGAGTGGACCAGGGTGTAGCGGCCTGAGGACATGCGCAGCAGCCGCGCGGTGGCCGCCTCCGCGACCTGTTCGAGGCGGGCGGCCAGGACGTACGACTCCAGGCGCATCTTGCGGTCGTTGTCGGTGGAGGTGCCGGCGGTGAGCGCGGCGAGGCGGGCGACCCGCTCGTACTCCGTACGGAGCGGGCCGAGGCGCCGTACCTCCTCCTCGGCACGCCGGGAGAGCCCGGCCAGCTCGGCGCCGCGCTCGCGGGCGCCCGTGAGCGCGGAGGACGCGTCGCGCAGCGCGGTCTCGGCCGTCTCGTAGGACATCAGGGCCGTGTCGAGCCGGGCGGGAGGCGCCTGCGCCGCGTCGCGCGCGTCCGGCTCGCCGAGCCGGTCGGCGACGGCGGCGGCCTCGGCCTGCCAGTCGTCCATCCGGTGGGTCAGGTCGCGTTGCTCCGGGCCGGACAGCAGGGCCGCCGCCGCCTCGCGCGGTGTCCCGAATCCCGCGCGGAACGCGGCGTCCGCGAGCCGGCCGTCGCCGTCCTTCAGCCGCTCGGCCGTGGCGTCGAAGTCCCGTACCGCGTCGGCCGCCTCGGCGAGCAGCCGGGCCCGCTTCGCCAGCCGTTCGGCGTGCTCGGCGACGCTGTGGGCGTCACCGCGGGCGCGTACCAGTTCCGATTCGAGACCGGTCTGTTCGTGGTCGAGCGCTTCGCGCCGTGACGTACGGGCCGCGACACGGTTCTCGGCCGACCGCTGGGCGGCGAGCCGGTCCTCGCGCTCCCGCTCGGCGCGGGCCAGCGCCTCACGGGCGGCGTGGGTGCCGGCGGCGAGGCGGTGCGCCGTCGTGTGCTCGCGGCCGAGGCGCTCGGTGAGCGCGACCAGTTCGGTGACGGTCGATCCGCCGGCCGCGGACCGGGCCGCCGCGTACTCCTCCCGTACGCAGGCGTGGTCGCGCTCGGCCTCCGTGACCGCTGCCTCCGCCCTTCGGGAGGCGGCGAACGCGGCGTCCTCGGACGCCTGGTCGACCTGGCCCGCCGCCGCCCGCGCGGGCGCCGGATGGTCGGCGGAGCCGCAGACCGCGCAGGGCTCCCCAGCCACGAGTCCGGCGGCGAGTTCGGCGGCGATGCCGCGCAGCCGTCGCTCGCGCAGGTCGAGCCAGGTCTCCTTGGCGTCGTTGGCGCGCCCGCGGGCGGTGTCCAGGTGGCGCTGCGACGCGGCGGCCCGTGCGTCGAGCGCGTCACGCGCGCGGGCCGCGTCGAGCTGTGCGCGCGCCGGTTCGAGCTGTCCGGCGAGCTGTTCGGCGCGGGTCGCCGCCTCCTGGGCCGCCTCGACGCGTTCCTGGTGTTCCCGGCGGGCGGTCTCCCAGCCCGTGAGCCAGCCGTCGGCGTCGGCCAGCAGGTCCTCGTCCGCGCGCGCCTGACGGTCCAGTTCGGCCCGTTCGCGGCTGATCTCCGCGCTGCGCCGCTCGGCGCCCCGGGCCGCGTCGACCCGGCCCAGTTCGGCCAGCATCTTCCGCTCCAGCGCGGAGAGTTGGTCGGCGCCGGCGTCGGTCAGTTCGGCGGGGAGCACGGCCCGGGCCCGGTCGAGGGCGTCGGCGGCCGTACGGTGCGCGCGCTCGGCGTCGGCGCGCAGGGCGAGCGCGGGGGCGACCCGGTCCGCCTTGCGGGCCCGCTCCAGCCTGGTACGCGCCGCCTCGTACGCGGGGCGGCGGGCTTCGAGGTCGTCGGCGCGCCGCCGTCCGTCGGCGAACCGCTGTTGCAGCCGGGCCAGTTCACGTTCCTCGTCGAGCAGCCGGCGCGCGGCGGCCTGCCTGCTCTCGGCGCCCGCGAGGGCGCACTCGGCGATGTCCCGGCGCTCGTGGGCCGTGGAGCGGGCGACGGCGGCCCATTCCAGGACGGCGGGCGCGAGGCCCGGATCGCCGGGCTGCCGTGCGGGCAGCGGCTGTTCGATGCCCCCGCGTGCCGCACCGGCGATCCGCTGCCCGATGTCGAGCAGCCGCTGATCGCCCTCCCGTACCTGCTGTTCGGCGCCCCGGCGCAGTTCGGCCAGGCGCTCCTCCACGGCGGCGAACCGGCGGGTGTCGAAGAGGCGGCCGAGGAGTCTGCCGCGTGCCTCGGCGTCGGCGCGCAGGAAGCGCGCGAAGTCGCCCTGCGGCAGGAGGACCACCTGGCAGAACTGCTCCCGGCTCATACCGAGGAGCTGGCCGATCTCCTCGCCGATCTCCTGGTGGGAGCGGCTCAGGGCGCGCCAGTCACCGCTCACGGGGTCGTGCTCCCGCAGCCCGCTCCGTGCCTTCTCCGTGGTGACGCCGGTGCCGCGCTTCTTGGGACGTGTCTGCGCGGGGCTGCGGGTGATCTCCAGCCGCCGTCCGCCGACGGTCAGTTCGAGGCAGACCTCCGTGGAGGTGCCCGCGGGGGCGTGGTCGCTGCGCAGCGAGGCGTCCTTGGTGGCGCCGCCCTTGATCTGGCGCGCTCCCGGCACGGCGTCGTACAGCGCGTAGCAGACGGCGTCGAGGACCGAGGTCTTCCCGGCGCCGGTCGCGCCGTGCAGCAGGAAGATCCCTCCGGCGCACAGCGCGTCGAAGTCGACCTCCTGGGTGTCGGCGAAGGGGCCGAAGGCGGTGACGGTCAGCCGGTGCAGTCTCATCCGGTCACCTCGCGTACGGCGGTGTCGACGCGTACGTGGTCGAAGGCGCCGCGCAGCACGGTCCGTTCCCGGTCGTCCGGTCCGGCTCCGCTCCTGACGTGCGCCACGAAGTCCTCGGCGATCTCCTGGTCACTGCGGCCTTCGAGGCGCCGCGCGTAGGACGCGACGACGTCGTCGTCACCCCGGTCGGGGTCGAAGACGAGGCTGAGGGTGTGCGGGAAGCGTTCGGCGAGGCGTGCCATGGGCTCGGCGGGGCGCACGGGGTCGGTGAGTGTCGCCTCGATCCAGGACCGCTCGTGGCGGGTGAGTACGGGGTCGTCGAGGAGCCCGGCGAGGGTACCGCGGACACGGGCCAGCGGGCGCGGCACCGGGCAGTCGATCCGCTCGGCGTGGACCTCGCCGCCGGGCCCGAGGTCCACGAGCCACATCGTCTTGCGGTGGTCGGTCTCGGAGAAGGAGTAGGCGAGGGGTGAACCGGAGTAGCGGACGCGCTCGGTGAGGGTCTGTGAGCCGTGCAGATGCCCGAGGGCCACGTAGTCCACGCCGTCGAACGTCCCGGCGGGCACGGCGGACACGCCGCCGACGGTGATGTCGCGTTCGCTGTCGCTGGCGGCGCCGCCGGCCACGAAGGCGTGGGCGAGGACGACGGACCGGGTGCCTTCCGGCCGTGCGGCGAGGTCGGCCCGTACCCGGTCGAGCGCGGCGGTCAGCACGGCCTCGTGTCCCGCCTTGTCCGCCTTGAACTCGTCGCGGACCAGGGCCGGTTCGAGGTAGGGCAGGCCGTAGAAGGCTACGTCGCCGTGGGCGTCGGGGAGCACGACGGGGGTGGCGCAGCGGGCCGGGTCGGTGCGCAGATGGATTCCGGCGTGGTCGATGAGCCCGGCGCCGACGCCCAGCCGCCGGGCCGAGTCGTGGTTCCCGGAGATCATCACCGTCGGTACGCGTGCCTCGGCGAGGCGGTGCAGCGCGCGGTCGAAGAGTTCGACGGCGGAGAGCGGCGGCACCGCCCGGTCGTACACGTCGCCCGCCACGAGGACCGCGTCGACCTCGTGCGCCAGCGCGGTCGCCACGAGATGGTCGAGGAAGGCCGCCTGTGCGTCGAGCAGGCTGACCCGGTGGAACGACCGCCCCAGGTGCCAGTCCGACGTGTGCAGGAATCTCATGATCCCTGAGAGTAACGGTGGGGTCGGACATCACGTGTGGCTACCGGCATTTCACCCGTGGGGCGACTGGCGTTCCTCCGGTCCCGGCCGGGGTCAGACGTCGCCGTACGCCTCACCGCCCAGTTCCAGCAGGGCGGTTCCGGCGGTGGTGTCGGCGAGCCATTCGCGGAAGGCGCCGACGTCGGAGGCGGGCAGTCCGATCCGCATGGTCACTATCTCCGCGTACCGCACGTCGCGCACGGTGCGGCCGGTGGCCCGGAGTTCGTTCTCCAGCTTTCCGGCCCGCTGGTGGTCGACGATGATCGTGGCGAGCCGGTAGCGCCGGCGGGTGACGGTGCCGACCCTGTCGAGGGTTTCGCCCACCGCGCCACCGTAGGCGCGGATCAGCCCGCCCGCGCCGAGCTTGACGCCTCCGTAGTAGCGCGTGACGACGGCGACGACGTACCGCACGTCCCGGCGCATCAGCATCTGGAGCATCGGCGCGCCGGCCGTACCGCCGGGTTCCCCGTCGTCGCCGGCCTTCTGTACGGAGGCGTCGGCGCCGATGACGTAGGCGAAGCAGTTGTGCGTGGCGGTGGGGTGTTCCCGGCGGACGCCCGCGACGAAGTCCCGTGCCTCCTCCTCGGTCGCGGCGGGCGCGAGTGCGCAGAGGAAACGCGACCGGTTGATCTCGGTCTCGTGGACACCCCGGCGGGCGACGGTGCGGTACTGCTCATGCATCGCGCCACCCTAGGCTCTGCCACCACCGGGCGCGCATGGCGGCCCCTCGCCAATGGGCGGGGCGGGGGTGGGACGGGGGAATTGCCGGGCCGTGCCGGCCGTTGATCCGGGCATGTACGCAGACGATGAGACGATCCGCAGGATTCTGACCTCCACGGGCGACACCTGGGCGGTCGTGGGCCTGTCCGGCAACAGTTCGCGCGCGGCCTACGGGGTGGCGGCCGTGCTCCAGCGGTACGGCAAGCGCGTGGTGCCGGTGCATCCCAAGGCGGAGACGGTCCACGGCGAGCGGGGGTACGCGTCGCTGGCCGAGATCCCGTTCCCCGTGGACGTGGTGGATGTGTTCGTCAACAGCGAGCTGGCGGGTCAGGTCGCCGACGAGGCCGCCGCGATCGGCGCGAAGGCGGTCTGGTTCCAGCTCGGTGTGATCGACGAGAAGGCGTACGAGCGCACGCGGGCCGCCGGTCTCGACATGGTGATGGACCGCTGCCCGGCCATCGAGATACCGCGCCTCGGCTGAGCGGGCCGTCGGACTTCGCGGCCCGGCCGGCTTCAGGCGGTGGGGACACCGAGCCCGTCGACGACCGTGGCGCCCGGCAGGGTGGCGAACGCCTTGCCGGGCACGATCAGCTTCCCCCGGCGGCGTCCGCTGCCGATGAGCACCCACTCGGTGTCCACGACGGCGGCGTCCACGAGCAGTGTCCAGCCGGCCGGCAGGCCGATCGGTGTGATGCCGCCGTACTCCATGCCGGTCTCGCCGGTGGCGGAGTCCATCGGGGCGAACGAGGCCTTGCGGGCGCCGAGTTGCTTGCGTACGACCCCGTTGACGTCGACACGCGTCCGGGACAGCACGAGACAGGCGGCGAGCGTGGACTCGCCGCCGCGCTTGCCCGCCACGACGACGCAGTTGGCGGACCGGTCGAGCAGATCGGCCCCGTGGTGTTCCACGAAGGCGGCGGTGTCCGCGATCTCCGGGTCGGTGTCCACGTAGAGCAGCTGCTCGGCGGGCACATCGCCCTGCCAGGCCCGTACGGCGGCGGCGACGGGCTCCGTGAGCAGGTCGAGGCAGTCGGGGGCGGGTCGGGCGTCGGTGAAGTCTCCGATGGGGGCGCGCATGGGCGTCAAGCTAACAGGCGGGCGGGCGGCGGCGTACGGGCGTCTCGGCGGATGAACGGCAGCGCGATGCGCGCGTTCAGCGGGCGGGCGGGATGGAGACGGCCATCGTCATCTCGACGGTCGTGGTGCCCTCGTTGCGGTAGGCGTGGGACACGTTCGCCTCGAAGACCGCCGACGAGCCCTCGGCCACGGTGTGCGTCGCGCCGTCCACGACGAGGGTCAGCTCGCCCGCGGTGACGTGCAGCAGCTCGGTCGTGCCGTCCGGGTGCGCGTCGGAGTCGCTGTGCTCGCCGGGCACCAGCTTCCAGGACCAGAGTTCGAGCGGGCCGCGTGACTCGGTCCCGACCAGCAGGACGGTGGAGCTGCCCGCGTCGGTGGACCACATGCGGACGGCCTGGCCGGCCGGTACGACCCTGACCTGCGGGCCCTGTTCGTAGTCGAGAAGCGTGGTGATGCTGATGCCGAGCGCGTCGGCGAGTTTCACCGTCGTGCCGACGCTGGGGTTGGTGCGCGCCTGCTCGATCTGGATGATCATGCCCCGGCTCACCCCCGACCGGGCCGCCAGGGCGTCGAGGGTGAAGGCTCGCTCGCCGCGCCACCGTTTGAGGTTACGCGCGAGCGACTGGGTCAGCTGGTCGAGCTCCGACACATTCCGTCCAATATATTCAATGGAGCAGTCCAATAGAGTGCACTACGGTGTGGTGCACCAACCGTCCACCACACTGTACTGGCGAGGTTCGCTCCATGACCGCACTGTTCGCGCTGGCCACCGCCCTGCTCTGGGGTCTGGCCGACTTCGGCGGCGGACTGCTCACCCGGCGGACACCCGCCCTGACGGTGGTCGTGGTGTCGCAGTCGATCGCCGTCGCCGTCCTCGGCGTGGTCGTCGTCG
This sequence comes from Streptomyces sp. NP-1717, assembly GCF_022695985.1. GTDB lineage: Bacteria > Actinomycetota > Actinomycetes > Streptomycetales > Streptomycetaceae > Streptomyces. The sequence goes on along the minus strand of NZ_JAAPBF010000017.1, from coordinate 1,705 downwards.
CGACCGGCGCCTGGACCGCGACCGGACCTCAGCTCTGGTACGCGGTCGCGGCCGGAGTCGTCGGCCCCGTCGCCATGCTCGCCTTCTACAAGGCGCTCGCACTCGGCCCCATGGGCGTCGTCTCCCCGCTCGGCTCGATCGGCGTGGCCGTACCGGTGGGCGTCGGCATCGTCGTCGGCGAGCGCCCCGGACTGCTCCAGCTCGCCGGGATCGCCGTCGCCGTCGCGGGCATCGTGCTGGCCGGCGGGCCCGAGCTGCGCGGAGCGGCGGTCCAGCGCCGGGCGATCGCGCTGACGCTGGTCGCCGCGGTCGGGTTCGGCGCGGTCATGGCCCTGATCGCCGAGGCGTCGGCGTCGATCACCGGCCTGTTCCTGGCGCTGTTCGTACAGCGCGTCACCAACGTCGCTGTCGGCGGGGCCGCGCTGTACGTGTCGGTGAGGCGGGGCGCGCGGGCGCTGCCGGAGGGGGGCGGATTCCAGGTGATCCGGGCGGCGCTGCCCGCGCTGGCGTTCGTCGGACTCGCGGACGTCGCCGCCAACGGCACCTACTCGATCGCCGCGCAGAACGGTCCCGTCACGGTCGCCGCCGTCCTGGCCTCGCTGTACCCCGTGATCACGGCGGTCGCCGCGCGAGGCGTACTGAAGGAGAAGCTGCGCGCCGTCCAGGCGGCGGGCGCCGGACTCGCGCTGATCGGCACGGTCCTGCTGGCCGCGGGCTGACGAGCCGCCCGTACGACGCCCCGTGGCGGCCCCGGCGGACCGGGCCGGCGGGCGTGCCAGGGGGTGTCCGCGAAGTAGCGCCGTCCGCCCGTAGGGCGGGGCCCGCGGCGGCTGGTGCGGTGCATCGCAAGGCGGAGGACCGGCGTTGTGGATGGACCTGCCGTACTCGGCCGGGTCCGACAACGCGGCGAGGTGCCGTACCAGGCGCCGCGAGCCAGGCGGGACTTCGCGGACACGCCCTAGGACAGGTCCGGATCCAGCTCGGCCAGCGCCAGCAGCTGCTGCGGGGTGATGCCTTCCGGGATCGGTACGGGCGCGGGCGTACGCAGCGGCGGCTGCCAGCCCCGCTCCGGGTCCCAGCTCCGTACGATCCGCGCGGGCGCGCCGGCGACCACCGAGTGGTCGGGCACCTCGCCCCGTACGACCGCGCCCGCCGCGACCACCACGTTGCGGCCCAGCCGCGCCCCCGGAAGGATCACCGCGCCGGTGCCGAGCCAGCACCCGGGCCCCACCGAGACCCGCTCACTGCGCGGCCACTGCTTGCCGACGGGCACCTCAGGATCGTCGTAACTGTGGTTCGTGGACGTGATGTAGACGTACGGCCCGCAGTAGGTGTTCGCGCCGACGGTCACCGCCGAGTCGGCGACGACATGGCTGCCACGGCCGAGTACGACACCGTCACCGAGCCGCAGGATCGGCTCCGCGCCCAGGTCCAGGCCGGGCATCATCCCGGCCGTGAGCGTGACGTGTTCGCCGATGACACAGTGGTCGCCCAGTTCGATCCACGGCTCGCCGAAGACCGTGCCCTGCGGGAAGGCGAGCCGGGTCCCGGTGCCGATCCGGCCGAAGCGCAGCCTCCCCGGCTGCTCGGCGCTGACCGCCCCGGCCTCCCGGATCCACCGCCAGCCGCCCTGGACGGCGCGCGAGACGAGCCGACGGCGCCAGGCGGTCAGTGCGGGCCACGTGTCTCTGCTCTTCGGCACCCG
>NZ_JAAPBF010000169.1 GCF_022695985.1 Streptomyces sp. NP-1717 | reverse complement strand
TACGTGGTCACCTCGTGCGCCAGCGCGTCGATCACCCCGTCCGGGCCCGCGCTCGCTGTGCTTCTGTACGACCACGAGGTGGTCGAGCGGGTCCCGGAGGAGCCGCACGACCGACCCGTGCACGTGGCGGTGACTCCGGGCGGGACACGGCGCTTCACCGGCGGCTGAGCGGCCCGCCCCGGCCGGGGCGGGCCGTCGTGCCCTACGGCGCCAGCGTCAGGGTGTCCCCCGTGCTCTCCTCCACGGCCCTGCTGGTGAACGACCAGTCGAGCAGCTCGCCCTTGGCCCATTTGTCGGTCTGGTCGGTGTAGTTCGCGCTGTACGCGTGTCCCGAGGCGCCCGTCAGGTTGATCCACCGGGACTTGTCCCAGTCGCCGACGTTGACCACCATCCGCATGGACGGCACCCACATGACCTCGTAGCCGCCGGCCGCGTTCCAGCCGGTGGCGTTGACCGCCGCCTCGCCGCCGCCCAGGTTCCACGGGCCGCGGTTGAGCAGGGTCCGCACGATGCCGGGCCCCTCCGTACCGAGGGTCTGGTTCTCCAGGGTCAGCTGGTGCAGCCGGCCCCAGCTCCAGGTGGAGACGTCCTTGCCGAGCTTGGCGGTGAGCTCCCAGCGCGCGTCCGCGAGGGCGCGGAGCAGAAGTTCGTCACGGGTGTCGGTGGCCTTCTCCGTACGCGTCCTCGGGGACTGCCACCACTCGTTGTCCTCGTCCTTGAGGATCTTGCGGGTGATCTCGAACCAGCGGTCGCCGCCGTCCGGCTGCGCCGAGTCCGGGGAGCGCTTGCCGCACTCCTGCACCAGCTCCGCGAGGTCGTCGACGGGCCCGGTGCTGTCGGCGGGGCGCACCGTGAGGCACTCGCCCTTGACGCGCATCTCCTTGGGAAGCTTGTTCCCGAAGGCGAGCTTGAGGACGTTGCGCCAGACGCCGTTGAAGTACGCCGCCGCCGCCGAGTCCGGCTCCTGGGTGCCGTCCCAGCCTTCGAGAAGCTTCTGGGCCTCGCGTACGGAGGGGTCCGCGACATCGATCTTCAGCAGGTACGGCATGAGCAGCGTGGCGATCTCGCTGCGGTTGTCGGTCTGCATGGTGCGCATGTCGTCGGTGGAGATCTTGCCGCCGTCCTTGATCTTCGACTTGATGAGGTCGTTGATCCGCTGGCTGCGGGCGCCGTAGCCCCAGTCCTCCGTCAGCGGGTACGGATAGTCGTCCTCGTCGATGACGGCCTGGTTGGCGGTGACGATGTAGCCGCGCTTCGGGTTCTCCTCGTAAGGAAGCTCGTCGAAGGGGATGTAGCCCTCCCAGCGGTACTTCGGGTCCCAGCCGGGGGCCGGCATCGAGCCGTCGCCCTCGGCGCGGATCGGGATCCGGCCGGGCGCCTGGTAGCCGATGGTGCCCTTGGTGTCGGCGTAGATCAGATTCTGCGAGGGAACCTCGAAGAACTCGGCGGCCTTGCGGAACTGCGCGAAGTCCTTGGCCTTGTTGAGCTGGAAGACCGCGTCCATGGACTTGCCGGGCTGGAGGGCGGTCCACTGGAGCGAGACCCCGTACCCGTCGCCGCGGTCGGGGGCCGCGTTGTTGACGGGCGCCTTGTCGCCGACTCTCCGCAACTCGCCGTTGCGGTCGGAGACCACCGGGCCGCGTTCGGTGGACCGGACCGTGATCGTCTCGCTCTTGCCGCCGGCGACCTTGATCGTTTCCTGACGGGTGGTGAACTTCTTCTGCTCGTTCCCGTACTGGTAGGTGTCGCCGTTGATCTTTTCCAGATAGAGGTCGGTCACGTCGGCGCCGAGGTTGGTCATGCCCCAGGCGATGTCCTTGTTGTGGCCGATTATGACGCCCGGCGTTCCGGCGAACGTGTAGCCGGCGACGTCGTACTGGCAGTCCTTCGTGGAACTGCGGCAGTGCAGGCCCATCTGGTACCAGACGGAGGGCAGTTGGGGCGCGAGGTGCGGGTCGTTGGCGAGCAGCGGCTTGCCCGTGGTCGTGTAGTCACCCGAGACGACCCACGAGTTGGACCCGATGCCGCTGCCGCTGGGGCCGAGGAGGGCGGGGATCTCGTCGAGGGTGCCCGAGAGGGCGTCGAGCTGGGACTCCAGGCCCTGGGCGGCGCCGGCCGGGTCCGTTCCCGTACCGGTGCCTGTACCCGTGCCCGCGCCGAGCCCGGTGCCTGCTCCCGTTCCCGTACCTGTCCCGGTGCCCGTGCCCGCGCCGTCACCCGTCGCGTCGCCCGGCTCCGCCTTGGGGTCGTACTGCTCCGTGAGCGGATCGACCGCGCCCTCGGTGACGATCGGCTGGTTCCGGCTGTACGGATACGACGGGTACAGCTCCTCTATCTGCTTCTCGTCCATCCTGCTCGTGAGCAGCGAACGGTCGATCTCGTCCTGCATGTTGGAGCGCAGGTCCCACGCCATCGCCTTGAGCCAGGCCACCGAGTCGACGGGGGTCCACTTCGCGGGCTTGTAGTCGTTGGTGAACTTCAGCGCGGCGTACTCGACGGAGATGTCCTTGCCGTCGCGCCCCTCCAGGTAGTCGTTGACGCCGTCCGCGTACGACTGGAGGTTCTTCTTCGTCTCTTCCGAGAGCTTGGTGTCGTACTCCTGCTGGGCCACCCGCCGCCAGCCGAGCGTGCGAAGGAACTCGTCCGTCGCGACCTGCCCCTTGCCGAACATCTCGGAGAGGCGGCCCGCGGTCATATGACGCCGGACGTCCATCTCCCAGAAGCGGTCCTGCGCCTGGACGTAGCCCTGGGCGCGGAAGAGGTCCCGGTCGGTGTTGGCGTAGATCTGCGGGATGCCGTAACTGTCGCGCTTGACCTCGACCTGGCCGTCGAGACCCGGCATCTTGATCGTGCCGGTGGTCTGCGGGAGCGAGGCACGCACGGTGCTGACGCCCCAGTAGGCGCCGTAGCCAACCCCTGCTACCAGAGCCAGGACCAGGACGATCACGACAAGGCGGGCGCGTCGCCCCTTCTTCTTGGTGGCAGGGGGCGTTGAGTTGGCGGGCATCGCTGTCCTTCGAGGGGCAGGGCGGTCCTGGAATGCTGCAGCAACCATAGGCGCAGCGGTTCACTCGCCCCGACGCGGTGTCACTAGTGGGACCGGGAGTACAACCTTGCGGGACTCCTCGGACGATCACACAGGAAATCACGGAATCGGTCGCACGGACGATCGATCACGTCAAGGAAACGTTAAAGATTAGGTAAGGTAACGAAGTGCCGACCGCCGGGGAAACGATCCGGTGCGCGCGAGGGGAAGGATCGGCCGCTGACTGTCCACCAGCTCAATGAACTCCTGCTCATCTGCTCGCTCGTGCTGCTGATCGCCGTCGCCGCGGTACGGATCTCGTCCCGGAGCGGGCTTCCCAGCCTGCTGCTCTACCTCGGGATCGGCGTCGTCATAGGGCAGGACGGGATCTTCAACGTCAAGTTCGACAACGCCGAGCTGACGCAGGTGCTCGGGTACGCCGCCCTGGTCGTGATCCTCGCCGAGGGCGGACTCGGTGCCAAGTGGAAAGAGGCGAAACCGGCGCTGCCGGCCGCCGTCGCCCTGTCGACCGTCGGTGTCGCGGTCAGCGTGGGCCTCACCGCGGCCGCCGCGCACTACATCGTCGGCCTGGACTGGCGGCAGGCGTTGATCATCGGCGCCGTCGTCTCGTCCACGGACGCCGCCGCCGTCTTCTCCGTACTGAGGAAGATTCCGCTGCCGTCGAGGGTGACGGGCGCCCTGGAGGCGGAGTCGGGCTTCAACGACGCCCCTGTCGTGATCATGGTGGTGGCGCTGTCGACGGTCGGACCGGTGGAGCACTGGTACGTACTCGTGGGCGAGATCGCCCTGGAGCTGGCCATCGGCGCCGCCATCGGCCTCGCGGTGGGCTGGCTGGGGGCCTTCGGGCTCCGGCGCGTGGCCCTGCCCGCGTCCGGCCTGTACCCGATCGCCGTGATGGCCATCGCCGTCGTCGCGTACGCGGCCGGGGCGATGGCCCACGGCAGCGGGTTCCTCGCCGTGTACCTGGCCTCGATGCTGCTGGGGAACTCCAAGCTCCCGCACGCGCCCGCGACTCGCGGCTTCGCGGAGGGCCTGGGCTGGCTCGCGCAGATCGGCATGTTCGTCCTGCTCGGACTGCTGGTGACGCCGCACGAACTGGGCGACGACTTCTGGCCCGCGGTGATAGTGGGGCTGGTGCTGACCGCGGTGGCGCGGCCGCTGTCCGTACTGGTCAGCCTCGCGCCGTTCCGTATCCCGTGGCAGGAGAAGGCGCTGATGTCGTGGGCGGGGCTGCGTGGCGCCGTACCGATCGTCATGGCGACCATCCCGATGGTCTCGGGCATCGAGGGCAGCCACCGGATCTTCAACATCGTCTTCGTGCTGGTCGTCGTGTACACGCTCGTGCAGGGGCCGACGCTGCCCTGGGTCGCCGGGAAGCTGCACCTCGGCGACCCCTCCGAGGCGGCCGACCTGGGCGTCGAGTCGGCGCCGCTGGAGCGGCTGCGCGGTCATCTGCTGTCCGTGGCCATCCCGGACCGGTCCAAGATGCACGGTGTGGAGGTCGGCGAGCTGCGGCTGCCCCCGGGGTCGGCGGGCTCGGACGAGGGTCGGGCTGACGGCTGGGCGGTCGGTCGGGTGGTGGGTCGGCCGGGTGGTCGCCCGGCCGACCGGCTGGTCGGCCGTCGTCGCCTGGGATTCGAAGGTCGTCGCGTCCGGAGGTGACGATCACAGGTGCGGGCCGGGATCTTCCAGGTATTTCCCAGGTACGATGGGGCCCGTGCCTGTCGCGTCGAGGACCGTCTCCGACGTATCGCCGTGACAACACCGACTTGATCGACCAACTCTGTCTGACGCAGAGCTGGCGCGACCGTATGGCGGCCGTGGCGTCCCTCTCAGTGGACCCTGGGTATCTACCGCAGTTCCGCGCAAGAGGACAGCTCTCGGCGGTCCCCGCACGTCCGGGGACGCCACCAGGCGGCAGAAAGGCAAGGACCGTGGTCAACACGGTCGACACCACCGCCGGCGCCCCCGAGGGGACGGCCCCGCCCCGTCCGGGTTACGGGCAGTTGCTGCGTACCCCCGGCGCCTGGACGTTCCTGCTCCCCGGCTTCGCCGCGCGACAGCCCTTCGCGATGCTGACGATCGGCATCGTCCTGCTCGTCCAGCACACCTCCGGTTCGTACGGCAGCGCGGGCATAGTCGCCGCCGTCACCGGTGTCTCCATGGCGCTCTTCGCGCCGCAGAACGGCAAGCTCGCCGACCGGTTCGGCCAGCGCGCGGTACTGGTGCCCGGAGTGCTGCTGCACGCGGCCTCCGTCACCGCCCTGACCGTGCTCGCGCTGGCGGGCGCGCCGCTGTGGGCGCTGTTCCTCGCCGCCGTACCGACAGGCGCCTCTGTCCCGCAGGTGGGGCCGATGGTCCGGGCCCGCTGGGCGGCCGTGCTCGGCTCGTCCGACGAGCGGGCGCGGCTGCTGCCGACGGCCGCCGCCTTCGAGTCCGTCACGGACGAGTTCACCTTCGTCATCGGACCGGTCCTGGCGACCGCTCTGTGCACCGGCGTGCACCCTGCGGCCGGACTGATCGCCGAGGGGGTGCTGACCCTGGCCGGCGGGCTGCTGTTCGCGGCGCAGCGGGGCACCCAGCCGAAGCCCGCGGGGCGGCGTACGGCGGGCTCGGAGCGGGCGGGCGGCTCCGCCGGGGCGCGCGTCTCGGCGCTGTCGGTCCCCGGCGTACGCGTCCTGGCCGTGGTCTTCCTGGGTATCGGTTCGGTCTTCGGCGGTATGCAGGTCTCGCTCACGGCCTTCGCCGAGGAGATCGGCAACCCCGGCGCGAACGGCCTTCTGTACGGAGTCTTCGCCGCCGGCAACATGCTCGCCGGGATCGCGTGCGGTGCCGTCGCCTGGAAGATCGGGCCCCGCCGCCGGCTGATCGCCGGCTACGCGGGACTGACACTGGCCGCCTCCGGGCTGTGGGCCGTGGACTCGGTGCCCGTACTCGCCGGGCTCGGGCTGCTGGTCGGGCTCTTCATCGCGCCCGCGCTGATCAGCGGCTACACCTTGATCGAGCCACTGGTCCCCGCCGGGGCCCGTACGGAGGCCTTCACCTGGCTGACGGGCTCGGTCGCGCTGGGCCAGGCCGGCGCGGTCACGGCCGCCGGACAGCTGGCGGACGCGCACGGCGCGAGCGCCGGGTTCGTGGTGCCTCTGGTGGGCACCGCGCTGGCCCTGATCACGCTCGTCGCCCTGCGCTCGCGGCTCACGCCGAAGGCGTCCGGCCGCGTCGCCGCGCGTGGAATGGGTCACCGCGTGCCGGTGGCAGTGGACTGATCCAGCGGAATGCGTCACTATGGAGCGTCGTTAGCACTCATTGAGTGAGAGTGCCAGGAGGAACAAGTGCCGACCTATCAGTACCAGTGCACCGAATGTGGCGAGGGCCTTGAGGCGGTGCAGAAATTCACCGACGATTCCCTCACCGTGTGCCCCGCGTGCGAAGGACGCCTGAAGAAGGTGTTCTCCGCGGTCGGCATCGTCTTCAAGGGCTCCGGTTTCTACCGGAACGACAGCCGCGGCTCGTCGTCGAGCAGCACGCCGGCCAAGGCGGGCGCGTCGAACGGCTCGGGTGAGTCGGGCGGTTCGAGCGACAAGTCCTCGTCCTCGTCGTCGGACTCCAAGTCCGCGTCCACGTCGTCGACCGGATCGTCGTCGTCCTCGTCGGGATCGGGCTCGTCCGGCTCGGGTTCCTCCGGCTCGAAGTCGAGCGCTTCGAGCGGCAGCTCCAGCTCCAGCGGCTCCTCCGCCGCCTGATCGTCCGCAGACACCTCCGGGGCCCCGCCGTTCGGTACGGCGGGGTCTTCGGCGTCCCCGCACCCCCGCCCGTGCGCCCCCGGAACCCCATAGGGTGATCACCATGGCGACCAAGGCGAACGCAGAGGGCTCGGAGACCGCGGAGATCGGCGTCATCGGCGGCTCGGGTCTGTACTCATTCCTCGACGACGTGACCGAGGTCACCGTCGACACCCCCTACGGACCGCCCAGCGACTCGCTGTTCATCGGCGACGTCGAGGGCAGGCGCGTCGCGTTCCTGCCCCGCCACGGGCGCGCGCACGACATCGCGCCCCACCGCATCAACTACCGCGCCAATCTGTGGGCGCTGCGGTCCGTCGGCGTACGGCAGGTGCTCGGCCCGTGTGCCGTGGGCGGGCTGCGTGAGGAGTTCGGCCCGGGGACGCTGCTCGTGCCGGACCAGATGGTGGACCGTACGAAGGCACGCACCCAGACGTACTACGACGGGGTGCCGCTGCCCGGTGGCGGCGCTTCCAAGGTGGTCCACATCTCGCTGGCCGATCCCTACTGTCCCGAGGGGCGCCGGGCGGCGCTCGCGGCGGCGCGAGGGCGTGAGTGGGAGCCGGTGGACGGCGGGACGCTGGTGGTCGTCGAGGGACCGCGCTTCTCGACCCGCGCCGAATCACGGTGGCACGCGTCGATGGGCTGGTCGGTGGTCGGTATGACGGGTCACCCCGAGGCCGTGCTCGCCCGTGAACTGGGGCTCTGCTACACGTCGTTGACGCTGGTGACCGATCTGGACGCCGGGGCCGAGACCGGTGAGGGCGTCTCGCACGAGGAAGTGCTGAAGGTCTTCGCCTCGAACGTCGACCGGCTGCGCACGGTGCTGTTCGACACCGTGGGCGGGCTGCAGCCGGGCGAGACACGGGACTGCCTGTGCTCGCACGCGCTGGACGGTATCGACACGGGGCTTGAGCTGCCGTAAACGCCCTGGACGATCTCGTTCGGGTGAGCGAGTTATCCACATTCGGGCAGTTGTCCACAGGCTTCGGCGGGATTCCGGCGGGACGTGGATCGTGAGGGGCGGTCAGCGAGAACTCCTCACGCCAGGTGGTGGTTGCCATGTCCCGTTCCCGTTCGCTCCCCCGCTCTCCCTCCCGCCCTGTCTCCACGCGTCCCTCGGATCCGCCGTTCCTCCCGTCCGTGCCGGTGCCCGCGCCCGTGGCCGCCGCGCCCGCGCCGTGCGGGGTGCCCGCGTTCGAACCGCTGCGGGTGCGCGGCGGCGGGCACCGACTGCGCAGGGCCCTGCTCCGGCGGCGGCGCGCGATGGCGGCGGGGCTGGCGGTGACGGCCGCCGCGCTGGCGGCGTCGGGCGCGGGCGGTCCCGGCGCCCCCGCCGGGGCGGAGGAGCGCGCCGCGTCCCGCGCGGCGGCGCGTGGTGGTGGGGCGTCGGGTGCGGGCGCCGCGGCCCAACCGGGCGCGCCCACAGCCCGGTTGGTGACGGCTCCGGTGCGGATCGCGGATGTGGCGACTGTCCGGCTGCTGCGACCCGGCGACCGGGTCGATGTGATCGCCGCCGCCCACTCCCCCGTGGGCGGGGAGTCGGACGCCCGGGTGATCGCGACGGGCGCGCTGGTGGAATCCGTCCCACGGGTCCCGCAGGGCGCCGCCGACGGTGGCGCGCTGGTCCTGCTGACCGTCGCGCGTGATGTCGCGGCCGAGTTGGCGGGTGCGAGCACGAACTCACGGCTGGCGGTGACGCTGTGCTGAGCCGCCCGGTGCCGGCCCGTGCTCTTCGCCGTCGTACTGATGAGCACACTGGTCACACGAAAGCATGGGCGGATTGGACAGCTGGGGCGCGAGTTACCCAAGGTGTCAGGGCGATTGGCTGTCCCCGTCGCTGTCCCCACGGCAGATACGTAGAAGGGCTCACTGGTGAGCAAGGAGAAGGAGAGCGTGCTGGAGGGCTTCAAGGCCTTCCTGACGCGTGGCAACGTGATCGACCTCGCGGTCGCGGTGGTCATCGGCGCCGCGTTCACCAACGTGGTGAACTCCCTGGTGAAGGGCGTCATCAATCCGGTCGTCGGCGCGTTCGGCACCAAGGATCTGGACCGCTACACGTCGTGTCTGAAGGACCCCTGCGAGACGAACGCGGCGGGCGACGTGGTGTCGGGGATCCCGATCATGTGGGGGACGGTGCTGAGTTCGACACTCAGCTTCCTGATCACCGCCGCCGTCGTGTACTTCCTGATGGTCCTGCCGATGGCCAAGTACCTGGCCAGGCGCGCCAGGCAGCAGGCCGCCAAGGAGCAGGTGGAGGAAGTGCTGGAGGTGAGCGAGCTGGAGGTCCTGAAGGAGATCAGGGACGCGCTGCTGGCTCAGCAGCGGGGGCCGGGGCGCGACGCGCCGTAGGGCCCGTCCGGCTTCGGGCGCTCAGATGTGGTGGGGCGGCTTCTCGTCCAGGAAGCGCGCCAGGTCGGCCGCGCCGTCGCCGCTCGTGGCCGGCCGCTCGCCCCAGCCGGAGTCCGTGTCGTCCGAGGACTGGCGGTCCAGCGGGTCGTCGAAGACCAGCGGCGGCTTGGGCGGGCCCGGCTTGGGGGGTGACGGCTTCGGCGGGGCCGGCCGGGGCGGCTCCGTGGCGGTGTCACGGGGGCCGGGAGTGCGTGCGGTACTCATACCTCCAGGGTACGGCGGCGGGCGCGGCGGACGGGGAGGTCCGCCGTCCACGGGTCCGGCCTCGTGGTACGCATGGGGTTCATGGCAATCAATGACGCACTGACGGATGTGGCGGGGATCCGGGTCGGCCACGCGCGGGTGGCCGGGGACCGGGCGCTCACCGGTACGACGGTGGTCCTCGCGCCCGAGGGCGGGGCGGTCGCCGCCGTGGACGTACGGGGCGGCGGGCCCGGCACCCGGGAGACCGACGCGCTGGACCCGCGCAATCTGGTCCAGCGGGTGGAGGCCGTCGTGCTGACCGGCGGCAGCGCGTACGGGCTCGACTCCGCGACCGGTGTGATGGCGTGGCTGGAGGAACACGGGAGAGGCGTGCGGGTCGGGCCCGACCCGTCCCAGGTGGTGCCGATCGTGCCGGCGGCCTGCGTCTTCGACCTGGGGCGCGGCGGCGACTGGCGGGCCCGGCCGGACGCCTCCACGGGCCGCGCGGCGGTGGAGGCGGCGGCCCGTACGGAGCCGGGGGCACCCGTCACCGAGGGGGCGGTCGGCGCCGGGACCGGGGCCGTGGTGGGACAGCTGAAGGGCGGGGTCGGCACGGCGAGCGTGCTGCTGCCGTCCGGGATCACCGTCGCGGCGCTGGTCGTCGCGAACGCGGCCGGCTCCGCCGTCGATCCGCTGACGGGCGTGCTGTACGGGCGGTACTTCCAGGGCCGTCCCGGCTACCCTTCGGCCGGTGTCCACGAGGCGGCCCTCGCGCGGCTCACCGGGATCCGCGAGCGCGACGGGCGGCCCCCGCTGAACACCACGCTCGCCGTCGTGGCGACCGACGCCGACCTCTCCAAGGCCCAGGCGCAGAAGCTCGCGGGGACGGCGCACGACGGTATCGCGCGCGCCGTCCGTCCTGTACATCTGCTCAATGACGGCGACACCGTCTTCACGCTCGCCACGGGGGAACGCGCGCTCGAAGCAGGGGATCCGCTGGCGTTCAACGCGTTGCTGGCAGCCGGGGCCGACGCTGTGACCAGGGCAATCGTACGGGCGATGGTGGCGGCGGAGGGGGTTGACGGGCCTGGCGGTACGTTTCCCGCGTACCACGATCTGTACGGCACGGACTGACCCGCAGCGCAAGGGAGTTGAGGGGGCTCGAAGGAACTTCTCGCGCGCCCCCAATCGTTTTACCGAACTTGGGACGCAATGCCAGCCCCAGGGGCTACGTTATGCAATCACCAAGTGACATGTGGCGACGGCCTGGAGACCCACCTTGAACGATCCGATTGAGACAAGCGAGACGCATCTTGAGCGTCTCCTGGGTCGGGCACTCAACTCCTTCGATCTGCCCGACGCCGTGATCGAGCGGCTCGACACCGCTCTGGCGCACGCCAGTTCAATGCGTTCCTCGCACCACAGTGCGGGACTGCATCGCGAGACCTACCGGCATACCTACCTGCTTGCCGACAGCACCGCCCTCACCCTTTGGGAGCTGGTCCACAACACCGGGCGCGACGGCGCCGAACAGCACGAGCTCTACACCGACGAGCACGAGGTGCGCCTCGCCGCCTCCCGGCTGCGCCGCCCCGGCGGCGCGGAAGGTCCCGGCAAGGCCGCCGTTCCCTCCCTCGACCACCTCGACCCGACCGCCGATTCCGATTCGCTCTTCGAGTCCCGTTTCGAGCCGGGCCTCGGCGGGAGTCTCGATCCGAGCTTCGAGTCCGACCTCGCCGCCGATCTCGAACTGCTCAGCGGCCTGCTGACAGCGCCACAGACACCACTGCCCCGGGTGTATCACCCGGACAACTCCGCCGACCACGCACGCCGGGTACTGCGCCGCGCGGAGAACATGGACCGGCCGGGCGAGGAGATCGCGGGACGGCTGCGGGCCGCCTTCGCCCACCAGATCACCCAGGTCTTCGGCAGACACGGCCATGTCGAGGGCAAGGACGCGGGGTTCACGCTGTACGAGCACGCGTTCCTGCTGCTCGACGGCACGGAGACGAGCCTGTGGGAAGTCGAGCACACGGCGACGCCCGACGGCCGTCACATGTGTGAGGTGTACGCCGCGCAGAGCGCCGCGCGCGAAGCCATGGAGCTTCGCGCGCGGGTCAGATGAGCGGGTGAGGCGCCTCAGGCGGACACCGGCACCTTGGGCGCGGTCCCGGACTCCGCGCCCGGGACGCCGTCCCGGACCGGGTCCTTCCCGCCGCGCCCGCCCATGCCCTTCAACAGGACGACCAGAGCGGTACTGACCGCCGTACCGGCCAGGATCGCGATCAGGTAGAGCACCGGATTGCCGATCAGCGGAAGCACGAAGATCCCGCCGTGCGGGGCGCGCAGGGTGCACTCGAAGAGCATCGACAGCGCGCCCGTGACCGCGCCGCCCGCCATGGCCGACGGGATGACCCGCAGCGGGTCGGCCGCGGCGAACGGAATCGCGCCCTCGGTGATGAACGAGCCGCCGAGCACCCACGCCGCCTTGCCGTTCTCGCGCTCGGTACGAGTGAAGAGGGCGCCGCGCACCACGGTGGCCAGCGCCATCGCCAGCGGCGGGACCATGCCCGCCGCCATCACGGCCGCCATCACCTTCAGGCTGCCCTCGTTGGGGTTGGCGAGGCCGCCGACCGCGAAGGCGTAGGCGACCTTGTTGAGCGGCCCGCCCAGGTCGAAGCACATCATCAGGCCGAGGACGACACCGAGGATGATCGCGTTGGTGCCGGACAGCCCCGACAGCCAGTCGGTGAGGGCCTTCTGGAGCTCCGCGATCGGCTTGCCGACCACCAGGAACATCAGGAAACCGACGACCGCGGAGGAGATCAGCGGGATGACGACGACCGGCATGATGCCGCGCAGCGCGGCGGGCACCCTGATGCGCTGGATGGCCATGACCGTGCCGCCCGCGATCAGACCGGCGGCGAGACCGCCGAGGAATCCCGCGTTGATGGTGAGCGCGATCGAGCCGCCGACGAAGCCGGGTACGAGACCGGGGCGGTCGGCCATCCCGTACGCGATGTAGCCCGCGAGGACCGGCACCAGGAAGCTGAACGCGAGGCCACCGACCTGGAACAGCAGCGCGGCCCAGCTGGTGGAGTCCGTCCACACGAAGTGTTCGGCGACGGAGGGCGCCTTGTCGATGGTGTAGCCGCCGATGGCGAAGCCGAGGGCGATGAGGAGTCCGCCGGCCGCGACGAACGGGACCATGTAACTGACGCCGGACATCAGCCACTTGCGCAGCTTGGTGCCGTAGCCCTCGCCGGGGTCGCCCGCCTCGTCGACGGGTGAGCCGGTGGCCGGGGCCGTCGTCTCGCCGCGGGCGGCCTTGTCACGGACCTCGGCGATCAGTTCGGCGGGGCGGTTGATACCCGCCTTGACGCCGACGTCGACGGTGGGTTTGCCGGCGAAGCGTTCCTTCTCCCGTACGGGCACGTCGTGCGCGAAGATCACGCCGTCGGCGGCGGCGATGATCGCGGGGTCGATCCGGGTGAACCCGGCGGAGCCCTGCGGTTCGACGACGACCTCGACGCCTTCGCTCTGGCCGGCCTGTTCGAGGGCCTCGGCGGCCATATAGGTGTGGGCGATGCCGGTGGGGCAGGAGGTGACGGCGACGACACGGAAGACGTCGGGCGCGGGGGCCGGTTCCGGTTCGGTGTCCGTCTGGGCCGGGGCGGGTGTCCCGGGCGCGGTGTCGCCGCTGATCAGGCTCGCGGTCGCCGCCGGGTCCGTCGCCGCGCGCAGCGCCGCCGTGAAGTCCGGGTCCATCAGGCGCCGGGCCAGGGCGGACAGGATCGTCAGATGCGCGTCGTCGGCGCCGGCCGGGGCGGCGATCAGGAAGATCAGGTCCGCCGGGCCGTCCGGCGCCCCGAAGTCGATGCCCACGGCCGGGCGGCCGAACGCCAGCGTCGGCTCCGTGACGTGCTCGCTGCGGCAGTGGGGTATGCCGATCCCGCCGTCGAGCCCGGTCGGCATCTGCGCCTCGCGGGCCGCCACATCGGCCAGGAAGCCCTCCAGGTCGGTGACGCGGCCCAGAGCCACCATGCGTTCGGCCAGCGAGCGGGCCGCGGCTTCCTTCGTCTCTGCGGCCAGGTCGAGGTCGACCAGGTCCGCGGTGATCATGTCGCTCATCGCGGGCTCCTTCGGGTTGGGGGACGTGCGGGGAGAGGTCATGAGGCGGACTCCGAGAGGGGACGGTCCAGGGGGATGTCCGCGGACACGGTGACCGCCCGCGGGTCGAGGTCCGCGGGCGACGGCATGACGCTGCCCGGCAGTTGGACGGCCGCCGCGCCGTGGGCGACGGCCGAGGCCAGCGCGTCCGGGCCGGTGCCGCCCGCCGCGAGGAAGCCGGCGAGCGAGGCGTCACCGGCGCCGACGTTGCTGCGGACTGCCGCGACGGCGGCGGAGCCGAAGTACGCGCCCGCGTCGGACACCAGGAGCTGACCGTCGGCACCGAGGCTGGCGAGGACGGACCTGGCCCCGTACGTACGCAGCTCCTCCGCCGCCTTCAGCGCGTCGCCGACGGTCGCCAGCGGGCGGCCGACGGCGGTGGCGAGTTCGTCGGCGTTGGGCTTCACGACGTCCGGGCGTTCCCTGAGCGCGGCCAGCAGCGAGGCGCCGGAGGTGTCGAGCGCGATCCGGGCGCCGGCGGCGTGCGCGCGGGCGACGAGTTCGGCGTACCACCGGGGGCCGAGCCCGCGCGGCAGGCTGCCGCAGCAGGCGATCCAGTCGCCGTCGGCCCCCACGGCGTGGTCGCCGAGGGCGGACAGCAGGGACTCCGACTCGGCGGGGGTCAGTTCGGGCCCCGGCGCGTTGATCTTCGTGAGCGTGCCGTCGGGTTCCGCGAGGGAGATGTTGGAGCGGGTCGCGCCGGTGATCGGTACGGGGGCGACGTCGATGCCCTGCCCGGCGAGGAGTTGGGCGACGAGCGCGCCGGGCGCACCGCCGAGGGGGAGCACGGCGACGGTACGGTGCCCGGCCGCCGCGACCGCCCGCGAGACGTTGACGCCCTTGCCGCCGGGGTCCATCCGCTCGACGGTCGCGCGCAGGACCTCGCCGCGGCCGAGGACGGGGATCTCGTACGTACGGTCGAGGCTGGGGTTCGGGGTGACGGTGAGTATCACGCGGGGCCCCTCCGGGTGGTGGCGGTTCTAGACACCGAGCACCTCGGTGCCCGCGGTCTCGATCGCGGCGCGGGCGGCGGGGGCGAGCGCGGTGTCGGTGATCAGCAGGTCGACGTCGGCGAGGTCGCCGAAGCGGGCGAAGTGTTCCTGGGCGTGTTTGGCGGAGTCCGCCAGCAGCACGACGCGGCGGGCCGCCGCGACCAGTGCGCGTTTGACGGCCGCCTCGGCGAGGTCGGGGGTGGTGAGGCCGCCGTCCGGGGAGAAGCCGTTGGTGCCGAGGAACACGACGTCGGCGCGGATCTCGCCGTACGCGCGCAGCGCCCAGGCGTCGACGGCGGCGCGCGTGCGGTGCCGGACCCGGCCGCCGACGAGATGCAGGTCGATCCCGGGGTGGTCGGCGAGGCGCGCGGCGACGGGCAGCGCGTGGGTGACGACGGTGAGGCCGCTCTCCAGCGGAAGCGCGGCGGCGAGCCGCGCGACGGTCGAGCCGGCGTCGAGGATCACGCTGCCGGTCCGGGGCAGTTCGGCGAGGGCGGCGTGCGCGATGCGGTCCTTCTCGTCGGCGGCGGTGGACTCGCGCTCGGCGAGGTCGGGCTCGAAGTCGAGGCGGCCGGCGGGGATGGCGCCGCCGTGCACCCTGCGGACGAGGCCGGCGCGGTCGAGGGCCTTGAGGTCGCGCCGTACGGTCTCGGCGGTGACCTGGAACTCCTCGGCGAGCGACAGCACGTCGACACGGCCTCCCTCACGGGCGAGGCGCAGGATCTCTTGCTGCCGCTCCGGTGCGTACATGTGGTTTTACGTCCGTTCGATGCCCGAGTCTGTGGTTTCAGGGGCACGTTACGGCGGGGTT
>NZ_JAAPBF010000168.1 GCF_022695985.1 Streptomyces sp. NP-1717 | reverse complement strand
GACGCGCCGGTCGCCATCGCGACGGCGGTGGTCATCAGCGCGGCGGCGAGCAGCTTCAGCACGGAACGGCGAGCAGGGGTCATCGCGGGGCTCCTCGGAGGAGGGAGGGAACGGGAGACCGGAAAGGAACGGCCGGGAACGGCGCGGCGAAAGGCGCCGGGGACGGCGCGGGGAAACGCGGAAGCAGGCGTCAGCGACAACAACAGCGGCGCGGCGAAAGGCGCGACATGACAGCCATGCGGGAATCCTAGGTCACCAACCGGTGCCACGTCAGGCGATGTTCGCCCGGCCGGACGGACCGGGTGGCATGTGGGCATGACCGGGTCGGCGACCGGAGGGCGGCGGCGCGGGGCTCATCCGGCCTGCGGGGCGGTGGAACGGCGGAGGGTGACCATCGCGATGTCGTCATCGAGGACGGCGTGGTGCCGCAGATCGGTCTGGATGGCGTCGAGCAGCGCCTCCGGCGCATGGCCGGCCCAGGGGCCGACGCGCTCGGTGAGCGGGTAGAAGTCGCCGGCCTCGTCACGGGCCTCGACGAGGCCGTCGGTGAAGAGCAGCAGGGTGTCGCCCGGTTCCATCCGGTGACTCTCGACGTGTACGGGGTCGGTGTCGAGACCGAGCAGTCCCAGCGGCAGCGCGGGCTCCGGGGACGGCAGCTCCCGAGCCGTCCCGTCATGCAGGAGGAGCGGCGCCGGGTGCCCGCAGTTGACCAGCCTCACCTCCCCGCCGTCCTCGGCGACCTCGACCACGACGGCGGTCACGAAGGACTCCCGCATCCGCCGCCCCATCTCGGGTTCCTGCGTGATGTCGCCACTCTCGTGTGCCATGTCCCTGGCGAGTTGAAGTTCGCGGCGTACCGCGTCGTCGAGGAAGCCCGGCAGATCGGGCAGGGCGACACGCTGCCAGGCGGCCCGGCGGAAGGCGTTCAGCACGAACAGCACCATCTCCAGGGTCGACAGTCCCTTGCCCTGGACGTCCCCCACGATCACCCGTGGTCGCCCGTCGACCATCGCGCAGGCGTACAGGTCGCCGCCGATCGTGGACTCCGCGTCGGAGGCCAGATACGTCGAGGAGATCTCCATCGGGCCGAGCCGGGGCGGCAGCGGACGCAGCAGCGTCGCCTGCGTCTGGGCGGTCACCCGGCGTGACTGCGCCAGCTGGCGCGCCCGTCTCTCCCGCACCGCCGCCGCGCCCACCGCCGCCGCGCTGATGACCACCGCCGTCGCGATGGCGACCGGCGCGTCCGCCAAGGTCAGGCGGTGGTTCTCGGCGAGGGTCACGACATAGGCGGGCATCATCGCCACGGCGATGACCGCCACCGCACGGGGGCCGGTGAACACCGCAGCCAGAGCGGGCAGGGCCAGCATGATGCCGCCCAGCCGGATCCTGTACCCGCCCAGCACATCGGCGGCGAGAACCAGCAGCAGAATCGCGATCGCGAGGGCCACCACGGCCCCCGGTCCGCGCCACAGATCCTCTGAGTCGCGCCTCTGCGCGTCGACGGACGGCATATTTTCACCGTACAGCGACCAGCGGATCCTGCCTGGTGGGCGGCGCGGGCCGAGCGCCGGGATCGAATGCCCGGGGAGCCGTCCCGGGCGGGATCTATGCTCGGCACGAATCGAACCGGCGGTCGAACGGAACGGAGTCGGGATGCGCTACATCATCATCGGGGCGGGCGCCGTGGGCGGCAGTATCGGCGGCCGGCTCGCCGAGTCGGGGCACGACGTCGTCCTCGTGGCACGCGGCGCGCACCACCGGGCCCTGCGCGATCACGGTCTGCGACTGACCACGCCCGACGGCACCCGGGTGCACCGCCTGCCCGTCGTCGAACGGCCCGACGAACTCGATCTGCGCCCGGACGACGTCCTGCTGCTGTCCGTGAAGACCCAGGACAGCACGGCGGCCCTGGACGCCTGGGCCGCGCGGCCGGTCGCCGGCGGCGGGACCGCCGCGGGGATGCTTCCGCTGGTCTGCGCGCAGAACGGGGTGGAGAGCGAACGGCTCGCCCTGCGCCGCTTCCGGCACGTGTACGCCATGTGCGTCTGGCTGCCCGCCACCCACGTCGAGCCGGGCGTGGTCTCGGCCGGCGGCACCCCGTACACCGGGACCCTGCATCTGGGCCGCTACCCGTCGGGCACCGACGAGACCGCCGCCCGGATCGCCACCGACCTGGAGAAGTCCCGGATACTGGCTCCGGTCGTCGCGGACGCGATGCGCTGGAAGTACGGCAAGCTGATCGCCAACCTCGCCAACGCGGTGGAGGCGGTCACCGGCCGGATCCTCGGCGACGAGGCCCGTGACCTCGCCGCCCGCACGCTCGCCGAGGGCCGCGCCGTACTCGCGGCGGCCGGAGTCGAGTACGTCAGCGGCGAGGAGCAGGAGGAGGTCCGGAGCAGGATGAGCTTCGACCCGTACTCCGTACCGGAGGGACGCGCCGGCTCGTCCTGGCAGAGCCTCAGCCGGGGCACCGGCACGATCGAGTCGGACTACCTCAACGGCGAGATGGTCCTGCTGGGACGCCTGCACGGTGTGCCGACGCCGATCAACGAGGCCCTTCAGCGCGTCGCCAACACCTTCGCCCGTGAGCGCCGGCCGGCGGGCTCCCTGCCCGTCGGCGAACTGCTGCGGATCATCGACGCCGGTGCGTGAGACGGCTCGTGCCGCCGCCGCGGCTGTCCTCCGGAATGTCGCGCACATGGGCTTATCCGAGCCGGGTGAGCAGTGAGAGCGAGGGGGCGTTCCGCGCGTAGCGGCCGGCGTGGCGACCGGCTTGCGGCCCTGTCGTCTTTCTTCAAGACCGGCACCCGGCGCCGTTCCTACCGTGGGCTCCATGAACAGCGACACAAGCAGTGAGACGGGCGGCCCGCTCGGCGCCGTGTACCCCGCCATGCGGGAGTGCGCCGCCGAGGCCGCCCGGATCGCGGGCCACGTGCCCGCCGAACGCCTCGCGGACCGCACGCCCAGCGCGGACTGGGACGTCCGGACCCTGGTCAACCACCTGGTGCTCCACACCTCGCACGGGCTCGAACACCGGGCCCGGCGCACCGAGATGCCCGAGGCGCTCACGGCGCGCGACTTCACCGCCGACGCCGACTGGCCCGAGCGGTACCGAGCCGCGCTCGGCCGCGCGGTCGGCGCCTGGGCCGATCCCGCCGTGTGGGAGGGCGAGATCGGTGAGGGCGCCGGAGCCACCCCGGCGGTCTCGGTCGGCACCCTGATGACCCTGGAAATGGCGCTGCACGGCTGGGAGTTGGCGCGCGCCACGGGACAGGAGTTCCGACTCTCCGAGGAGGCCGCCGCGTTCGTGCTCGGCGTCGTGGACGAGTACGCCGAGATGTACCGGAAGTACGACGGCTTCGCCGGTCCCGTGCCGCTTCCCGCGGCGGCGGGGACCTTCGACCGGGCACTCGCGGCGAGCGGCCGAGACCCGGGCTGGACGGCCTGACGCACACGCGCGAAGCCCGCCGTGCCCCGCCGAGTGGCCCACCCGATCGCCGTACGAATGGCCCGTCGGGCGGGGCCACCGTCGGGCTAGGACCTGTCTTCAAAGTCCCGCCTGGCCAGCGACGCCTGGCACGGCACCTCGCCGCGTTGTCGGACTCGGCCGAGTACGGCCCGGTACGAGGCCGGTCCTCCGCCTTGCGATGCACCGCACCAGCCGCCGCGGGCCCCGCCCTGCGGGCGGACGGCGCTACTTTGAAGACAGGCCCTAGCCTCGGTGCTATGAGCGATCAGGAACACCGCACCACCGTCGACTTCTACTTCGATCCCGCCTGCCCCTTCGCGTGGATCGCCTCGCGCTGGATGCTGGAGGTCGAACGGGAGCGCCCGCTCGACCTGCGCTTCCATGTGATGAGCCTCTACCTGCACAACGCCGGGAACGAACTGCCCGGCTGGTACCGCGATCTGGTGAACCGCTCCATCGGGCCCGTCCGTGTCGCCGTGGCCGCCGCCGAGCAGCACGGTGACGGTGTCCTGCGCGACCTCTACACCGCGCTCGGTACCCGGATCCACGAGCGGAAGGACGAGGACTTCGACGCCGTCGCCGCCGGGGCGCTGGCCGAGCTGGGGCTGCCCGCCGGTCTCGCGGACGCGGCCCACGACCCGTCGTACGACGAGGCCGTACGCCGCAGCCACGACGCGGGCAAGGACCCGGCCGCCGAGGCGTACGTCGGCACCCCGACGATCCATGTGGACGGAACGGTCTGGTTCGGCCCGGTCCTGCGGGCGATTCCGCGCGGCGAGGAGGCCGGGCGGCTCTTCGACAGCTTCCGGGTGCTCGCCAACCACCCCGACTTCTTCGAGCTGAAGCGCACCCGCACCGGCGGACTCGACTTCGGCTGAACGCCTGTCGGCCACGGCCGGTCCGGCGGATCTTCAGGGGCCCGGAACGCCTGGTACGGCACCTCGCGGCATCGTCGGAGCCGGCGGAGCATGTCCGGTACGAGACCGGTACGCCGCCTTGCGGTGCACCGCGCCACGTGAGACCGGCCGCTCCGCGGCGGGTCCTGGCCGATCCCCGGGGATCCGCCGGACCGGTCCGGAACGCAGCACCCGGGCCGTCAGGCCGACAGCGCCGCGACCCGCCCGGTGGTCCTCGCCGCCTCGTACCGCCGCACCAGCAGCCGCGCCAACTCCGGTGCGGGGCCCAGTACATCGGCCAGTACGTCCGCCCCCGACGCGTGCGCGCCCCGCGCGATGCGGTCGGGCAGGCGGCCTGGCGCGATCACGTACGGGGCCACGGCCACCCGCCGTACCCCGTCCGCCCGCAGCTCGCGCACCACGTCCTCGGTGCGCGGCAGGGAGGCGGAGGCGAACGCGGGTCGCACGGCACACCAGCCGGTGCGCCGCCACTCCCGCGCGACATGAGCGATCACCGCGATCGCCTCCGGGTCGGAGGAGCCCGCCGAGGCCAGCACGACCCCGGTCGAGCCCTTGTCGCCGGGCCGGAGCCCGGCCTCGTACAGACGGCGCTCCAGTGCCTGGGCCAGCAGCGACGACGGGCCGAGGACGTCGGCCTGCCGTACGGAGAGCCGGGGCAGCCGTGCCCGCGCCTCGTGCAGCACGGCCGGGATGTCGGACTTGGCGTGGAAGGCGCGGGTCAGCAGCAGCGGGAGCGCCACCACGTCCCGTACGCCCTCCGCCTCCAGCCGCTCCAGCACGCGCGGCACCGACGGGGTGTTGAAGTCCAGGAAGCCCGCCTCGACCCGTAGCCCCGGCCGCAGCGCGCGCACCCGGCGCAGCAGCGCGTGCACGGTCGCGGCGTGCCGGGGGTCGCGGCTGCCGTGCGCGACGACCACGAGCACCGGCCTGCCGGGCGCCGGTCCTGCGGGGTTGCGGAACACGGGGATCAGCTCCTGACCAGGAGGCCGCGGCTGCGCAGCACGCGACGCTCCAGGGGCGAGAAGAACAACAGGTCGATGCCGATGCCGACGATCAGGATGAGGATGATCGTGGCCAGTACACCGGACATGTCGCTGTAGGTGCGGAAGTTCTCCATGAGCTGGCCGAGTCCCGTACCGAGGTCGGGTGAGCTGGCGATCAGCTCGGCGGCCATCAGCGAACGCCAGGAGAACGCCCAGCCCTGCTTCAAGCCTGCCAGATAGCCGGGCAGCGCGGCGGGCAGCAGGACGTGCCGGATGCCGTTGACGCCGGTGGCGCCGATGGTCCGCCCGGCCCGCAGATACAGCGGGGGGATCTGGTCGACGCCCGCCACCAGGCCGTTGGCGATGGACGGCACGGCGCCCAGCAGCACCACCGCGTAGATGGTGGCGTCGGTCAGGCCGAACCAGATGATCGCCGCGGGCACCCAGGCCACGGACGGCAGGGACTGGAGGCCGGACAAAATCGGTCCGATCGCGGCCCGTACCACCTTGACCCGTGCGACCAGCAGCCCCAGCGGGGTACCGATGGCGACGGAGACCGCGAAGCCCAGCGCGCCGCGCGAGATGCTGGTCCAGATGTAGCCGAGCAGGGTGCCGTCCAGCCACATCTTCTCGATGGAGTGCCAGACGTCGAGCGGCCCCGGCAGTACGTAGTCGGGCTTGAGATCGGAGGCGGCGGCGAGCTGCCAGACCGTGATCACCAGGACGACCGCCACGAGCGGCGGGACGATCTTGGAGAGCAGGACGCTGCCCAGCGACACCCGCTCGGCGGTCCTGGTCTCCAGGGCGTCCAGGCCGGCCTCCAGGCCCGCCAGATCCTCCTTGGACACCTTCTGGCTCTTCGGCGGCTTCGTGCCGGAGGCGTCGCCCCCGGACGCGTCCGCGGTCCCGGACGCCCCGGCGGCTCCGGGAGCCCCGGTCTCAGTGCTGGCCATGTCGGCGGATCTCCCCCCGCAGCTGTTCGGTGATCTCCACGGACAGGTCCGCCACGGCGGCGTCCTCGATCCGGCGCGGCTGCGGGATGTCGATACGCCACTCCCGCGCGATCCGCCCCGGCCGGGACGACATCAGCACCACGCGCTCCGCGAGCCGCACCGCCTCGCGGACGTTGTGCGTGACGAACAGGACCGACACGTTCGTCTCGGCCCAGATCCGGGTCAGCTCCTCGTGGAGCACATCCCGGGTGATGGCGTCGAGCGCGGCGAACGGCTCGTCCATCAGCAGCAGTTGGCTGTCCTGCGCCAGTGCGCGGGCCAGCGCGACCCGCTGGCGCATACCGCCGGACAGCTCGTGCACCCGCTTGCCGTACGCGCCCTTCAGCCGTACCAGCTCAAGCAGCCGCTCGGCCTCGCCGCGCCGCTCGGCCTTCGGCATGCCCCGCATCTTCAGGGCGAGTTCGATGTTCCTGCCCGCGGTCAGCCACGGGAACAGCGCGTGCTCCTGGAACATCAGCGCGGGCCGGCCGCCGGGGACGTCGATGGTCCCCGCCGACGGCAGGTCGAGCCCGGCGACCAGGTTGAGCAGGGTGGATTTTCCGCAGCCGGACGCCCCCAGCAGGGTCACGAACTCGCCGGGCGCCACGTCGATGCTGACGTCGTCCAGCACGAGCTGCCGGCCGCCGGGGCGGCCGAACGACTTGGACACGTGGTCGAGACGGGTGGCGTACGGCCGCGTGTCGACCGTTTCGGCCGGCTTGACGAGTGCGGTGGCCATGAGTCACACCTCCTGGGGGCGATCCGGTTGCGGGTCGGGTCGGACAACTGATGCGCTGCTCGGCCTACTCGGCGCCGAGACCGGCGTCGTCGATCACCGGCCCGCCGTCCGCCTTCAGCACCTTGTTCAGCAGCGACAGGTCGTAGATGCCGTCGAGCAGCGGGTCTTCGAGCAGGCCCGCCTTCACCGCGTGCTCGGACGACACACTCAGCGTGGAGGCCAGCGGGTCGTCGGTGATGTCGACGTTCTTCCAGGCCGGGTCGATCACCTCGGGCGGCAGCGCCGCCCCCGAGTCCGCCTTGAGCTTGGCGTTGGCCGCGGCCTTAGCCTCGTCCGGGTTCTCGTTGATCCAGGCGTTCGTCTTCACCGAGCCGCGCAGCACCGCCTCGACGACGTCCGGGTGCTCCTTGAGGAACTTCTGGGAGACGATCACGTTCGTGATGACGAACTTGCCGTCCTTCCACAGCTTCTTCTCGTCCAGCAGCACCGAACCGCCGCCCGCGACGAGCTTCGACGCGGTCGGCTCGGGCACCCACGCGCCGTCCAGCGAACCGGACTCGAAGGAGGCGGGGATCTGCTTGTTGTCCTGCCGGATGACGGTGACGTCGCCCTTGCCGGTGTTGGTGTCCACCTTCAGACCCTTCTCCGACAGGTAGTTGAGCAGCGCCACGTCCTGCGTGTTGCCGAGCTGCGGCGTCGCGATGCGCTTGCCCTTGAGGTCGTCGAGGGACTTGATCTTCTCCGGGTTCACGACGAGCGAGACACCGCCGGAGGCGGAGCCGGAGATGATCCGGAGGTTCTGGCCCTTCGACTTCGTGAAGCCGTTGATCGAGGGGGAGGGGCCGATCCAGCCGATGTCGATCGCGCCCGCGTTGAGCGCCTCGATCTCCGAGGGGCCGGCGTTGAAGACCTGCGGCTTGATCCTGGTGCCGCCCAACTCCTTCTGGATCAGGCCCTCCTGGAGACCGACCAGCGCGGTGGCGTGCGTGATGTTGGCGAAGTAGCCGATCTTCACCTCGTCGAGGCCGCCTGTCTTCTCGCCCTTGGCGGCGGGGGCGGCCTTCTCGTCCTTCTCGCTCTCGGAGCCGTAGCCACAGGCGCCGAGTACCACGGCGAGGAGGGGCAGGGCCGCGACGGCGGCGACGGTACGCCGGCGGCGCCGGACGGTGCGGGTGGCTGGCACGGGAGGTTTTCCTCTCGTCGGCCCGTGCTCACGTCCCTCGGTGACGAGGCGGCGTGGCCGGGAGGTCGGCAGGTCTTCGGCGGAACAGATGTGGCGGGCGTGACACGGCCCTCTCGCCGGTGCTCTGGGCGCGCGTGCGGTGCGCGTACGTCAGCGCGCACATCGCGCCACCCCGCCGGTCCCCGCGCCGAGGGCGCCGCTGCCGACCCGGCCGCCCTCCTTCGCGAACGTCGCGAACGCGTCCACCATCTCGACGGGCATCAGAAGTCCCAGCCCTCGTCGTCGGCGGCGTCCCGGGCCGGGGCGGGCGGCGGTTCGGCGGCGAACGAGTCGCCCGCCATGCCGGCCGACAGCGTGGTGCCGTCGGCCGGGTCGATCAGGATGAAGGAGCCGGTACGGCGCGAGTCGCGGTACGCGTCGAGCGCCAGCGGCTCGGCCGTGCGGACCGTGACCCGGCCGATGTCGTTGGCGACGAGCCGGCCCGGCGCGGGGTGCTGCGACAGGTCGTCCAGGGTGAGCCGGGACGGGATGTCCTTCACGATCGCCTTCACCGTGCGGGTCGTGTGCTTCAGCAGCACCCGCTGGCCGACGGTGAGCGGCCGGTCCGCGACATGGCAGACGGTCGCCTCGACGTCCTGCGTGCTCGCCGGGACACCGGAGCTGGGCGCGATCAGATCGCCGCGCGAGACGTCCACGTCGTCGGCCAGCCGGATCGTCACCGACTGCGGCGCCCACGCGATGTCGACGCTCCCACCGAGCGCGTCGATGCCCTCGATGGTGCTGGTGCGTCCCGACGGCAGCACGGTCACGGCCTCGCCGACGCGCAGCACGCCGGAGGCGATCTGGCCCGCGTAGCCGCGGTAGTCGGGGTGTTCGGCGCTCTGCGGCCGGATCACGTACTGGACGGGGAAGCGGGCCGGGCAGCCGGACAGGTCGTGGCTGACGGCGACGGTCTCCAGATGCTCCAGGACGGTCGGCCCGCCGTACCAGTCCATGTGTCCCGAGGGCTCCACCACGTTGTCCCCGGCCAGCGCCGAGATCGGGATCGCGGTGACCTCGGGGACGCCCAGCGAGGCGGCGTACGCGGTGAACTCCTCGGCGATCGCGGCGAACACGGGCTCCGCGTACTCCACGAGGTCCATCTTGTTCACGGCCAGCACCACGTGCGGTACCCGCAGCAGGGCCGCGACCGCCGCGTGCCGGCGGGTCTGCTCGACCACCCCGTTGCGCGCGTCGACCAGCACGACGGCCAGCTCCGCGGTGGAGGCGCCGGTCACCATGTTCCGGGTGTACTGCACATGCCCGGGGGTGTCGGCGAGGATGAACCGGCGCCGGGGCGTGGCGAAGTAGCGGTAGGCGACATCGATGGTGATGCCCTGTTCGCGCTCGGCGCGCAGCCCGTCCGTGAGCAGCGCCAGGTCGGGGGTGTCCTGGCCGCGGCCGAGCGAGGCGCGCTCGACGGCCTCCAACTGGTCGGTGAGCACGGACTTCGAGTCGTGCAGCAGCCGCCCCACCAGCGTGGACTTGCCGTCGTCCACGGAACCGGCGGTGGCGAAGCGCAGCAGAGTGGTGGCCGACAACTGCTCGGCCAGCTGGTCCGCTGCCGGGTGCCCGGTGGTCGTCATCGTTAGAAGTACCCTTCGCGCTTGCGGTCTTCCATGGCGGCCTCGGACATCTTGTCGTCGGCGCGGGAGGCGCCGCGTTCGGTGAGGCGGGAGGCGGTGATCTCCGTGATGACGGCGTCCAGCGTGGTGGCGTCGGAGTCGACGGCGCCTGTGCAGGACATGTCGCCGACGGTGCGGTAGCGCACGAGACGGGTCTCGGTGGGCTCGCCGTCCTTGGGGCCGCCCCAGTCGCCGGCCGTCAGCCACATGCCGTGGCGGTTGAACACCTCACGCTCGTGCGCGAAGTAGATCTCCGGCAGTTCGATGCCCTCGCGTGCGATGTACTGCCACACGTCCAGCTCGGTCCAGTTGGACAGCGGGAAGACCCGGACGTGCTCGCCCGGCGCGTGCCGTCCGTTGTAGAGCTGCCACAGCTCCGGGCGCTGGCGGCGCGGGTCCCACTGCGAGAACTCGTCGCGCAGCGAGAACACCCGCTCCTTCGCCCGCGCCTTCTCCTCGTCGCGGCGGCCACCGCCGAAGACCGCGTCGAACCGCTCGGCCTGGATCTTCTCCGTCAGCGGCAGCGTCTGGAGCGGGTTGCGGGTGCCGTCCGGTCGCTCGCGCAGCGTCCCCGCGTCGATGTACTCCTGCACGGACGCCACGTGCAGGCGCAGCCCGTGCTCGGCCACCGTACGGTCGCGGTAGGCCAGCACCTCGGGGAAGTTGTGACCGGTGTCGACGTGCAGCAGCGTGAAGGGCACCGGCGCCGGCGCGAACGCCTTCAGCGCCAGGTGCAGCATGACGATGGAGTCCTTGCCGCCGGAGAAGAGGATCACCGGCCGCTCGAACTCGCCCGCCACCTCACGGAAGATGTGCACACCCTCCGACTCCAGGGCGTCCAGATGACTCAGGGCGTACGGCGCCTCGCCCGCGCCCCCGGCCCCCTCGCCGCGGTCGCTGCCATCCGTTCCGCCGGTGACGGATGCGACGGTGGTGGTCATCAGGCCAGACCCCTCTCGGTGAGCAGCGCGTGGAGCGCCGCCGCGGACTCCTGCACGGACTGCGTGTGCGACTCGATCCGCAGATCGGGCACCTCGGGGGCCTCGTAGGGATCGTCGACGCCCGTGAGACCGCTGATCTCGCCGGCCGCCTGCTTGGCGTACAGGCCCTTCACGTCCCGTACGGAGCACACCTCGACCGGGGTCGCGACGTGCACCTCCAGATACGCGGTCCCCTCGCTCTGGTGGCGCTTGCGTACGGCCTCGCGGCTGTCGGTGTACGGGGCGATCACCGGCACCAGAGCCTTGACACCGTTCGACGCCAGCAGTTCGGCGACGAAGCCGATCCGCTGCACGTTGGTGTGCCGGTCCTCGCGGCCGAAGCCGAGCCCCGCGGAGAGGAACTCGCGGATCTCGTCGCCGTCCAGGACCTCCACGCGGTGGCCCTCGGCGCGCAGCCGGCCGGCCAGTTCGACGGCGATGGTGGTCTTGCCCGCGCTGGGCAGTCCGGTGAGCCAGATTGTCGCGCCCTGCTCGGTACGGCTCATCAGTGCAGCCCGCATTCGGTCTTGGAGTTGCCGGCCCAGCGGCCGGCGCGGGCGTCCTCGCCCTCCAGCACCCGGCGGGTGCAGGGTGCGCAGCCCACGGAGGCGTAACCGTCCTGGAGCAGCGGGTTGGTGAGGACGCCGTGTTCGGCTACGTACGCCTCCACGTCCTCCTGGGTCCAGCGGGCGATCGGCGAGACCTTGACCTTGCGGCGCCTGTCGTCCCAGCCGACGACCGGGGTGTTCGCGCGGGTCGGCGACTCGTCGCGGCGCAGCCCCGTCGCCCAGGCGTCGTACGCGGTCAGGCCCTCTTCGAGGGGCTTGACCTTGCGCAGGGCGCAGCACAGGTCGGGGTCGCGGTCGTGCAGCTCGGGGCCGTGCTCGGCGTCCTGCTCGGCCACCGTCCGCCGGGGGGTGAGCGTGATGACGTTGACGTCCATCACGGCGGCGACGGCGTCCCGGGTGCCGATCGTCTCGGGGAAGTGGTAGCCGGTGTCGAGGAAGACCACGTCGACGCCGGGCAGGGCGCGGGAGGCGAGATGGGCGACCACCGCGTCCTCCATGGAGGAGGTGACGCAGAAGCGCGCGCCGAAGGTGGTGGTGGCCCAGGTCAGGATCTCCAGGGCGGACGCGTCCTCGAGTTCGCGGCCCGCGCGTTCGGCCAGGTCCCTGAGTGCGGCGGCCTTCTCGTCGGCCGCCCGCTTGTCGTCGGCCGTCTGTGCGCCGGTCCCGGTGAGAGTCGTCATATCCGTTCCCCTCCGTCGTCCGTCGTCAGGCCACGGGTCAGCAGCCCGAGGAACTTCAGCTGGAAGGCCCGGTTGCAGGCCCCGCATTCCCAGGCGCCGTGGCCCTGTTCGTTCGGGCGCAGGTCCTCGTCACCGCAGTAGGGGCAGTGGAACGGGGCGGCGCGTTCGCTCACGACAGCGCCTCCTCGGACGCGCGGGCCGCCCAGGTGGCGAAGCGCTCGTCGCTCTCGCGCTCCTTCTGGAAGCGGGTCAGGACGCGCTCGACGTAGTCGGGGAGTTCGTCGGCGGTGACCTTCAGACCGCGGACCTTGCGGCCGAACGAGGGCTCCAGACCGAGCGCGCCGCCGAGGTGCACCTGGTAGCCCTCGACCTGGTTGCCGTCGCCGTCGAGCATCAGCTGGCCCTTGAGACCGATGTCCGCGACCTGGATGCGGGCGCAGGCGTTGGGGCAGCCGTTGACGTTGATGGTGATCGGCTGGTCGAAGTCGGGGATGCGGGCTTCCAGTTCGTCGATCAGCGAGGCGCCGCGCGCCTTGGTCTCGACGATGGCCAGCTTGCAGAACTCGATACCGGTGCAGGCCATCGTGCCGCGCCGGAAGGGCGAGGGCTTGACCCGCAGACCGAGCGCTTCCAGGCCCGCCACGAGCGATTCGATCCGGTCCTCGGCCACGTCGAGCACGATCATCTTCTGCTCGACGGTGGTCCGTACGCGGCCGGAGCCGTGCTCCTCGGCGAGGTCCGCGATCCTCTTCAGGGTCGGGCCGTCCACCCGGCCGACGCGCGGCGCGAAGCCGACGTAGAAGCGGCCGTCCTTCTGGCGGTGCACACCGACGTGGTCGCGCCACTCCTCCACGGGCGCCGCGGGCGCGGGGCCGTCGACGAGCGTCCGCTTCAGGTACTCGTCCTGAAGGATCTGCCGGAACTTCTCCGGGCCCCAGTCGGCGAGGAGGAACTTCAGCCGGGCGCGGGTGCGCAGCCTGCGGTAGCCGTAGTCGCGGAAGATCCCGATGACCCCGGCCCACACGTCGGCGACCTCGTCCAGCGGGACCCAGGCGCCCAGCCGCTGCCCGATCCTGGGGTTGGTCGACAGCCCGCCGCCGACCCACAAGTCGAAGCCGGGGCCGTGGTCGGGGTGCTCGACACCGACGAAGGCGATGTCGTTGATCTCGTGCGCGACGTCGAGCAGCGGCGATCCCGAGACGGCCGTCTTGAATTTGCGCGGGAGGTTCGAGAACTCCTTGGTGCCGATGAACCGTTCGTTGATCTCGTCGATCGCCGGTGTGCCGTCGATGATCTCGTTCTCGGCCACGCCCGCGACGGGTGAGCCGAGGATCACGCGCGGCGTGTCACCGCAGGCCTCGGTGGTCGACAGGCCGACGTCCTCCAGCCGGCGCCAGATCTCGGGGACGTCCTCGATCCGGATCCAGTGCAGCTGGATGTTCTGCCGGTCGGTGATGTCGGCGGTGTCCCGGCCGAACTCGTGCGAGATCTGGCCGATGACCCGCAACTGCTCGGTGGTCAGCCGGCCGCCGTCGATCCTGACCCGCAGCATGAAGTACTTGTCGTCCAGCTCCTCCGGCTCCAGGATCGCGGTCTTGCCGCCGTCGATGCCGGGCTTGCGCTGGGTGTACAGCCCCCACCAGCGCATCCGTCCGCGCAGGTCGGCGGGGTCGATGGAGTCGAATCCGGCCTTCGAGTAGATCGTCTCAATGCGTGTCCGCACATTGAGACCGTCGTCGTCCTTCTTGGTCTGCTCGTTGGCGTTGAGGGGAGTGAAATGACCCACGGCCCACTGGCCCTCGCCGCGGTGACGGCTCACCTTGCGGCGGGGCGTGGCGGCAGGGGGCTTCTCAGGGATGGCGGCCATGGCTGGATACGTCCTTCGGGACTACGGAGGGCGGCTCTGACCTGCACACGGGGCTGGCGGCGCAGCGGTGCGCAGAGGGAGGGTCGAGCGGGGGCGAGCGAGGAGGAGCGACAGGAGCTGTGCTGGTCAGCTCGCTCGACAGATGGCGCTGGACATGCGGCAGAGATCGACGTGCCGCCGACTCACCAAGGCAATTCCAGCTGTAGACATGGGGGAAGCCTGGCACGCGGATCTGAGGGCAGTCCACCGCGATCCACGATGTGGACGCGAGTGTCCCACTATTCGGGATGAGGTGTGGGGTGGGCGCCGGTCCACGGCCCCGGCGCCGCCACGTCCGGCTCCTCGGTCACCTTGGTGTCGAAGAGGGTGAAGCCGCGCCGCAGATAGTTGTCCATCGCGTGCTCCCCGTCCTTGGAGCAGGTGTGCAGCCAGACCCGCTTCGTCGGCGTGCGCTCCGGCCGGCGCTCCGCCATGTCCCAGGCGCGCGCCACACCGTACGACAGCAGATGCCCGCCGATACGGCGGCCCCGGAAGGCCGGGATGAGCCCGAAGTACACGATCTCGACCGTGCCGTCGTCCTGCGCCTCCAGCTCCACGTAACCGGCCGGGGTGCCCCTCTCGTACGCCACCCACGTCTCGACCCCCGGCCGGGAGACGGCCTCGTGCCACTCCTCGTACGACAGGGAGAGCCGGTCGGTCCAGCGGATGTCGCCGCCGACCGCGGTGTAGAGGAACCGGCTGAACTCCGCCGAGGGGACCTCGGAGCGGACGATCCGCACGTCCCCGCCGGGCGCCGTGGCCGGCCGCAGATCGGCCGGTGAGGTCTGTTCCAGGGACCAGGTGGTCACAGTGATGCTCATGGTCGTCAGGGAACCACGCGGTCTTCTTCCGGCCAAACCGGCCGCGGCGGGTCATTCGCGACCCGCCCGTCCGTCACCGCCGGAGCGGTCGAGTGGGGCAGCAGATCGGCCAGGCGCTCCGGCCGTACGACCGTCACCTCGACCTCCTCCTTGAAGCGGTACGGCCGGTGGGCCAGCACCCCCGCCAGATGACGCCGCACCCGCGACATCTCGGCCCGCACCGTCACCGTGCGCGTCGGGTCCCCGAAGACGTCGGCCGCCAGCTCCGCCGCGCTCCGCCCCTCCCGGCGCACGGCCAGCACGTACAGCAGCTCCGCGTGGCGCGGGGTCAGTTCCTGCGCCCAGCTGCCCGCCGCCCCCGAGACCGTGACGGACTGGCGCCGGGGCCGGCTCAGGTCCAGCACGACCTTGCTGGGCGCGTCCGGCGGCGGCTCCTCCTCCACGGTCAGCAGCCAGCCGCCGGGCAGCGGCTCGACGGCGCACATGCCGAGCGACGG
>NZ_JAAPBF010000167.1 GCF_022695985.1 Streptomyces sp. NP-1717 | reverse complement strand
GTTCGAGATCGCGCTGGAGACGTTCCGGGTCGAGGTGGAGAACTTCTCGCGGCTGCACCACCAGCGGCTGGGCCCGATGTACGCGCGGCTGGACGAGCTGGACGCGATGATCGCCGAGGCCCGCGCGTCCCGGTCGGGCGACCCCGAGGATCTGCGCAAGGCGCGTGAGGCCCGGGCGATGGTGCAGCCGATGCCGGGTATCGAGGAGCTCTTCCACGACTGGCTCGACTCCGACGGTCTCTCGGCGGAGGCCGCCGCGATGCTGACCGATCAGCCCGTGCAGCCGCCGAAGCGGGTGCGGCCGACCGACGAGGTGCGCAAGCTCTACCGCGACCTGGCCCGCAAGGCGCACCCGGATCTGGCGCAGGAGGAGACCGAGCGGGCCCGGCGTGAGGAGTTCATCACCCGCGTGAACGCGGCCTACGGGCGCGGGGACGAGGCACTGCTCAGGCAGCTCGCCGAGGAGTGGGCGGCGGGGCCCCCGCCGGAGGAACCGCGTCCGAGCGAGAACGAGGAGCTCTACGCCCGGCTGGAGTGGCTCGCCGAGCGCAAGGAGATGCTGACGCTGCTGGCGCAGGAACTGGAGCAGAGCGCGATCGGTGCGATGCTTCAGATGGCGCCCGACGACCCCGACCGGCTGCTGGAGGAGATCGCCGAGCAGCTGCTCGCCGAGGTCTCGGGACGCGAGTCCGAACTGGCCAGGCTGGTGGAGTCCTGAGGCCGTCCCGTGCGCGAGGCTGTACCTGTCGCACCCGCATACACACACGTACGAGAGAAGGCGCATCACATGAGTTTCGCCCCGCTGC
This sequence comes from Streptomyces sp. NP-1717, assembly GCF_022695985.1. GTDB lineage: Bacteria > Actinomycetota > Actinomycetes > Streptomycetales > Streptomycetaceae > Streptomyces. Next base: position 14,623 of record NZ_JAAPBF010000167.1, on the reverse strand, counting down.
CCACGGTGGATGTCGCGGCCGTCCCGTCCGACGCCCTGGTGCTCGACGTCCGGGAGAACGACGAATGGGCGGCGGGCCATGTCGAGGGTGCGCTGCACATTCCGATGAGCGAGTTCGTCGGGCGCCTCGGTGAGGTGACCGAGGCCGTCGCCGACGGGCGCCGGGCCTATGTCATGTGCCGGGTCGGCGGCAGGTCCGCGCAGGTCACGCAGTACCTGGTGGGGCAGGGCGTCGACGCGGCGAACGTCGAGGGCGGGATGCAGGCCTGGGACGGCGCGGGCCGGCCGATGGTGACCGACAACGGCAGCCCCGCGCTGGTGCTCTGACGGGCCGTCGTGCCGGCGGTACGAGTACCGCCGGCCCCGCCGCCCAGCGCCCCCGGTGTCAGCGGTCGAAGTCCAGCTCGACCTCGGCGGTCGCCGGACGGGACTGGCAGGCCAGCACGTAGCCCGCTTCCGTTTCCTCCGGCTCCAGGGCGTAGTTGCGGTCCATCCGCACCTCGCCCGAGACGAGGAAGGCCCGGCAGGTCCCGCAGACGCCGCCCTTGCAGGCGTACGGCGCGTCCGCCCGGCTGCGCAGCACCGTCTCCAGCAGGGAGTCCCCGTCCTGGACGGGCCAGCTGCCGGAGCGGCCGTCGAGCGTCGCGGTGAGTTTGCTGCCGCCGGGGGCGGCCGACGCGGCGGCGGTCATGGCGGGCGTGGTCGCGCCCGGCGCGCCGTCGTCCACGTGGAAGATCTCCTGGTGGATCGCGTTCCGCCGGACGCCGAGGGCGCGCAGGGCCCGCTCCGCGCCCTTGACCAGCCCGAGCGGACCGCACAGGAACCAGCCGTCGACACTGTCCACCGAGAGCAGCGCGGGCAGCAGTCCCGCCAGCCGTTCCTCGTCCAGCCGGCCTGACGGGAGCCCGGTCTGCTGCTCCTCCCTGGACACCACCGTGACCAGCTGGAAGCGGTCCGGATGGCGGTCCTTGAGGTCCGCGACCTCCTCCAGGAACATCGTCGAAGCCACCGTGCGGTCACTGCGGATCAGACAGAACCGGGCGTCCGGCTCCCGCGCGAGGAGCGTCGAGGCGATCGACAGCACCGGGGTGATGCCGCTGCCGCCGACGATCGCCACGAAGTGCCCGGCGCGCGGCTCCAGCCGGAAGCGCCCGGTCGGCTCCATGACGTCGACCGTGTCGCCCACGGCCAGTTCCTTGATCGCGTACGTGGAGAACTCGCCGCCTTCGACCAGCCTGATGCCCACCCGCAGCACGGGGCGCTCGCCTGCGGGCGTGCAGATCGAGTACGTACGGCGGATCTCCTCGCCGTTCACGACCCGGCGCAGCGCGATGTGCTGTCCGGGCGTGTGCCGGAACGTCTCGTCCAGCTCGGGGGGCACGGCGAAGGTGACGGTAACCGAGTCGTCCGTGAGCCGCTCGACCTCGCTGACGCGGAGCGGATGGAACATCTACAACTCCTTGAAGTGGTCGAAGGGTTCACGGCAGGCCGTGCAGCGGCGCAGCGCCTTGCACGCGGTCGAGGAGAACCTGCTGAGCAGCTCGGTGTCCGTCGAGCCGCAGTGCGGGCAGCGGATGGCGAGGGTGAGCGGCACCGGTCCGTCCGTGCTGTGCGGGCGGGGCGGGGCGATGCCGAAGTCCGCGAGCTTGCGCCGCCCTTCGGCGCTGATGTCGTCCGTCGACCAGGCGGGGGAGAGCACCGTGACGACGGAGACGTCCGGTATTCCGTGGTCGTGCAGGACCCGCTCGATGTCCGAGGACATCGTCTCGATCGCGGGGCAGCCGGTGTAGGTCGGGGTCAGCTCGACCTCGACCCGGCCGGGGCCCGAGACATGGACGGCGCGCAGCACGCCCAGCTCCTCCAGCGTCACCACCGGCAGCTCCGGGTCGGGCACGGACCCGGCCAGGGCGCGCAGTTCGCTCTCCAGGGCCGTGGGCCGGCTCGTGCCGGTCACCATGACGCCCCCGGGTGGCTGCGGTGCAGGTGCTGCATCTCGGCGAGCAGCCGGCCGAAGGATTCGGTGTGCAGGCCCTGTCGGCCCGCGCCCGCCGCCCATGCCCCGGAGCGCGGTCCGTCGGGCACGGTCAGTGTCGCGCGCTCCAGCACGGCGGTGATGGAGGAGAGCCAGCTCTCCTCCATCTCCTGCCTGTTGACGCCGTCCAGCCCGTCCGGCCCGTCGCCGCCCATGGGTTCGAACATCTCGCCGGTGAACCGCCACAGCGCCGTACAGGCCCGCTGCATCCGCTCATGGCTCTCGGCGGTGCCGTCACCGAGCCGAAGCGTCCACTGCTCGGCGTGGTCCTGGTGGTAGTCGACTTCCTTCACGGCCTTGGCGGCGAGCCCGGCGAAGGGGCCGTCACCGCCCGCCAGAGCGCCGTACAGGAGCCGCTGGTAGGTGGAGAAGTAGAGCTGGCGCGCGATCGAGTGCGCGAAGTCGCCGTTGGGCTGCTCGACCAGTTGGAGGTTGCGGAAGGCGCGCTCCTCGCGCAGGAAGGCCAGCTCGTCCTCGTCCCCCACGAGGGAGTACAGGACCCGGGCCTGGCCCAGCAGGTCCAGCGCGATGTTGGCGAGGGCCACGTCCTCTTCGAGCTCGGGCGCGTGTCCCGCCCACTCCCCCAGCCGGTGCGACAGGATCAGCGCGTCGTCGGCGAGGGCGAGGGCCGTGGTGTCGGTCCCGGTCCGGGTCGGGGTGCCGGTCACAGGTGACGCACCCCCTCGGGGATCTCGTAGAACGTCGGGTGGCGGTACGGCTTGTCACCGGCCGGTTCGAAGAAGGCGTCCTTCTCGTCCGGCGACGAGGCGGTGACCGAGGCGGAGGGGACCACCCAGATTGACACCCCTTCGCTGCGGCGGGTGTAGAGATCGCGCGCGTTGCGCAGGGCCATCTCCGCGTCCGGGGCGTGCAGGCTTCCGGCGTGTGTGTGCGACAGCCCGCGGCGGGACCTGACGAACACCTCCCACAGAGGCCACTGGGTCGATCCGCTCATGCCGTCGCCTCTTTCTCCACGTGCTCCACCGTGTCCCCGGCCGCGGCTGCGACCGCGCTCGGGACCGCGTTCTTCCCGGCGTGCTTCGCCGCGTACGCCGTGGCCGCCTCGCGCACCCAGGCGCCTTCCTCGTGGGCACGGCGCCGCTGGCCGATCCGCTGTTCGTTGCAGGGGCCGTTGCCCTTCAGGACCTCCCGGAACTCGGTCCAGTCGATCGCTCCGAAGTCGTGCTGTCCCCGCTCCTCGTTCCACTTCAGGTCCGGGTCGGGGAGCGTGAGGCCGAGCGTCTCGGCCTGGGGGACGCAGATGTCCACGAACCGCTGCCGGAGTTCGTCGTTCGAGTGCCGCTTGATCTTCCAGATCATCGACTGCACGGAGTGCGCCGACTCGTCGTCCGGCGGGCCGAACATCATCAGCGACGGCCACCACCAGCGGTTCACCGCGTCCTGCGCCATCTCGTGCTGCGCGGGGGTGCCCCGGCTCAGGGCGAGCAGTGACTCGTACCCCTGCCGCTGGTGGAAGGACTCCTCCTTGCAGATACGGACCATCGCGCGGGCGTACGGGCCGTAGGAGCAGCGGCAGAGCGGGACCTGGTTCGTGATCGCCGCGCCGTCCACCAGCCAGCCGATCGCACCGACGTCCGCCCAGGTCAGCGTCGGATAGTTGAAGATCGACGAGTATCTCTGGCGGCCGGCGTGGAGCTTGTCGAGCAGCTCGTCACGGCTCGTGCCGAGGGTCTCCGCCGCGCTGTAGAGATACAGCCCGTGTCCCGCCTCGTCCTGCACCTTGGCCATCAGGATCGCCTTGCGCCGCAGCGAGGGCGCGCGCGTGATCCAGTTCGCCTCCGGCTGCATGCCGATGATTTCCGAGTGCGCGTGCTGGGCCATCTGGCGGACGAGCGATGCGCGGTAGGCCTCCGGCATCCAGTCGCGGGGCTCGATGCGCTCGTCGGCGGCCACGGCGGCGTCGAACGCCGCCTCGGCTTCCTCTGCCGTCGTCTCCACCGTTGCCTCCACAGCCGTCCCCGCGGTCACTGCCGTCATCCGGGCCCCCTACCGACCGATCGTTCGGTTCATGGACTTCAATGGTCGGTCGGCGGCCCGTAGGGTGTCAACCCTGTGGATAACCCACTGTGGAAACACGGGGATCGGGGCGGGATGGATTCGTACGACGACAAGGGTGGGAACCCGGCACCGGAACCGGGTCCACCAGCGGGTCCGCCGCGGGGGATAGCCGGGCTCTCCTTCCCGTACCAAGTGGTCGCCGCGGTCGCCCTCGCGGTCGTCGCGCTGCTCGCCGTGGGCCATGTGGCCATGGTGTTCCTGCACGTCGCGCCCGACAACACGGTCTCGAAGAAGTACGGCGAGGAAGTCGGCGACTGGGTGTTCCCGGAGTTCGAGCAGAACTGGAAACTCTTCGCGCCCAACCCCCTCCAGCAGAACATCGCCGTCGAGGTGCGCGCCGAGGTCGACCGGACGGACGGATCACGCGGCACGACCGGCTGGATCAACCTCACCGAGGAGGACGCCAGGGCGATCCGCGGCAACCTCCTCCCCAGCCATGTCGACCAGAACGAGCTGCGCCGGGGCTGGGACTTCTACGTCGATTCCCACGACGAGAAGGCGCGCCCCAACGGTCTGCGCGGACAGCTCTCCGAGCGCTACATACGCCGGATAGCGATGCTGCGCCTTGAGGCCCACGATCTCGGCGGTCCCGTCGAACGCATTCAGCTGAGGTCCGTCACCCGGGCGGTCGCGGCGCCCCCGTGGAGTGAAGAGAAGATCAACACCAAGCCCGGCTACCGGGTCTTCCCGTGGTGGACCGTGACCTCCGACGACCTGGCCGAAGGCGTCCGGAACGAGGGCGCGGGCAACGGCGCGCGCGACGACGCCCGTACGGAGGCCCGCCGATGAGCCGCTCCGCCCACGAGCTGACCACCGACCGCAAGGCCGCGCTCGCCCTCCAGCGCGTCACGTCCCGGTCCCTCGGCCCCTACCAGAGCGCGATCGTCCGCATCGGCTTCGCCGCCGCCTGGCTCCTGTTCCTGCTGCGTGAGCTGCCGAACCGACGTGAGCTGTACGGGCCCGGCAGCCCGTGGAGCTGGGACATGGCCCAGCAACTGATCGCCGGCAACGGCGCGTTCACCACGCTGATGTGGTCCGAGAGCGGCGTCTGGTTCGAGATCGTGTACGCCGTCGCCGTCCTGTCCAGCGCCCTGCTGATGCTCGGCTGGCGCACCCGCACCATGTCGGTGCTGTTCATGGTGGGCGTGCTGTCCCTCCAGAACCGCAGCATCTTCATGGGCGACGGCGGCGACAACGTCATCCACCTGATGGCGATCTACCTCGTACTCACGCGCTGCGGCCAGGTCTGGTCGCTGGACGCCCGCCGGCGGGCCCGCGCCGAGAGCGTCGTCGCGTCCGGCGGGACCGCGCCCGCCGACCGGGTCGGGCCGGTCCTGTGGGTGGTGCTCGGTGCGGGCCTGCTGGGGACGCTGCTGGACTCGACCGGCGGCGAGTGGTGGATGATCGCGCTGCTGTGGACGCTGTGGATCTCGCAGGGGCTGTGGTGGGCGGTCAACCGCTACGCGCCGAAGAGCCAGCCGCGCGCACTGCTGGACGTCCTCGCGAACCTCACGCACAACGCCACACTCGTCGTGATCATGGTCGAGGTCTGTCTGATCTACGCCACGGCCGGCTGGTACAAGATCCAGGGCTCGCGCTGGCAGGACGGCACCGCGCTGTACTACCCGCTGAATCTGGACTACTTCGCCCCCTGGCCGGCGCTCTCCGACCTCCTCGCGTCCAGCGGTGTGATGGTGATGGTGCTGACGTACGGCACGGTCATGGTGCAGGTCGCCTTCCCGTTCACGCTCTTCAACCGGCGCGTCAAGAACGTCCTGCTGGTGGCGATGATGCTGGAGCACGCGGGCATCGCCCTGCTGCTCGGGCTGCCGTTCTTCTCGCTGGCCATGATCGCCGCCGACGCGGTCTTCCTGCCGACGAGCTTCCTGGTCCGCGTCGGCGACATGGCGGCCAGGAGCGCGCGGATGCTTCCCCAGCGGGCGGCGGGCGACGGCGTGCCCGGGCAGCGCCAGGGGGACGACTCCGGGAAACCGGTCACCGGGACCGGTACCGAATCGGACTCCGGCACGGGTACGGGCTCCGGCACCGGCACCGCCGGCGCGGACGCTTCGCTCGTCCGGTGACGGCTCGCCCCGCCCGCCCGCCTACGCTGGGGCGATGAACGACGTCGATCCCGCGAGCGCCGTGCGGCTGTGGCAGGAGACCGCCCCCGGCGCCGTGGTGCTCGACGGCTTCCACGCGCTGAAGCACGCGCTGCGGTTCGGGGCGGACGTGCGGCTCGCCCTCACGAGCGACAAGGAGTCCGTGCTCGCTCTCGCGGCCGAACTCGCCGACGATCTGACCGGCACGCTGCGGCGCTCCGTCGTCGAGGTGCCGGCCGACGCACTGCGGCGGCTGGTGCCGAAGGTGCATCCCACGCGGGTGATGGCCCTGGCCGTCAGACGGGAGCGCCGGGTCAATCTGGCCGAGCTGGCGGCGTCGCCCCGGCGCTCGCCGGTGGTCGTGCTCGACAATCCGCGCAATCTCGGGAACGTCGGGGCCGTGGTGCGGCTCGCGGCCGGTTTCGGCGCGACGGGGGTGGTGACGACCGGGGATCTCGACCCATGGCATCCGAACGCCGTCCGCGCGGGCGCCGGGCTGCACTTCGCCACCGCGGTGGAACAGCTGGCCCTCGACGCGTTCCCCCCGGGTCCGCTGTACGCCCTGGACCCGGAGGGCGACGACATCCGCTCCGTGACCGTCCCCGACGACGCGCTGCTGGCCTTCGGCTCCGAACGGCACGGGCTCTCACCCGAACTGCGGGAGCGCGCCGACGCGTTGCTGGCCCTGCCGATGCGGCCCCAGGTCTCCAGCTACAACCTCGCCACCAGTGTGGCCATGACCCTCTTCCACTGGGGCGGTCCGAACTGACCCGCGCCCGGCCGCCGTCGAACGGCCGGGCCCCGGGTCCTGTCCGGCCGTCAGCCCTGGCGGCGGACCTCCACCGTGCGGAAGCGGTTGGCCACGAAGGCCGCGTCGCACAGCGCCGCGTTCGCCGCCGGGTTGCCGCCGGAGCCGTGGAAGTCGGAGAAGGCCGCCGTCTGGTTCACATAGACGCCCCCCGTCAGGTTCAGGGAGAGCTGGGCCAGCTCCTCCAGGCAGACGTCCTCGACCGCGCGCTCCGTTCCCTCCGAGGTCGTGTACGCGCCGACCGTCATCGCGCCCTTGTCGCGCACCGTACGGCGCAGCAGCTCCAGCGCCTCCTCGGTCGAGTCCATCGCGACGGCGAAGGAGACCGGGCCGAAGCACTCGGCGAGATACGGCGCCTCGGAGCCGTTCCCGCCCTCCGCCGCGTCCCACTGCTTGCGCGAGCCGTCGGCCTTGACGATCGCCGGTGTGCGGACCACCGCGTCCGGGAAGTCCGGGTTGGCGATCTCGCGCGAGGCCAGCGCCACGTCGCCCAGACCGGCGGCGGCGTCCAGCCTCGCCTTCACGTCCGGGTTGACCAGCGCGCCGAGCAGACCGTTGGCACGGGCGTCGTCGCCGAGCAGGCCGCTCACGGAGGCCGCCAGGTCGGCGACCACCTCGTCGTACGACTTCGGGCCCGCGTCCGTCGTGATGCCGTCGCGCGGGATGAGGAGGTTCTGCGGGGTGGTGCACATCTGGCCGCTGTAGAGGGAGAGCGAGAAGGCCAGATTGGCGAGCATGCCCTTGTAGTCGTCGGTGGAGTCCACGAGGACCGTGTTGACGCCGGCCTTCTCCGTGTAGACCTGCGCCTGGCGGGCGTTGGTCTCCAGCCAGTCGCCGAAGGCGGTGGACCCGGTGTAGTCGATGATCCGGACCTCGGGCCGTACCGCCAGGGTCTTGGCGATGCCCTCGCCGGGGTGCTCGGTGGCCAGGGCGACGAGATTCGGGTCGAAGCCGGACTCGGCGAGGACCTCGCGGGCCACCCGCACCGTGAGGGCGAGGGGCAGCACCGCGCGCGGGTGCGGCTTGACGAGGACCGGATTGCCGGTGGCCAGCGAGGCGAACAGGCCCGGATAGCCGTTCCACGTCGGGAAGGTGTTGCAGCCGATCAGCAGCGAGACGCCGCGCGGCGCGGCGGCGAAGGACTTCCGCAGCTCCAGGGGATCGCGCTTGCCCTGCGGCTTCGACCAGCCGGCCTCGGCGGGGACACGGGTCTGCTCCTGATACGCGTACGCCACCGCCTCCAGGCCGCGGTCCTGGGCGTGCGGCCCGCCTGCCTGGAACGCCATCATGAACGCCTGTCCGCTGGTGTGCATCACCGCGTGGGCGAACTCGTGGGTGCGGGCGCTGATCCGGGCCAGGATCTCCAGGCTGACCAGGGCGCGCGTCTCGGGCCCGGCCGCGCGCCAGGCGCTCATGCCCGCGCGCATGGCGGGCAGCAGGACGTCCACGTCGGCGTGCGGATACTCGACGCCGAGCTCCGGTCCGTACGGCGACCTCTCGCCGCCCGTCCAGCCGTCGGTGCCCGGCTGGTCCAGGTCGATACGGGTGCCGTGCAGGGCCTTGAACGCGGCCAGGCCGTCGGCCGGCGCGCTCTCCCCGTACGCCTTCGGGTGCTCGGGGTGCGGCGACCAGTAGGCGCGGTCGCGGATCGCGTCGAGGGCCCGGTCGAGCGTGGGCCGGTGCTTCTCGTTGAGCTGCTGGGGGCTGAGCTGGGCGGCCATGACTGACCAACTCCTCGTCGAGCTGGGCGGGAGGGGGACAAGTGGGACAGCGGGACACGGGCAACGGACAGAGTTAGAGTAACCGAACGATCGGTCGGGACAAGGGGGGCTGTGGAAAACCGGTGTTTTCCCGCCGTCGCGGGCGGTCCCGTTCCGGCGGATCGGCGCCGGGGACCGGACTCCTTGCGGAGGTCCCGTACCGCGGCGGAAGTTCATACAGGAGGATCGGTTTCATGACTGCAATCGAGCGCTCTCGCGTCGTCGCGGTGGTCGGCACCGGCACGATGGGACAGGGAATCGCCCAGGTGGCTCTTGTCGCCGGCCATCCCGTGCGCCTCTACGACGCCCTGCCAGGCCGCGCCCAGCAGGCGGCGGAGGCCGTCGGAACCCGGCTGGACCGGCTGACCGAGAAGGGCAGGCTGGACCCCGGGGCCCGCGACAGCGCCAAGGCCCGGCTGCTCCCCGCCGCCGACCTGTCCGAACTCGCCGACGCCGCACTCGTCGTGGAAGCCGTCCTGGAACAACTGGCGGTCAAACAGGAGCTGTTCGCGGCGCTGGAGGACATCGTCGCCGACGACTGCCTGCTCGCCACCAACACCTCCTCCCTCTCCGTCACGGCCGTCGCCGGCGCCCTGCGCCACCCGGGCCGCTTCGTCGGCCTGCACTTCTTCAACCCGGCGCCGCTCCTGCCGCTCGTCGAGGTGGTCAGCGGCCACGCGACCGAGGAGACGACGGCCACGCGCGCGTGGGCGACGGCGGCGGCGTGGGGCAAGACACCCGTGCGCTGCGCGGACACCCCGGGCTTCATCGTGAACCGCGTCGCCAGGCCCTTCTACGCCGAGGCGCTGCGTCTGTACGAGGAACGGGCCGCCGACCCCGCGACCATCGACGCCGTCCTGCGCGAGTCGGGCGGCTTCCGGATGGGCCCCTTCGAACTGACCGATCTCATCGGCCAGGACGTCAACGAGGCGGTCACCCGCTCCGTCTGGGAATCCTTCTTCCAGGACCCGAAGTTCACGCCCTCGCTCGCCCAGCGGCGGCTCGTGGAGTCGGGCGGTCTCGGCCGCAAGTCGGGCCGGGGCTGGTTCTCCTACGAGGACGGCGCCACCGCCCCCGTACCGCACACCGCGCCGCCCGCCGACCCGCCGTCGTCCGTGGTCGTCCAGGGCGAGCTGTTCGCGGCGGGCGTGCTGCCCGAGCTGATCGAGGAGGCCGGGATCGAGGTCATACGTAAGGAGGACGCCGTCCCCGGATTCCCCGGCTGGCTCGAACTGCCCTGCGGCACAAGGCTCTTCCTCACGGACGGCGAGGCCGCGGACAGCTCCGACCTCCGGCTGATCCACTTCGACCTCGCGCTCGACTACCGCACCGCGACCCGGATAGCCCTGGCGCCGTCCGCCACGGTGGCCGGGGAGTCCCTCCGTACGGCCGTCGGCCTCTTCCAGGCGCTCGGCAAGCAGGTCAGCGTGATCGCGGACGTCCCCGGCATGATCGTGGGCCGCACGGTCGCCATGCTCGTGGACTTCGCGCTCGACGCCGAGGCGCGCGGCGTCGCGGCGGCGGAGGACATCGACACCGCGATGCGGCTCGGGGTGAACTACCCGCGCGGGCCGCTCGACTGGGGCGCGGAGCTGGGGGCCGACCGGACGCTCTACCTGCTGGAGCGGCTGCACGAGGAGTATCCGTCCGGCCGGTACGCCGCCTCGCAGGCGCTGCGCCGGCGCGCCGCCGCCGAGGTCGCGTCGGAAGGGGCGGGCTCATGACGACCGCGAAGCGGGACACGTACACCCCGGAGACACTGCTGACCGTCGCGGTCGGCGTCTTCAACGAACGCGGCTACGACGGCACGTCCATGGAGCATCTGTCGAAGGCCGCCGGTATCTCCAAGTCCTCGATCTACCACCATGTGGCGGGCAAGGAGGAACTGCTGCGCCGTGCGGTCAGCCGGGCCATCGACGGCCTCTTCGGGATCCTCGACGAGCCGGGCGCCGGCCGGGGCAGGGCCATTGAGCGGGTCGAGTACGTGACGCGCCGCACGGTCGAGGTGCTGATGGCGGAGCTGCCCTATGTGACGCTGCTGCTGCGGGTGCGCGGGAACACCAGGACCGAGCGCTGGGCGATGGAGCGGCGGCGGGAGTTCGACCAGCGGGTCGCCGATCTGCTGAAGGCGGCGGCGAACGACGGAGACCTCCGCGCCGATATGGACATCCGGCTGGCGACGAGGCTGCTCTTCGGCATGATCAACTCGCTGGTGGAGTGGTACCGGCCGCAGGCGGCCGGCGGGTACGACAGCGACCAGGTGGCCGAGGCGGTCGTACGGATGGCGTTCGACGGGCTGCGTACGGAATCGAAGTAGCGCTTCCGGGCGCCTTCCGGGGCCGGGGAGGCACTGCCCGCGGCCCGGTCAGGGCGCGGGCGGTGCCGTCTGGTCGAGGTCGGTCTCCTCGAAGACCAGCAGGGTGCGCGTGGACAGCACCTCGGGGATCGCCTGGAGCCGGGTGAGGACCAGCTCGCGCAGCGTCCGGTTGTCCGGGGCGTGGACCAGCAGCAGCACGTCGAAATCGCCGCTGACCAGGGCGATGTGTGTGGCTCCCGGCAGTTCCTGGAGCTGTTCGCGCACGGTGCGCCACGAGTTCTGCACGATCTTGAGCGTGATGTACGCGGAGGCGCCCTGACCTGCCCGTTCGTGGTTGATCCTGGCGCCGAAGCCGCGAATGACACGGTCCTCGACGAGCCGGTTGATCCGGGCGTACGCGTTGGCCCGCGAGACATGGACGCGCTCGGCCACCGACCGTATCGAGGCGCGGCCGTCGGTCTGGAGGATGCGCAGGATGTCCCGGTCGATCGCGTCCAGCGGCCGGGGCGGCAGCTGCTGCCCGGCGCGCTCCCAGTCCTCGGCCATTTGTTCAGCCGCCATGTCCCCCACCTCTCCGCTTGTGGACACCTTGTGCCCATCTCAGGCTGTGCAGAACCGTTTGTCCACAGGCTGAAGCCGCCAGTAGCCAAAATGGCGCGGCAACCGAACAATCGGTAGGTGAGGCGCACCACACTCATGCGCCGCCCATGCCCACTCCCATGAGGAGGTGCACGCGTTGAAGAAGAGCAGCACGACGGTCCAGGAGCCCCCGGGTGCCGTCGTCCACCGGTCCACCCCGCCCCCGGCGTGGCAGCCCCGCACGGACCCCGCCCCGTTGCTCCCCGACCGCGAGCCGTACCGCGTGCTGGGTACGGCGGCCGCGGCGGACGCCGACCCCGGGCTGCTGCTGCGGCTCTACGCGGAGCTGGTCCGCGGCCGTCGGTTCAACGCGCAGGCCACCGCCCTCACCAAGCAGGGCCGGCTGGCCGTGTACCCGTCGAGCACCGGCCAGGAGGCCTGTGAGGTCGCCGCGGCCCTGGTGCTCCAGGAGCAGGACTGGCTCTTCCCCAGCTACCGCGACACCCTCGCCGTCGTGGCGCGCGGCCTCGACCCCGTCCAGGCCCTCACGCTGCTGCGCGGCGACTGGCACACGGGCTACGACCCGCGCGAGCACCGCGTCGCCCCGCTCTCCACCCCGCTGGCCACCCAGCTCCCGCACGCCGTCGGGCTGGCGCACGCCGCGCGCCTGAAGGGTGACGACGTGGTCGCGCTCGCCCTGGTCGGCGACGGCGGCACCAGCGAGGGCGACTTCCACGAGGCGCTGAACTTCGCGGCCGTGTGGAACGCCCCGGTCGTCTTCCTCGTGCAGAACAACGGCTTCGCCATCTCCGTCCCCCTCGCCAAGCAGACCGCGGCGCCGTCGCTGGCCCACAAGGCCGTCGGCTACGGAATGCCGGGCAGGCTGGTCGACGGGAACGACGCGCCGGCCGTGCACTCGGTGCTCGCCGAGGCCGTGCGGCGGGCCAGGAGCGGTGGCGGCCCCACGCTCGTCGAGGCCGTGACGTACCGGATCGAGGCTCATACGAACGCGGACGACGCGACGCGTTACCGCGGTGACGACGAGGTCGAGGCGTGGCGCGCGCACGACCCGGTCCGGCTGCTGGAGCACGAGCTGACGGAGCGCGGCATGCTCGACGAGGCCGGGATCAGGAAGGCCGCCGAGGACGCCGACGCGATGGCCGCGCGGCTGCGCGACCGGATGAACGCCGAGCCGGAGCTGGACCCCATGGATGTCTTCGCGCACGTCTACGCCGAGCAGACCTCACAACTGCGCGAGCAGGCGGCCCAGTTGCGGGCCGAGCTGGACGCGTCGGCCGAGCCGGCCGACGACGCGCCGGGGCAGGGAGAGGCCCGATGACCACCGTTGCCGCCACGGCCGCGAAGACCGCCAGGGCGGCGAAGCCCGCCACGATGGCGCAGGCGCTGCAGCGCGCGATGCGCGACGCGATGGCCGAGGACCCGACCGTCCACGTCCTCGGGGAGGACGTCGGCACGCTCGGCGGGGTCTTCCGGGTGACCGACGGACTGGCCGCCGAGTTCGGCGAGGACCGCTGCACGGACACACCGCTGGCCGAGGCGGGCATCCTCGGGACGGCCGTCGGCATGGCGATGTACGGGCTGCGGCCCGTCGTGGAGATGCAGTTCGACGCCTTCGCCTATCCGGCGTTCGAGCAGCTGACCAGCCATGTCGCCAAGATGCGCAACCGCACGCGCGGCGCGCTGCCGATGCCGATCACCATCCGCGTGCCGTACGGCGGCGGGATCGGCGGCGTCGAGCACCACAGCGATTCCTCCGAGGCGTACTACATGGCGACGCCCGGTCTCCATGTCGTCACCCCGGCGACGGTCGACGACGCGTACGGGCTGCTGCGGGCCGCCATCGCGTCCGACGACCCGGTGGTCTTCCTGGAGCCCAAGCGGCTGTACTGGTCGAAGTCCCAGTGGTCGCCCGAGGCGCCCGCCACGGTGGAGCCCATCGGCCGGGCCGTCGTGCGGCGTACGGGACTGAGCGCCACGCTCGTCACGTACGGCCCCTCCCTCACCGTCTGTCTGGAGGCCGCGGAGGCGGCGCGCGCGGAGGGCTGGGACCTGGAAGTGGTGGATCTGCGCTCGCTGGTGCCCTTCGACGACGAGACGGTCGTCGCCTCCGTACGGCGCACGGGCCGCGCGGTGGTCGTCCACGAGTCCAACGGTTTCGGGGGGCCGGGCGGGGAGATCGCCGCCCGGATCGGCGAGCGGTGCTTCCACCATCTGGAGGCGCCGGTCCTGCGGGTCGCCGGGTTCGACATCCCGTATCCGCCGCCCATGCTGGAACAGCACCATCTGCCGGGTGTGGACCGGGTGCTCGACGCGGTCGCGCGGCTTCAGTGGGAGGCGGACAGCTGATGGCCCAGGTGCTCGAATTCAAGCTGCCGGACCTCGGTGAGGGGCTGACCGAGGCCGAGATCGTCCGCTGGCTGGTGGCGGTCGGCGACGTCGTCGCGATCGACCAGCCGGTCGTCGAGGTCGAGACGGCCAAGGCGATGGTGGAAGTGCCGTGTCCCTACGGGGGCGTGGTGACCGCGCGGTACGGCGAGGAGGGCTCGGAGCTGCCGGTCGGCGCGCCGCTGCTGACGGTGGCCGTGGGGGCGTCGGAGTCGGCGCCGGCCGCCACGGGTTCGGGTACGGGTCCGGAGAAGGCCGCCGCGGGCGACGGGACCGGACCGGCCGAGACGTCGGGGAACGTGCTGGTCGGATACGGCACGGGCGCGCCCGCCGCGCGTCGGCGCCGGGTCCGCCCGGCCGCCTCACCTGTCGCTTCGGTGTCGCCCGCCGTGGTCGTCGAGCCGACGCCCGCGCCGACGCCGCCGCCCGCACCCGCAGCGGCTCCCGTGCCCGAGCGGTCGGGGCCCGTTCCGGTCATCTCGCCCCTGGTGCGGCGGCTGGCCCGGCAGAACGGGCTCGACCTCAGGGCGCTGGCGGGCTC
>NZ_JAAPBF010000166.1 GCF_022695985.1 Streptomyces sp. NP-1717 | reverse complement strand
CTGGCGAGGGTGGCGGCGGCGCGGTTGCGGAAGGCCAGTTGAGCGCTCACAGTGTCGTGAACGGGAGCCTCGAATGTCAGACCTCGGCACGGCAGCCGCTACCGGACGGAGGCTGGTGTGCAGCCCCGTCTGGCCTCGTTGAGGTCGACCATCTTCTGATCCGTAGCTCTTGCCCTTGGCCCACTACCGGGTAACTCGGGTTGCTTTCGCTCGGAACGTTGCTGTAGGACGCTGGCGTACTGGAGCCGGTCCAGTGGTCCGGAGGTCTCCTGTCTCCTGGCAGTGACCGGCTGGCTTACTTGCCTCTAGTCTCTGCGCTCACATTCCAGCAGTTCACGGTCGTGGGGACGGCTTTCCAACTTGTCTCAGCCCACAGATCGTCAGCGGCTGGTCGAGCTGCTCCCTGTGGTGCCTTCGACTGCGGTGTAGTGGGTGGACGTTGGGCTCTGGACCTCGTCCCGACGGCGCTGTCAGTGCACTGATTTAAGGTCAGCTCATGACCGCTAGCATTGAAGTGATCAATCCCGGGGACGTCCTCACTCGCGCGCAGATTTGTCCAGTGTTCGGCGGAAGTACGCAGGGCGGGATCTGTGCTGCTATCGAGGAGCGCAACGTCAACCTCTACTCCGACCCGGAGGTAGGCGAAAAGTTCGGCTACTACGACGGCTGGTTGGCTGAAGAAGATGAGTTGGGAGCTGTCTTCGAGTACACCGGCGCGGGCAAATCCGGCGATCAGACCTTCGAGGGCGTTGCTGGCTCGGGGAACCGGGCGATCATCCGGCATGCCGAACAAAATCGAGTCTTGCGAGTCTTCACGCAAGTAGGCAAGGTGCCTGGGAGCGACACAAAGACGCATCGATACCTGGGACCGTTCACGCTGGACAGCATCGAACCCTACGTGTGGCGGAAGGTCCACGGTGAGGATGGGGTTGAGCGCAACGTCATCGTCTTCCGCCTGCGTGCTGACGGCGACGTACAGCGTGCCCAGCAGGATGTGATCCCTCCTGCTGAGAAGACCGCGGGCGAGTTCGTGTCCTTCCAAGCGGTCACCGCGGCCATGTTCCAGACAGACCCTGCCACGAGCGGATCCCTCCCGCTCCCCAAGCAGCGTGTGCGTAAGGGGACTTCTGCACGCAAGCCGGCTCCCAATGCGGAGACCAGCGGCACTTTCGTTGTCCCTGAAGCATTCGGAACCCACTTGAGTGTCCGGGCTGCGACTGCCGCCACAGTGGCCGTGCGTCATGAAGCTGAACTGACACTGGCGTACAAAGCTCACCTGGACGCCGCTGGGCGCCGAACGGGCGCTTACCAGATCAAGGTGAAGGGTCTTACCTCAACGCTCCGCACGGACCTCTACGACGCGACGGCTCACGTGCTCTACGAGGCGAAGGGGTCCAACTCCCGAGAGGACGTGCGGATGGCCCTTGGGCAAATCCTGGACTACGGCCGCTACGTCGACATGCCAGAGCATGAGGGTGAGCCAAGGCTCATCATCCTGTTGCCGGCCGCCCCGGCGCCCGACATGTACAACCTGCTCGACCGGTACGACGTTGGCGTCGTCTACCGATCAGATGATGGTCGTTTTGTCGGAGATGCTGTTCCCTAGGGCGAATGTAAACCGGATGCCCGCTCCGCTATCGATCGCCGTACGGTTATGGCTGGGGCGTAGTACTCACCTAATGTGCCCACACCTTGGCGATTTTTCCCAGCGGCGTGGCTCCAGAGTAGGGGAGTAGGTCAAGTGGATTCATCCACGCATCTGAGAAATGAATGTTGAGGTGAATTGCGAGTGGAAGAAGAATGTCTTGGTCTGGGTCAGCGTCGATCTGAAACAGTGATGCTCCAGGCGCCGGAGATCTGAAGAGTGAACTGGTGCGC
This sequence comes from Streptomyces sp. NP-1717, assembly GCF_022695985.1. GTDB lineage: Bacteria > Actinomycetota > Actinomycetes > Streptomycetales > Streptomycetaceae > Streptomyces. The sequence continues at coordinate 13,760 of NZ_JAAPBF010000166.1, read as the reverse complement.
GAGTCGCCCCACTGGAGATGGCCCTTTCCGATGACCCACACGCTGTCAGGCCACTCGCTAGGGTTGCGACTTTTGCACCAGCTCATGAGGTGATTCCCGACAGTTTCCAGGTTAAGACTATTGAAAGCAACGATCATTCCCGATGTCGGGAAGTGTTTGTGAGTTACTCCGTAAGCCTTTGTGGTGCGGGGAATCACGCCGGAGATGGGGCGGTAGGCAGTTTTGGGCATTCTGCGCAACCTGCTGATCTTGCTGCAAGCGTCTGTGAGTTCAACGCCATCTAGCTTTGTCTTTACTTCGATCATTCCGTATACGCATTCGTTGGGAATGATTCGAAACCCTTTGAGGCTAGTAAATGGTGGCGTCCCGCGGTCAATAAGAACAATGTCAGACTGCGGTGAGACGTCACCGTTCGCTGCGATAACTTCCACATTGTGCACGGCTTCGACATGCGTTGGTAGGTATCCGGAAAGGAACTGCTGGATAAGTACTTCGCGCGACGTTCCGGCCTCGCCGCTATGCTTGAAGTTTTGCGATTGTTCAAAGTCGGCGTGCATCCTCTTCGCCACAGAGCTGAGGATTCTTCCCAGTTTCTCGGTAGTCATGCGAAGATCTTAACCGTGCCCATTGAGTGAGAGCAAAGAATTCGGATCCGGTTCGGCATCCCCGGCTCACACGCTATCGGTTTGTGCGTTTTTGACGGTTCTGGCGCCTGGGTGACAGCATCAGTAACCGTGGTGCCGCATGCCCTTAGAGCGATACCAAGTGGTGGCCGTTCGACGGCACGGCTGTACGCCGTCGTTGGCAGCGACTTGCCAGGTAGTTCTCTCGATGCGAACTACGGGCGGCGCGTTCATTGAGATCCGTCAAGCTGATGAGCCCGTTGCCCCCGATGTCGGTCGGATGCGGTTGAAGCGGTTGCGGTACATCGCTGCTGTACCGTAACCACGTCCGGCACCGGGGGCGAGGCCGGATGATTCTTCGACTTGCTCCGCGCGGTACGCGGCGCGATACTCCCGCCAGAGCGGCGCTCTCTAAGTCTGTTGGTGGACTGTGCGCAGGCTGTGCGTCGGCGTTCATGGCCAGACGTCAAGCCTATGCCTGCTGTGGAACGTGCCTGAACGGCCCTGAGCGTAAGGGGAGTATACGCGTTGCCAAATGCCGTGCGGTTGAAGGGCAACGTGAGGCATAGTCGTCCTAGTGCAACAAGCTAAAGGAATGTCGACAGTTTGCAATCAACCTTGCCTGGCAGTCTGTTCGGCGGTTATTAAGCTTCAATCGTGGATTGGTTTAAATGATTGATGATGGTCCAGCTTTTAAATTTCTCTTGCATCGGTCGGTTAAGCGCTTTGACCTCGATCTCGCAGCGTGGCCGTGGCCTCCAGATCGTGGCGGCAACGACTGGGGGAGTTACTGGCAAGTACGCTTCGAGGACACTATTTTTCGAGTTGGCCTCGGCGTGCGAAAATTGATCGAAGCTGCAAAACTTTCTATCGAGGTTCAGGCGCGCCCAATTGACGTGATGTTCGCGCCGTTGCGCGACAATCTCGTCCCCAACAGTCAAAATTCTCACCGAGTCAATGAATATTATGAAACCGAGGCGATGCGCCCAGAAAAAATCCCGGTCCTGGCCCTTTGCCACGCCGTAGTTCATTCTCACATCTTGGTTCCCCGATTCTCGGTATCCGGAAGCACCGGCCTAAGACTCCAGGATTTCTTTCTCGCTTCAGATAGAGGGCGAAAGAGAGGCGTCTACCTAGTGAGCTGGGAAACGATTGTTCGCGAACTAGTCACGCCGGTGGTAATGGACAATGTTATCTCGATCCGCATTTGGTCCACTCTCGATGGTGAGGAGCTTAGAATCCCCGCATCGACCGATCGTCCCGCCGAAGAGCACATCGAGTTCTACAAAGATATTTCAACTGGAAATGCCAATGCCGTCGAGAAGTTTTTGATCAAATGGAGGCAGTCCCACGGCCTGTCGCCTGAGGTTACTTTGTGATTTGAAGATTCCACTCAAGACACGAGCCACCTTGTGTGGTTCGCCGCTCCAGGTTGTAAGGGTCATGCCTTCATCGGATCGCAGGGGCGGAGCCGCTGCGACACCCGCTTTAGGAGTTCGATCCGTTGTCCGGGGTGTGCCTGCCCAACGGTGGCGACGCTGTCCCAGCGGTCCGCCGAGAACTGCTTGTGTCCACCGCCGTTGATGTCAGCCCTGGATGTCAGCCTCGGTCGTGCGGAACGCTGACTCCTCCTCGCCTGGCCACGCAAGCGTCACGCCGACCCGCTGGCACAAACCGATCCACCGCCGCTCAGACGGCTCACGCTCCACCCACAAGACCGCCGAAATCTCCGGTGCCCTCTCTCGGAGCTGATCTTGATAGTCAAGGACCTGGCCGAGCCCCGCACGAAGCTGACGGGCCTCGTTCGACGTGTTCAGTGACTTGACCTCGCACACGGTCAAGCGGCCCTCATCTTCCCGCCATGCAAGGTCGAAGTCGGGATCGGAGACATCGGGAGACAGGGCAACGTACCCGCGGCTCTGGGCTTCGGCTGCCAGCAGGTTTTGCAGCCTCCGGTGGGTCGACAGGTTGCGTCCCACTAGGTCGGGATCCGGTGCGCTCGGTGTGGCCGGTGCCGGCGCGACGGTTTCGTCTTGCGCCACATAGTCCCGCCCGATCTCGACTTCGGGCGTGGTGATAGTGGCCTTAACTGGCACCATGTGGAAGCGGATGACCTTCCGCAGCTCACCACCACCGGTAGCCGGCGCCTCGTCTTTCGTGTACGGCTCCTCGGCGTCGAGCGTCCACTCCCCGAGGTAGCGCACCGTCCCCCGGGCCCCGTCGAACAGACGCAGTCGCTTGCCGGTCTGGCTGTGGTCCAGGATCGCCCTGTTGCCCCGGACTATCTTTTGGTTGCCAGTCTGACCTTCCCCCGTGTAGTGGAAGGTGCCGTCCTCATTCCAGGTGTCGTAGTAGCCGTGCTGGTGACCTGAACTTGGCGCGGTGAAGATCAAGATGTTGTCTGAGGTGCTGCAGGGAGAGATGCCGTTCTGGCTGCTCCCCCCGTACTTCGCGTGGAGGGCGACCCGGCGGATCTCGTCCCCCGGAACGAGGTCCCAATCTGAGTCCGCGCCCTCTGACACGTCGATGGCGTCGCACACTGCGCGCCATTCTTCATCAGTCAGGCGGTGAGGACTGCCGGCAAACGGCTGCCGACGAATCGTGGCGTTGGCCATGCGCGGATCGTGAAAGAGCCGCTGCTTCGGGACTCGCAAATCCAACCACTTGTCGACCACCAACGGGACGAAGTGCCGCGGCCCGGGATCTTCGGCCCAGTAGCGGAGGTCAGGCTGGCCGTACTCGGCGGCCCCGGTGAAGTGGCCGTAGGCAACCACACCAGCGTTCTGACCGCTTACCCACAACACGAACTCGTCGCCGGCGGCCACGTCGCCCACGAAGCGCACGACGGTCCAGGAGTCCAGAATGTGACCGTCGCGGCGGTGCCCGTCAAGGTCGAACTTCTTCGGGTTGCAGCTCAGAAGCCAGGTAGCCATCTATCCCCCAGGGAGACTTCGTTGATCTGATCACCCTAGGCGACGGCACTGACATCCCCTCAGCATAGGGGAAACAGAAGGGGCATGATTAGCCGTTAGTCAGTTACCGCTCCTTAATCACCAATCTATAGGCGTATCCGCGCCCCGCAGTACCAGGCATGTGCTCAATTTCACCCGCCGCAATCAGATTCTCAAAAATCTTTTTCATCTTACTTTCACTGCCGATGCCGGTCAGCTTGCGCGCCTGCTCATTTTTGATGGAGCCATTAACGCTCAGGAAATCGAAAACTTGCTGGGCCGGGGAGGCGAGGCTCTCGTGGCGAATTGACACCATTACAGAATTAGCCGTCTCTTCGATCACCGGTGATCGAAGATTCAGCTTCTTCATCGAATCAAAGGCCGTATTGAGACCCTCCCCTACATCTTTGTTAGGGGGGTCAGGGAAGCGATTAAGGTGGCGTACGAGGTAGGGGTTCCTACTCAGGCGCTCATCCAGAATGTTACTGACTGTGATGTGCCCAGGAAGGCGGCCAGGGCTTTGAATTTCGATCCTGTTCTCAAAAATCCTGATGTGAATATCATCTGTCACTGAGTAATCTCGATGCAGCACCGCGTTTGTGATGATTTCATGCAGTGTCTCGTGAGGGTAGCTGACCTTACGCAGGCCCTCGTCGTCCAGATAGGCAGCAGACTCAACCATCTTGACGGTCCTATCAACGGCGGCGTAAACCTGCCGGTAGAGGGACCCTTCAATAGTTACTGGGTCCTCAACCAGGCGGTCTCGCGCCTGCTCTTCGCTGCTGTACCGGTAGATCTTGATACCACAGCGCTTCGGCAGGCAGGCTTGCGGTTCGTCGGCAAATAGCAGGGTGGCTGCAACTACTGGCTTTCCGGAAACTAGCAGGTGCTGCTTCCTCAAGTACGTGTCCGGTTCTGAAACCGGCACCGCACTCAGTAGATACTCAATGATCGCCTCGGAGTTCGTGACGACTTCAGCATCAATCGCCATAGTTTCGGACTCGAAGGATTCGATCCCCTTCTGACGGCGAAGCGCGATGAGTGCTTCATCCGAGACAACCGGACTATTTTGCGCACTCAGCCGCTTATATACCTTGCCATCAGAAGACTTCCGAATGAATCGAGATTTCCGGGCATTTACATGGAGAACATAACCGGCCAGTTCGCTACAAAATAGAAACTCTCCGTCAATATCCGTACCGAAGGGCGACACGGCCTCAAGGGCCGCGATTAGCTGGTTCGCGTCCTCTGGATCCGAGAAGCCGTCCCACGAAAATCCGTGGGGGTTCTCAGTGACTCCGATATATAGATCTCCGCCATCAGCATTGCAGAAAGCCGATGCAGCCCTAGTAATCTTCGCAGGTGCTATGCGCTTGTCCTTGAAGTCGAGGAAGTGCCCCTCCTGTTGTTCGAGAAGCTGCGTGGCCTTCTCCATTGAAATCGAAACTGTCTCGAACAAGATTCCCCCTACCCCAATGCCTCACTTGTAATGAACCATACGCCAGGACGGGGCTGGCCAACATGCCCTATCAGGGTGGAGCAGTGGTGCTGGCAGGTCGGGCACCGCCGAAGACTGACAGTCCAGTGGGTCCACCCTTCACCCACCACTCGCCCCGGCTTCCATCCCGTCCGCCTTCGACCCACACTTCGTGGAGCGGGCGCGGCCCAGGGCGTCAAGGTGGAGCGCGCCACTGTACGAACGACCTTGACGCCCTGGGCCGCGACTGCTCGGCTCTGCCTGGGTCGAAGGTGGTCGGGATGGGAGCTCCACGACGCTCGCCCCACTCCGGCCGGCACTCGCGAACGGCGCCCCTCCCATCCCGGAGTCTGAGCGCCCCCGCCGGAGGCATCCTCTTGAGGTCGCGGGCTGGGTTCTCGACTCATGCCCTCGGGCCTACACAGCGGGCGCGCGTCGGCGGCGGCAGCGCCGAGCGGGCCGGAGGCAGGAGCGCGGGCGCAGCCAGAGCCGGGAAGCGCGCCCGGCGGAGCGGAGCGCAGCCGGGTGCCTTGAGTAAGTGAAGACAGGTTTCGACAGTTCGTGGGGCGCTCGGTTCAGACGGCGTGGAGTGCGCGGGGGCTGTCGGCGGTGATGCGGTAGGCGAGTTGGGTGCGGTCGGCGCCGGTGCGGAGTTCTTCGAGGATCAGTGGGTGTTGGTCGGTGCTGTGGGTGATGCGGGTGGCGTGGATGATCGGGGTCGCGTCAGGAGTGTGGAGTGCGGCGCGTTCGTCGGGCAGGGGCATGCGGGCGCTGACGGTTTCGTGCCAGGTGAGTGTGTGGCCGGCCTTGGTGAGAAGGGCGTAGATCTGTTCCGGCTCGGTGTCCGGGGCTTCGGCGAGCTGCTTCACCTGGTCCGCGGTGGAGAACGGGATGAGGATGCGGTGCAGTGCGCGGGTCTCGGTGTCCGGGTCGGTCAGTAGCCGGTCCACGGCGAACAGTGCTTCGCCTTCGGGCAGTTCGAGCAGTGGGCCCGTGATCGCCGTGGCGGTGGTGCGGTAGACCGTCGGGGCTTCGGCCTGCTGCCACTGGTGGTGGCCGGTGCGGAAGGTTTTGCCGCTGCGGGTGATGGTCCGTTCGATGGTGACCGCCGGGGCGGGGAGCGCGCGGACGTAGCTGCCCTTGCCGTGGATGACCTCGATGAGTCCTTCTGCGCGCAGTGCGGCGATGGCTTTGCGGACGGTGGGCCGGCTGACCTTGTAGCGGTCGATGAGCTGGGCTTCTGAGGGGAGTGGGGCTCCGGGTGTGTATTCGCCGGCGCTGATGCCGCTGCGGATTTCGGCGGCAACCTGCTGGTACAGCGCACCGGGTCGCTGGATCTCTCCCATGCCGGGCCTTCCTGGTCACCTGTTGCGGATCATCATGACGTGAGCTGACGTCACTCGTAAGCATAAGTGGTTGCGCTTCTCGGTCAAGACATGCACACTCTCCACTCGTAAGTACGAGTGACATCATGTGATGTCTCGATGATCGAGGAGACCCCACCTTCATGCAGTCCATACCTGTGGACACATCCCGGCTCGGCGTACTGAGGTGCGCCGTCGGGCCCGAACCCAAGATCGCAGATTTCGAAACCAAGGAGGTCAAGAGGGACAAGGAAGGCAACACCATCTACAGCGTCGCCGTGACGGTCCGCCAGGAAGGGCGCCGCGTCTCGGTGATCGAGATCTCCGTCACTGGCGAGCCCAAAGGAGTTGTCGAAGGCGCAGAGGTACGCGTGACCGGCCTCGACGCCTTCTCCTGGGCCATGGGCGACCGGCACGGAATCAGCTTCCGCGCCGCCGCCATCACCCCCGTACCCGCCAGCGGAACGACGACTGCCGGACCTGCCGGCAAGGGCGGTGGAGCCTGATGGGACCGATCCTGCTCGCCTTCTCCCTCGCCCTGCTGGCCTGGCTGCTGGTCATCGGCAAAGAGGTGCAACAGCGGCGCCCGGACTGGCACTGGTACCTCACCGGCTACCCCCGCACCGCCCTCCTGGTGATGGCCACCTGGCGCAAGGTGGCATACGTCAACGACCTGACGGTCTCCCACAAGCCCAATCACCACATCGTGGGCGGCATAGCCGTCAAGGGTGAACCCCTGCGAACCCTCACACCGCGCTGCTCCTTCCCCCGCCCCACACCGAACGGTCTGGAACTGACGGTCCGGCTCCGAGCGGGGCAGACTCCGGCCGCCTTCCTGGTAGCGGCTGACGCCTTCGCCCATTCATGGCGCATGCACGCGGTACGCGTCACCTCGCCGGAGCGTGGCGTTGTACTCATCGCGGCGACGGCGAGTGATCCGCTGAAACGTCCCGACCGTCCCGCCGTGCAGGAGTCGGCGGCGCTGCTGTCGGCGGTCGTCGGAGCCCTGGAGACTGGTCGGGCGTGGGTGATGGACTTTCGGCGCGTGCCGCACTGGCTGATCGTCGGCGCGACGCAGTCGGGTAAGTCCACGCTCATCGCGCGGCTGATCACAGAACTCGCCCCGCAACCAGTCGCCTTGGTCGGAGTCGACTGCAAGGGCGGCATGGAACTGGGCCTGTTCGAACAGCGGCTCTCTGCCCTGGCCACCTGTCGCAGTGAGGCGGTCACCGTGCTCGGCGCGCTGGTGACCGACATGCAGGAGCGCATGAGGCTCTGCCGTGAGGCGGGCGCCCGGTCGATATGGGACCTGCCCGACAAGGAACGGTCGGTGCCGGTCGTCGTGATCGTCGACGAACTGGCAGAGCTGTACCTGACCAACGGCAGCAAGGAGCAGCGGGCAGAGGCCGAGCAGTGCTCGACCTATCTCCTGCGGCTGGCCCAACTTGGCGCGGCACTCGGCGTCCACCTGGTGGTGGCCGGCCAGCGGATCGGCTCCGACCTCGGCCCCGGAGTCACCGCCCTACGAGCCCAGTTGGGCGGCCGGATCTGCCACCGCGTCAACGATCCCGGCACGGCGGAAATGGCGCTCGGCGACCTCAACAAGGACGCCGTGGTGGTCGCTCAGTCGATCGGTGAGACGGAACAGGGCGTCGCCGTGACGACGGGCGACCTGGGCGGCTGGATGCGTGGCCGGTCCCATCTGACGACAACGGCCGAAGTGCAGTCGACCGCTGGGGAGTTCTCGGACCTGACCCCGTGCCTGCCGTACCTGTCGAACCCGGTCGAAGGGGGTGCTGACGCATGAGCGAGTCGACGGCTCTGCCTCTGATGCTCGTCTTCGGGCTCGTCACCGTGCTTCTCGTCCGCTCCCGCGAGGTGCGGTGGTGGGAAGCGGTGCTGATCGCCCTGTTCGGCATGTACCTCGGACAGACACCGGTCATCTTCACGGCGGACGGCCTCGTGAACTGGTTCCTGTCCGGCTTCACCCACACCTGAGAACCGGGAGAGACCAGACCATGCCCATGCGCCGAGTCCGCTGCCCGATCTGCAAGGGCGAGCGCTACCGCAAAACCCGTACCGGCCACCGGCGGCGCTGCCGCTGCTGCCGGGGCACCGGCACCATCCGCTGAACCACCCACCCACTGACAGACCGGGAGCGATCTCCATGGACGAATCCCACCCAACCCAAACCATCCGTGCCGCTACGGCGGCCCAACCCGGGAGGTCGCCACCATCCCCGCCGAGAATCCCTCGGCTGACAGACGCGCCGTGCTCGACCGCGCGGCGCGTCTGCGTCAGCTCTCCGAAGTCGACCAAGACCTGATCAGCCTCGTCCAAGACCCCCGGTTCGGCCGGTGGTTGGAGCAAGTGAGCGCTACCGGCGGCTGCGCCCACCCGATCCACCTCACCGGATCGACCACCACCCGCGACGCCGGCACCGGCGAAGTCCTGCACCACTACGACACCGCCACAGAACCCGGTGAACGGCTGCTGATCCGCTGCCGCAACCGCCGCGCCACCGTCTGCGCCCCCTGCTCCCGCCTCCACGCGGGCGACACCTTCCACCTGGTCCGCGCCGGACTCGTCGGCGGCAAGTCCGTACCCGCAGACGTACAGGAGCGCCCCCGCCTCTTCCTCACCCTGACGGCCCCCTCTTTCGGTCCCGTCCACCGCACCACCACAGACGGCGAACGATGCCGTCCCCGCCGTCACGCTGACCGATGCGAGCACGGACGCTCACCCGGCTGCCCGGCCACCCATGACGAGACCGACCCGTTCGTCGGCCAACCGCTGTGCCCCGGCTGCTACGACTACCCGGCTCACGTCCTGTGGCACGCGCACGTGGGGCGGCTGTGGAAGGCGTTCACGGACAACCTCTATAACCACCTGGCCACGCGCACCGGTCACACCCGTGCCGCTCTGCGCCATGCCGTGCGGATCTCCTACGCAAAGGTCGCCGAGTACCAACGGCGCGGCGCCGTCCACGTACACGCCGTGGTCCGACTCGACGGCGCACACGGACCCGACACTCCGCCCCCCGCTTGGGCGACCGCCGAAGTCCTCGCCGCCGTGGTGCGCACCGCTGCGGCGGCCGTACGACTGCGCACCCCGTACAGCTCAGCCGTGGGGGAGCACGAACTGCGCTGGGGCGCCCAACTCGACGCCCGGCCGCTCCGAGCCTTCGGCGGTCGCGAGGGAGTGGCCGACGACGCCGTAGCCGCGTACGTCGCGAAGTACGTCACCAAGGGAGCGGCCGACGCCTCCGCCGGCCTCGACCACCCGGTGACCAGCCCGGACGACATCACGGCAGCACGGCTGTCAGCTCACGTACGCACCCTCATGGGCGCCTGCTGGCGACTCGGCGGCCTCCCCGAACTGGAATCGCTACGCCTGCGGGCCTGGTCCCACACCCTCGGATACCGGGGCCACATCCTCACCAAGTCCCGTGCCTACTCGACCACTTACGGGGCCCTGCGCGCCGAACGCGCCGACCATGAACGGGTCGCGCCCGATTACACCGACGAACCCGCCGCGATCACCGATGCCCACTGGCGATACGTCGGCTCCGGACACACCCCCGGCGCCGCCCTCATCGCCGCTGGGGTCGCTGAGGACCAAGCCCAGAACCGCGAGATCTCCCGCGAAGAACTGGAGTGCATAGCCGCGGGCGGCGGTGCCCGTGACACATGACGAACGGGTTGGGCCTCAACGAGTAGCGGCCTGCCGGCCCGCCAAGAGGCCGTGTCTGGACCCTGATGAGAAGTGGGCGGCGGCCGTGCGTCGCGAGGCTGCGAAGTTCCCGACTCGCATCGGGCCGAGGAGCGCGGCCAGACTCGCACAGCTCCTCGGCCCATGAGGGGCACTTCTGCTCAGTCCAGCCCGTTCGGCTTGATGGTGATCCGGTCGGTGTCGAAGTTGCCCACGCCGGACGCCGGTCCGATGACGATGCCTCCGAACAGGAACCGGTAGATCGCGTTCATGCGGGCGTAGTCCCCATCCACCTCCAGCCGCTTCCAGCTCTCTTCGGCGCCCGGCCCTGTGATGCCCTCCAGAACGGCCACAGGCCGTACAACGGTCTGCTTCTGCCGCTCCTTCATCCGTGCCTCGATCTCGCGTCGCTTCTGCCGGTACTCACGCGTGGGCATCTCGTCGGCGTCCCACATCTCGTACAGGTCCTTGAGCTTCTGGGCGTCCTTCTCGTCCGCCTCCACATCGGTGGGCGGCCTGGTGGTCGCTGCGGGCGCACGGCCGCTGATGTCCAGCTTCGACAGCACCTGGACGGCGACGGCACGCGCGAAACGCTCCAGGGGCTCAGCCGCGATCGTGCGCTTGCACGCCGTTCCGTCCACGGCCATCCGGCGCGTACAGCGGTACTCGGGGACGCTTCCGGAGCTCCCGGCCATCGTCCGGCCGCATGTGCACATGACGACGCTGCGCAGCAGGTAGTAGCGCGTCGGTTTGTTCTTCTCCGCCGACCTCTCGGCGCGGAACTTCCGCTTCTCCTGGGCCTCGTCCCACTGGCCCCGGTCGATGATGGCGGGCCAGTTGCCGACGCCGTGTTCCTCGCCCCGGAACATCCGGATACCGGCAACGTGCCGTGAGTCGATCAATGCCCGGACGGTGTCGGGCCCCCAAGTCTTCCCCAACGCAGTCGTGATCTCACGCTCGTTGAGGTCGCGGGCAATGGCGCGCGGTGACTGCCCGGCGAGGAACCGTCGGAAGACCTCGCGGACGATCTCGGCCTCCGCCTCGATGATCTCCATGCCGTTCTTCGTGTAGCCGTAGCGGCGCCGGCCGGTATGCGGCGTACCCGCGTTGGCCCGGTCGTCCATCGCGTCCTTCAAACGGCGTGAGGTGTCGTCCGAAGAGCGGCAGGCGTGAGCCACCTCGATACGGAGGATGAATCGGTCGTCAGGGTCGGTGAGATCGCGCCGGTTCGCCTCGCCGTGCAAGGTGATGTGGTTGCTGTCGGAGATGGACAGCAGCTCTTCGAGGTCCCTGGGCTGCCTCATGAGCCGGTCCGGGTGGTACGCGATGAGGTGGCGGATACCGCCTTCTTCCATCTCCTTGAGCATGGCGTCCCATCCGGGGCGCTTGCGGTCCCTGCGCCACGCGGAACGGTTGTTGTCCACGAAGATGTTCGATGCCGGGACTAAGAGGCGCAGCCGCTCCGCGATCTCCCGGCAGATGCGCTCTTGGCGGTCTACGCCCGTCTGGTCGTCGTCATCGACGTGGGATATCCGGCAATAGATCGCTGCCTCTTCGCCGGGGGTGATGGCCTGCTGCTTCGCCTTGTTGTTCGCCATGCAGAGGAGTGTACGAACAGGGAATGAGTCAGCCGACCTTCCACCCGGTGTACGAGAAGGTCTTCCCGCTCGACGAGATGGTGACGGTGCGCTCGCGCATCCCCGGGAAGGCGGCGACGGGCAGGTGCTCGCCGTCGAAGACCAGGTGTTCGTACACCTCGTCGGTGACGACAAGCAGGTCGCGCTCGACGGCGAGCGCGGCCACGGCCGCCAGCTCTTCGCGGGTGAGGACCGTTCCGGTCGGGTTGTGCGGGCTGTTGAGGAGGATCAGCCGGGTGCGCGGGGTGACGGCGTCGCGCAGCTCGTCCAGGTCCAGGTGGTACGCGCCGTCGCGGGGCCGCAGCGTGACGGGGACGCGGGTGCCGCCCGCGAGGGCGATGGAGGCGGCGTACGAGTCGTAGTACGGCTCCAGGGCGATCACCTCGTCGCCGGGCTCCACGAGGGCGAGCAGCGACGCGGCGATCGCCTCCGTGGCGCCCGCCGTGACCAGGACCTCGGTGTCGGGGTCGTACGCCAGGCCGTACCGCTTCAGCTGGTGGTCGGCGATCGCGGTGCGCAGCTCGGGGACGCCGGGGCCCGGCGGGTACTGGTTGCCGCGCCCGTCGCGCAGGGCCCGTACCGCCGCCTCCCTGACCTCCTCGGGGCCGTCGGTGTCGGGAAAGCCCTGGCCCAGGTTGATCGCGCCGGTCCGGACGGCCAGCGCCGACATCTCGGCGAAGATCGTCGTCCCGAACTCCGCGAGGCGTCGGTTGAGCAGGGGGCGGCGGCGCGCCGGGTCGTCGCTCGCGGCGGGCGTCGGGGGATTCGTGGCGGTCATGGCGGCCATCCTGCGCCGAAGCTCTGGAGTTGCTCAAGTCTGCTTTGGGCTCGCGAGGCGAGGGCATCCCCCAGTCACACAAAAGAAGACGGCACGGAGCCGAACACTGGCGAAGCCGGTCCCGCTACGACGCGGGGGCCTCGCTTCGGGGGAACAGAAAGACGGTGAGGACGATGAACGTTGTGGGGTTGGCCTTCGGGCTGCTCGCACTGTTGGTTGTCGGGTTCTTGATCATGATGGGCAGCTTCTCGAAGCGCCTGCGCGCACGGAACAACCGGGGGGTCCGCCTCTCGCGCGGCCGTTCCGGCGCCGGCGGGAGTGGCGGCGGTGGTGGCGGCGAGGGCGCGAGCTGGTGGTCCTCGGGAGACGGCGGCGGCTCCTCGTCCTGCGGCGGAGGTTCGTCCTCCTGCGGTGGCGGCGGAGGCAGCTGACACGGGGCAGCTGGTCCGTGGTCATTGACGGTGCCCGGTGGAACGAACTTCCGCCGGGCATCGTCATGTTGGGCCGCCGGGAGCCCGAAGGGGCCCGAATTCGTTGAACAGTTGAACTGTGGTGCCCCCGAGGGGATGGAAACCACGCCAAGTTGGGTAAAAACGCTGTGAGCGCCCCTTACTTCGTGATTCTCTCGCTGTTGAGATTTTCCAGCCCCGGACCTTGGGCCTCGAACCTCGGACCTTCGCGCGGAGCCGAGCAGACGATCTCCTACTTCCGTCAGTTCTCAGTCTCAGTTCTCGTGTTTGCGGAGCCGACCCATGCTCAGAACTCTCAACACCGCCTACACCGACACCCGTTCGGCCGATCTGGCCTGGGCGCTGGGGCGCGAGCCGCTGCCCGCGCTCGCCGTCCTCGATCTCGAACTCGGCGGCGCCAAGGTACAGATGAGGCTTCTTGGCGCCTCCCATCAGGTACTTCTCGAACAGGAGCAGGGCAGTTGCTCCGAGACGGTGGCCTGTATCCCCGGCAGCAGCACGCCCTTGCCGCTCGGCGTCGCGGAGCGCGTGGGGGAGTGGAGCTACGAATTCGCGGCGCGTGTCGAGACGTTGTCGCAGGGCTCGTTCGCGGGGCGCGCGCAGGAACTGCTCGCGCTGGTCGCCGACCATCCGAACGGGCTCGCGGGGACGTTCCCCGGTGACCCGCACGCGTTCACGGCGATGCTCGTGCGGTGGCACGAGGGCCAGGTGTCGTGGCGCACCTGGCACGCGTATCCCCAGGAAGGGGC
>NZ_JAAPBF010000165.1 GCF_022695985.1 Streptomyces sp. NP-1717 | reverse complement strand
TCCTTGATCACGTTAGAGAGCGCTCTCTGGCGCTGAACGTAGGAGCGGGCCGCAGGGGTGTCAAGAGGTGCGGCAAGCCCAGTCAAGTAGCGCCGTTTGCAGGGCAGTTGGGGTGTCTGGATGTTGGAGAGCGCTCTCTCAAGACCACTGTCCGAGATGGGTGATTCGTAGCCGTGGCCGGGGTTGTCGCCGTTGCCGTTGCCGTCGCTCTTCGCGGGGGCCGCTCAGGCGCGCAGCCGTGCCGCGCCCTCCCGTACCGCCGCCATCGCCTGCCGCTGGAGCCCCGGACCGAACGTGATCCGTGTCGCGCCGAGCCTGCCCAGCTCCGACAGCTCCGCCGCGCCGCCCGGCGCCGCCCCGACGTTGATGGGGCCCTCGACGCCCGCCCGCAGCGCCGGGATCGCCTCGCGCGGGGCGCCGATCGGGTACACGCAGTCCGCGCCGGCCGCCACGTACAGACCCGCGCGGGCGATCGCCTCCGCCGGGTCGCTCACGCCGCGGATGAACGTGTCGACGCGGGCGTTGACGAACAGCCGGTCCCCGGCCGCCGCCCGGACCTCGGCCAGCCAGTCGGCGTGCCGCCGCGGGTCCTTGAGCCGGCCGTCCGCGGAGTCCTCCAGATTGCAGCCCACGGCGCCCGTGTCGAGGAGCCGGGCGACCAGTTCGGCCGGGGCGAGCCCGTAGCCGTCCTCGATGTCGGCCGTGACGGGCACGGCCGTGTCACCGGTCGAGACGGCGCGGACGATTCGTGCCACCGCCGCGAACATCTCGTCCGCCGGGGTGGCGCCGTCCTCGTAACCGAGCGACGCGGCGACCCCCGCGCTCGGCGTGGCGAGCGCCGGGAACCCGGCCTCGACGTAGGCGCGGGCGCTGCCCGCGTCCCACGGCCCCGGCAGGACGAGCGGGTCTTCGGCGGCACGGCCGTGGTGCAGGGCGCGGAAGGTGGTCAGGAGCGTCATGGCTGATTCGTATCCCGGCTGAGGAGGCGGATGCGGTGGTGGTCCTGTGCGTGTCGCACCGGACGCGGCGGGAGCGGGGGGCGTGTCGGCGCGGGCTCAGTTGTTCCGCGCCACCGGCGTGTAGTGACCGGGGGCCATTCGCGAGGTCACCGCGAAGCGGTTCCAGGAGTTGATGACCGTGATCGCGGCGATCAGATAGGCGAGTTCGGTCTCCCCGAAGTGCGCCGCCGCCCGCTCGTACACCTCGTCCGGTACGAAACCGTCCGTCAGAACGGTGACCGCCTCCGTGAGTTCGATCGCCGCGATCTCCCTCGGCGAGTAGAAGTGGCGCGACTCCTGCCAGGCGCTGAGCTGGACGATCCGCTCCACCGACTCCCCGGCGGCCATCGCCTCCTTCGTGTGCATGTCCAGACAGAACGCGCAGTGGTTGATCTGCGAGGCGCGGATCTTCACCAGCTCGTACAGCACGGGGTCGATGCCCGCCCGGACCGCCTTCTCGAAGCCGTACATCGCCTTGGAGACGTCGGGCGCGAGCTTCGCCCACGCCAGGCGCGGCTCGTGTTCGGGGACGCGGTCGTGCTGGTGATCGCTCTCGTTCGTCGTCATGTATATGACGCTACGCGTCCGGTGGCGCAGCGGTATGGTCCATTTCCATGAGGGATTCATGGGCCAATGAGGCGAGCGCCGAGGAGCCGGACGGTGAGGGGCCGGACGGTGAGAGGCGGCGGGTCACCGCGGTCACGGTCGGCGCGGACCTCCATCTGGAGCTGCGTGGTCCCGGACTCCGTACGGGGCTGATGGACGCCCTGCGCGAAGCCGTCCGCACCGGGCGGCTGGCTCCCGGTACCCGGCTGCCCTCGTCCCGGACGCTCGCCGCCGATCTGGGCGTCGCGCGCAACACCGTCGCCGACGCGTACGCCGAACTCGTCGCCGAAGGGTGGCTGACCGCGCGGCAGGGATCGGGGACACGGGTCGCCCGGCGGGCCGTGCCGCTCACGCGGGCGCCGAGCGGCCCGCCGGCCCGGCCGAACCGCCGCCGCCCCGCGCACAATCTGCGGGCCGGCACCCCCGACCTCAGCTCCTTTCCGCGCGGTGAATGGCTCGCCTCGGCCCGCCGGGCCCTGGCGGTGGCGCCCCACGACGCGTTCGACTACGGCGACCAGCGCGGGCGCGTCGAACTGCGTACCGTCCTCGCCGACTATCTGGCCCGGACGCGGGGCGTGCACGCCGACCCCGAACGGGTCGTCCTCTGCTCCGGGTTCGTCCACGGACTGACGCTGATGGCCCAGGTGTTCGCGGCCCGCCGGGGGAGCGCGGGGGCCAGGGGTGGTACGAAGACGGCTGCCAAGGCACGGGCGGTGGCCGTCGAGTCGTACGGGCTCGACTTCCACCGCGACGTCCTCACCGCCGCCGGGCTGCGCACCCCCGCACTTCCGCTCGACGAACTGGGCACCCGGACCGAGGAGTTGGCATCCGGGAGAGATGAGCTGCGGGGTGTCGACGCGGTGCTGACGACCCCGGCGCACCAGTTCCCGACCGGTGCCGCGCTCCATCCCGACCGGCGCGCGGCGGTGGTGGACTGGGCACGCGGCGCGGGCGGGCTGATCCTGGAGGACGACTACGACGGCGAGTTCCGCTACGACCGCCAGCCCGTCGGCGCGCTCCAGGGCCTGGACCCGGAGCGGGTCGTGTACATGGGCACGGCGAGCAAGTCCCTGGCTCCGGGGCTGCGGCTGGCGTGGATGGTGCTGCCCAAGGCGCTGGTGGGGGAAGTGATCGCGGCGAAGGGCGACGTCTCGGCGGTGCCGAGCGCTTTGGACCAGCTCACGCTTGCCGAGTTCATCACCTCCGGCGCCTACGACCGTCATGTGCGGTCCATGCGGCTGCGCTACCGCCGGCGGCGCGACCAACTGGTGGAGGCGCTGGCCGAACACGCGCCGGAGTCACGGGTGACCGGTATCGCCGCCGGGCTGCACGCCGTGGTCGAACTCCCGCCCGGGAACGACGAACGCGCCGTGATCCAGGCGGCGGCCTGGCAGGGCCTCGCGCTCCAGGGCCTCTCCGCCTTCCGGCACCCGTCGGTCCCCCCGGGACGCGAAGCACTGGTCGTCGGCTACGGCGCCCCGACGGACAGCGCCTGGGCCGGGGCGCTGGACGCGCTCTGCCGCGTACTGCCCTAGAGCGTGTCCGCGAAGTCCCGCCTGGCCCGCGACGCCTGGCACGGCATGCACCGCACCAGCCGCCGCAGGCCCCGGCCCTACGGGCGGACGGCGCTACTTTGCGGACCCGGCCCGGGCCGGGGCCGACAGATCCCGCCGCCACCGCCCCGGCCGGGATCCGCCGGGGCGGAGGACCTCAGGCCCCGTCTGCCGGGGCGGCCGCCTCCAGTGCGTCGACGCTGCCCGACATGATCGTGCGCAGGTGCGCGGTGATGTGCTCGACGGGCCAGTCCCACCAGGCGATCGCCAGCAGCCGGTCGACGTCGGCGTCCTCGTAACGGCGGCGGATGACCTTGGCCGGATTGCCACCGACGATGCCGTAGTCCGGTACGTCGTCCACCACGACCGCGCCCGAGGCGATGACCGCTCCATGGCCGATCCGGACACCGGGCATGACCGTGCTGCGGTAGCCGAACCAGACGTCGTTGCCCACCACCGTGTCCCCCCGGCCGGGCAGCCCGGTGATCAGATCGAAGTGCTCGCTCCACGAACCGCCCATGATCGGGAAGGGGAACGTCGACGGGCCGTCCATCCGGTGATTGGCGCCGTTCATGATGAACCGCACCCCCTCACCCAGCGCGCAGTACTTCCCGATGACGAGCTTCTCCGGCCCGTAGTGGTAGAGCACGTTCCGCTTCTCGAACGCCGTCGGCTCGTCCGGGTCGTCGTAGTACGAGAAGTCCCCGACCTCGATCAGCTCGGAGGTGATCAGCGGTTTCAGCAGCACCACCCGAGGCTGGCCGGGCATCGGATGGATCACCGTGGGATCGGCGGGAAGGGCGGGGAGGTCGGACATGGTGAAGCGTTCTCCTCGACTGCTCGGCGAATTCACGCATCCCGAGCGGGCGATCGCGACGACAGCGATTAATCCCGGTCCGCGCCCCCGGCCGCCGTGCGTCTCACGGAGGCCACGTCCCGACAGCCCGCCGGGCCAAGGGAGCGGATCGTTCCAAAGACCGCAAATGGTGTCCAGTTGAGGAGAGTTGATGGACCGCCTGTCCGGCGTGGCGGCCGGGCATCTAATGTGTGCGGCGAACATGGGATCGACGGGTCGACGGATCGACCGGCAGACGGGGGAGGACGGGGCCATGGCCGCCGTAAAACAACGCAGGCTGCGGTCGAGCACGGTGGTGCTCGGCGGCATGGGAATACTCGCACTGACGATCACCTCCTGCGGTTCGGAACCGGACAAGCGCTGTGCCGACCGGAACACCTATGAGGAACTGTCCAAATCCGACTGCGACAGCAACGGCACGGGCTCGTACTACTACGGCGGCAAGAGCAGCAACGGCCGTGTCCACGACGGAAGTTTCGACAAGTCGGCGGTCGACCGCGGCGGCTTCGGCTGCTCGTCCACCGGCGGCGGCTGAGCCGGCGCAGGCGCACGATGATGCAACGACGGACCATCGAGCCGCGCCCCGGCTGGCAGCGGACGGTCGAGGAGCAGGGGCTCGTCTATCCGCTCACCCGCTACCCGGACGATTCCCTGCGTCCGTACTGGGACGAGAGCGCCTACTACGTCTTCTCCCTTCCCGAGGTCGAGGCCCTCGAAGTCGTCGTCGAGGAACTGCACGCCATGTGCCTCGCCGCGGCCGAGCACATCGTGAAGAACGACCGCTTCGCCGATCTCGGCATCACCGACAGCCAGCTCGCCGCGCTGATAGCCGAGTCCTGGCACCGCCGGGACGAACTGCCGTCCATCTACGGCCGGTTCGACCTGCGCTACGACGGAACCGGCCCGGCCAAGATGCTGGAGTACAACGCCGACACCCCCACATCCCTGGTCGAGGCCGCCAGCCCGCAGTGGTTCTGGATGGAGGAGCGCTTCCCCGGCGCCGACCAGTGGAACTCCCTGCACGAACGGCTCATCGACGCCTGGCGCCACCAGGCGCACCTCCTTCCCCCGGGCCCCCTGCACTTCGCCCACTCCGACGGTGACGAGCTGGGCGAGGACCTGATGACCGTCGCGTATCTGCGCGAGACGGCCCAGCAGGCGGGTCTCGAAACCGAGGCCCTGTCCGTCGAACAGATCGGCTGGGACAAGCTGACCGGCCGCTTCGTCGACGACCGGCTGCGCTTCATCCGCAGCTGCTTCAAGCTGTATCCGTGGGAGTGGCTGACCACGGACCGCTTCGGCCCCCAGGTGCTCGACACCCTCGACAACGGTGGGGGCACCGGCAGCACCTGCTGGATAGAGCCCGCCTGGAAGATGCTGCTCTCCAACAAGGCGCTGCTGGCGATCCTCTGGGAGCTGCACCCGGACCACCCGAATCTGCTGCCCGCCTATCTCGACGGGCCGCGTGAACTCGCCCTCGACGGGGGCTATGTCTCCAAGCCCCTGCTCGGCCGCGAGGGCGCCGGAGTCACCGTCCACGAGCCCGGCCACGCCCCGGTCCTGCGCCAAGAGTCCTGCTGCTACCAGGCGTTGGCGCCGCTGCCCGACTTCGACGGCAACCGGGTCGTACTCGGCGCCTGGGTCGTGGAGAACGAGGCGGCCGGCCTCGGCATCCGGGAATCGTCGGGCCTGATCACGGACGAGTACGCCCGCTTCCTCCCGCACGTCATCCTGTAGCCGGGACCGGCGGCCGGCCCCCGCCGGCCACCGCCCCGAGCCCGGCCTCTGTGGACAGAGGCACCTACTGGCGGGCCAGAACCGCCCGGAGCTGCTCCAGACCCCAGTCCAGGTCCTCCTTGCTGATCACCAGCGGCGGGGCGATCCGGATCGTCGACCCATGGGTGTCCTTCACCAGCACACCCCGGCCCATCAGCTTCTCCGAGATCTCCCGGCCCGTGCCGTACGACGGAGAGATGTCCACCCCCGCCCAGAGCCCCCGGCCGCGCACCGCCTCCACCGCGCCGCCGGTCGCCATCAGCCCCAGCTCATGGTGGAGATGATCACCCAGCTCCGCCGCCCGCTGCTGGTACTCGCCCGTACGCAGCATCGCGATCACCTCAAGGGCCACCGCACACGCCAGCGGATTCCCGCCGAACGTCGAACCGTGCTCCCCGGGCCGGAACACCCCGAGGATCTCGCTCGACGACACCACGGCCGACACCGGCACCACGCCGCCACCGAGCGCCTTGCCCAGCACATACATGTCGGGCACCACGCCTTCGTGCTCACTGGCGAAGGTCTTACCGGTCCGGCCGAGGCCCGACTGGATCTCGTCCGCGATGAACAGCACGTTCCGCGACCGGGTCAGCTCACGTACGCCCGCGAGGTAGCCCGGCGGCGGCACCAGCACCCCCGCCTCACCCTGGATGGGCTCCAGCAGGACAGCGACGGTGTTGTCCGTCATCGCGGCGTCGAGCGCGGCGAGATCCCCGTACGGAACGATCTCGAAGCCCGGTGTGTAGGGCCCGTAGTCCGCACGGGCCTCCTGGTCGGTGGAGAAGCTGATGATCGTGGTCGTACGGCCGTGGAAGTTGTCCGCCGCGACGATGATCTTGGCGGTGCCGTCCGGCACCCCCTTCGTCCGATAGCCCCACTTGCGGGCCGTCTTGACGGCGGTCTCCACCGCCTCCGCCCCCGTGTTCATCGGCAGCACCATCTCCATGCCGCACAACTCGGCGAGCTGGGTGCAGAATTCGGCGAACCGGTCGTGGTGGAACGCCCGTGAGGTGAGCGTCACCCGCTCCAACTGGGCCTTGGCGGCGTCGATGAGACGCCGATTGCCATGGCCGAAGTTGAGTGCCGAGTAGCCGGCGAGCATGTCGAGGAAGCGCCGTCCCTCGACGTCGGTCATCCACGCACCGTCCGCCGAGGCGACGACGATGGGCAGCGGGTGGTAGTTGTGCGCGCTGTGCGCCTCCGCAGAGGCGATGGCACTCTCCGTTGTCGCCACGGGTTCTCCGTTCGGTCGAGCCGAGCCATCCGGTCAGGACGCGGTAGCGCCCCTGTTTCTATCGTCACTCGCCAGTGTGGACGAAGAAACCTTGCCCCCGGCGTGCCCTGGGAGACAACCCCGCAGGCGGGTCGGGTTGGATCACACGTCGAGCAGTTGCCCGCGGGGACCCGCCTGCGGCCTCCCCCCGCCCCGTCGACGGGGCGGTCGGGGCAGTCGTCCCGCGAGCGGGCGCAGCACCAGGCCGAGCACCACCCCGGCCCCCAGCGCCGGTATCGCCCACCACCAGCCGTCCGCGCCGCCGTCCGTCCTCCCGGCCGTCTCCTCCCTCTCCTCCGCCTCGTCCGTCCCCCCTGCGGGCGGCACCGCCGGGCCGGCCCCCTGTGCGGTCTTCTCACCCATGACGCCGATCTTCATCAACAGCGCCCGCAGCGCGGCCGGCTGCTCCGCCTGGTGCCAGACGCCGGTCTCCTGCCCCCGCATGTCCGTCGTCGTATGAATCCAGATCTCCGAGGTGTCCGCGCCCGGATACACCCGGTCCAGCCGCCAGGGCTGCACATCGTGGACCATCCACGTCACATTGATCTGCCGGGAGCCCATCGCCGAGTCCAGGGACCCCGGCCGCTTCTTCCGGCCCTCCGGCAGTACCCCCATCCCCTCACCGCCGAGCTGCTTCGACAGCGCCTCGTACTCCGCGTCGCTGTTGTAGAGCGCCGCCGTCTCCGCGCTCTCCGGGGAGGTGATCAGCACGCTTGTGGGGCCACCGGCCACCGCGCTCGGGGCGAACCCCCAGGTCAGCGCCGTGACCGCGATGAGAGCCGCGAGCCGTCGGACCGTGCCCGTACGTCGAAGTCGCATGATTCCCCCTGCCGACGCCGGGCCCGGACCGTCCGGACCGCCTTCGCGTCACTTCCTGTACACCGCCCGAACCGGATCGGTTCCCGATCCCCCTCACCGTCCTCACTCAGCGCACCGACAGCGCGACGGCCGTCGCGCGCTCCAGCGACTCCACGCCCTCCAGCCGCAGCGTCAGCCGTTCGTCGCCGCTCCCGCTCGCGCCGCCGTCCTCCCACAGCAACGTGGGACCCGCCGTCCGCGCCGACCGCGTCCAGCCCTCGCCCCCGCTGTCGATCAACCGGAATCGCAGCAGATGAGGATCGGCGAACCACAGACCCGTCGACTCGTTCGACTCCCCGGCGTGCAGGACCAGCCACTCGGGCATGTGCCGGACCTGCTTGGAGAACCCCAGGTCAAGACCGGCCCGGAACTCCTCCAGCCGTATCGTCCGGCCGCCGGAGTCCGTCCAGCACAGACTCACCACCGGACGACCCGCCGGCACCCCGTCCACCGACACCTGGTCGGGGCTTCCGAGCTCCGCCGGGATCCGTGGTGCGAATCCCGCCCGCCGCTCCACCTCCCCGATCGGTATCGGATCGCCGCAGCCCGGCACCGGCGCGCCCGGGCCGGGCGTCGCCTCCGGGTCGTACCGCACCTGGACCCCGCCGAAGTCGAACCAGTCGGCCACCGCGGCCCGCACCGGCGGCGTCAGCACCAGGACGACCAGCAGCCCGGAGAGCCCGGCCGCCAGCGCGCGCCGCCTGCCGCGCACCAGCCCACGCAGCCGGGCAAGGCGAGCCGCCCGGCCGGAGACCCGCGCCGCGGCCGGCTCGGCGGCCGGCGCCGGCGCCGGTACGGGTGACGCGTCGGCGAGGAGCTGGGCCAGGACACGCTCGGCCATCGTCTCGCCGTCGACATCCGGCACCCGCATACCGCGCCCCAGCGCCCGCAGCTCCTCGGCGAGATCCTCACGCTCGCCGTCATCCATGTCCGTCACCTCCCGCCTCCTCCGCCCTCGGCTCCCACTCGGACCCGGGCGCCAGCAGCCCGCCCATCAGCTTCAGCGCGCGACTCAGCCGGGACTTCACCGTCCCCCGCGGCCAGCCCAGCGCCTCCGCCGTCTCCGCCTCGTTCATCTCCAGCAGATAGCGGCACGCCACCACATCGCGGTGGTCGTCGCTCAGCTCGTCGAGCGCCGCCCACAGCTCGGCACTCCGCTCCTCCTCCATCGCGGCCACCGCGGGATCGGCCGATTCCGGTATCAGCGGTTCACCCCGCGACAGCGCCGCCTCCCGCCCCGCCACGGCCCGCAGCCGGACCGCCGACCGCACGGTGTTCCGCGTCTCGTTGGCCACGATCCGTATCAGCCAGGGGCGGAACGACGCGCCGTCCTTGAAGCTCCCCAGGGACAGATACGCCTTGATGAACGCCGACTGCACCACGTCCTCCGCGTCCGCCCCCGCGCCGCACGCCACCGCCACCCGCAGCGCCGTCCCCGTATGGGCGCGCACCAGCTCCGCGTACGCCTCCCGCTCCCCGGAACGCACACGCGCGATGACTGTCGACTCGTCCGCAACCGTCAGGATGCGGCCCCCCTCCAGGGTCCCCTCCCGTGTCCTCACTCTTTTGATACACCGCTCGTCGCGGATCGGTTCCCAGCCTGTCCCGACCTGGCGGCCCCACCTGAGACAATGTCCACCATGGCCACTCGTCCTCGCGCGCTCTCCGGTATCCAGCCCACCGCAGGCTCGTTCCATCTCGGGAACTACCTCGGTGCGATCCGGCAGTATGTGGCGCTGCAAGAAACCCACGACGCGTTCTACATGGTCGTGGACCTGCACGCGATCACCATGCCGCAGGAGCCCGCCGACCTGCGCGCCAACACCAGGCTCGCGGCGGCGCAGCTCCTCGCCGCCGGTCTCGACCCGCAGCGCTGCACGCTGTTCATCCAGAGTCATGTACCCGAACACGCCCAGCTCGGCTGGGTGATGAACTGTCTGACGGGCTTCGGCGAGGCCTCCCGCATGACGCAGTTCAAGGACAAGTCCGCCCGACAGGGCGCCGACCGCGCCACGGTCGGACTCTTCACGTATCCGATCCTCCAGGTCGCCGACATCCTGCTCTACCAGGCGGACTCCGTCCCCGTCGGCGAGGACCAGCGCCAGCACGTCGAGCTGACACGTGACCTCGCCGAGCGGTTCAACACCCGCTTCGGGACCACGTTCACCATCCCGAAGCCGCACATCGTCAAGGAGGTCGCGAAGATCTACGACCTCCAGGACCCGTCGATCAAGATGAGCAAATCGGCGTCCACGCCCAAGGGCCTGGTCAATCTGCTGGACGACCCCAAGGTCACGGCGAAGAAGATCAAGAGCGCCGTCACCGACACGGGCACCGAGATCCGCTTCGACGCCGCGGACAAGCCGGGCATCAGCAACCTCCTCACGATCTACTCGACCCTCACGGGCGCGAGCATCGGGGATCTGGAGAAGAAGTACGAGGGCAAGGGCTACGGCGCGCTGAAGGTGGACCTGGCCGATGCCATGGTCGACTTCGTCACACCCTTCCGCAGCCGCACCCAGGAATATCTGGACGATCCGGAGACGCTGGACTCGATCCTGGCCGAAGGCGCGGAGAAGGCCCGCACGGTCGCCGCGGAGACGCTTGCCCAGGCGTACGAACGGATCGGCTTCCTGCCCGCGAAGCACTGACCGGCACGGGGCGGGCGCGCCGGCCGGGCCGCCCGCCGTCGCCGCCATACCGCATGCGCGCCGTCCGCGTACTGCTGACCAAGGACCCTGGCCAGAAGAACGGTGTGAGCGCCACACTGGCGCAGGGACGGAAATCGCACGAAGCACCACCGTCGCACCGCGGCAACTGTCGCACCGCACCACCGGCACACCGCACCACCGGCACACACACGGACTGAGGAGAACGACGTGGGGACCGTAACGCTCGGCGTTTCGATCGCGGTCCCGGAGCCGTACGGCAGCCTGCTCCAGGACCGCCGCGCGGGCTTCGGCGACCCAGCCGCGCACGGCATTCCCACGCACGTCACCCTCCTGCCGCCGACCGAGGTCGACGCCTCGGCGCTGCCGACCATCGAGGCCCACCTCGCCTCGGTCGCCACGGCGGGCCGTCCCTTCCCGATGAGGCTCTACGGCACGGGCACCTTCCGCCCCCTGTCACCGGTGGTCTTCGTCCAGGTCGTCGAGGGCGGCTCGGCGTGCACCTGGCTCCAGAAGCGGGTCCGGGAGGCGTCCGGGCCGCTGGTGCGCGAACTCCAGTTCCCGTACCACCCCCACGTGACCGTGGCGCACGCCATCTCCGAGGAGGCGATGGACCGGGCGTACGAGGAGCTGGCCGACTACACGGCCCGCTGGAGCTGTACGTCCTTCGGGCTGTACGAGCAGGGCCCGGACGGTGTGTGGCGGATGCTCCACGAGTACGTCTTCGGCGGCGGTACGGAGACGACGGGAGTGCCCTCCCAGAGCACCCCCGTCGACCTGCCCGCCACCTCTTCGCTGCGTCAGTAGCGCCACGGAGGGCCGCATCGGCGCCCGGACCGCCGGCCGTACGGACTCAGATCGGCAGCCGCCGGAACAGCGCCCTCGGCAGATGCCGCAGCACCGACATCGCCACCCGCAGCGCCCCCGGCACCCACACCGTCTCCGAGCGGCGCCGCAGCCCCAGCTCCACGGCCGTCGCCACCGCCTCCGGCGTGGTCGCCAGCGGGGTCTCCTCCAGCCCGGCGGTGCGCCTCGTCCGGACGAAGCCGGGCCGCACGACCATCACATGCACCCCCGTGCCGTGCATCGCGTCGCCGAGCCCCTGCGCGAACGCGTCCAGGCCCGCCTTGCTCGACCCGTAGATGAAATTGGCGCGCCGCGCCCGCTCACCGGCCACCGACGACAGCACCACCAGCGAACCGTGCCCCTGCGTCTGCATCGCCGCCGCGCACACCAGACCGGCCGAGACCGCGCCGGTGTAGTTCGTCTGCGCGACCCTGACGGCCGCCGCCGGATCCGCCTCGTCGTGCGCCTGGTCGCCGAGGACGCCGAAGGCGAGCAGGGTCATGTCGATGTCGCCTTCCGCGAAGACCTTGCCGAGCACCTCCGCGTGCGAGCCCGGGTCGAGCGCGTCGAAATCGACGGTGCGGACGTCCGCGCCCTGGGTACGAAGAGCCTCGGCCGCGGTGTCGAGCGCGGGCGACGCGCGGCCGGCCAGCCAGACCGTGCGGGTACGGCGCGCGATGAGCCGGCGCGCCGTGGCCAGCGCGATCTCGGACGTTCCACCGAGGACGAGCAGGGACTGCGGGATGCCGAAGGCGTCCTTCATGGTGCGGTGCTCCTTGCGGTGAGGGTGCGGGATGAGCCCCGTGGGGCCGGGGTGAGGGGCCCCGGGCGTCAGATCGACAGACGGCGGGAGAGATCGGAGACGAAGACCGCGCGCGGGTCCAACTCGGTCCGCAGCGAAGGGAACTCGCGGCCCCAGCCGCTGACGGAGACGATGTCGTCGGTGACAGGCTCGGCGATCTCGGCAGACATGATCGAGACGGTATCGCCCTAAACGTAATTCTTTGCGTTATAAGCCGTATTTGCTGCCGTACTCGTATGAATGGGTGGTTGGGTAAGCGGTGTCGAGCGCTGACGTGGGAATCGGCATCCGGGGTACCCGACCGTTGGTTCTCCGATCCGAGGGCAGGTCTCCGTCATGGACTGGCTGAAAAAACTCCCCGTCGTCGGGCCGCTCGTGGCCCGGCTGATGCTGACGCACGCCTGGCGCTCCTACGAGACGCTCGACCGGACGCACTGGTCCCGGCTCGCGGCGGCGATCACCTTCATCAGCTTCCTGGCGCTCTTCCCGCTGATCACCGTGAGCGCGGCGATCGGGGCCGCGCTCCTCAGCAAGGACCAGCTCGACAAGCTCCAGGACAAGCTCAAGGACCAGGTGCCCGGCATCTCCGACCAGCTCGACCTCAACTCGCTGGTCGCCAACGCGGCCACGGTCGGTCTGGTGGCGGGCGCGCTGCTGCTGTTCACCGGCATCGGCTGGGTCGGCTCGATGCGCGAGTGCCTGCGCGCCGTGTGGGAGCTGGACGACGTGGACGAGGGCAACCCCTTCGTACTCAAGGCCAAGGACGCGGTCATCCTCGTCGGCCTCGGCGTCACCGCGCTCGCCTCGATCGGCGCGTCGGCCCTCGGTTCCACGGCCGTCGGCTGGAGCGCGGACCGGATCGGCATCGCGGAGGGCGGCGTGGGCGGTGTGCTGCTCCAGATCGCGGCGATCGTCGTGGCGGCCGTCGCGGGCTTCCTCATCCTGCTGTACGTACTGACGCTGCTGCCCGGCGTGCATCCGCCACGGCGCCGGCTGATCGTCGCCGCCGTGATCGGCGCCGTCGGCTTCGAACTGCTGAAGCTGCTGCTCGGCGGCTATGTGCGCGACGTGGCGGGCAAGAGCCTGTATGGCGCGTTCGGGGTGCCCGTCGCGCTGCTGCTGTGGATCAACTTCACGGCGAAGCTGATGCTGTTCTGCGCCGCCTGGACGGCCACGCCCAGCAAGGACGAGCCGTCCGAGGGGGAGCGGAAGACGGCCGGGACGGACGACGACGCGACGGACTCGGCGGCGGTCGCCCCGGGCGCGACACGCTTCAGCGGCCCGGCAGGCGCTTGACCAGGTCCGGCAGGGGCCAGCGGCGGTTCACCAGGAACACGGCCGCCGCCAGCAGCAGCAGCGCGCCGCCCGTGATGGCCACCGCGATCCCCATGCCGCTCGACCCCGACGACGCGGCGGCCTTGTCGCCGAGACCGGCCTGGTCCGTCCCGCCGTCGCCGCCCGCCTCGCCCGATTCCTTGTCCCCGACGGCTTCCTTGCCGGTGCCGTCGCCGGCCGATCCGGGCTTCACCAGCTCGCCGATCGGCTTGACCTTTCCGGCGGCGGTGAAGCCCCAGTCCATCAGCCGGGCCGTCTCCTGGTAGACCGCCAGGCTCTCCTCACCGGAGGGGTTCATGACCGTGACGAGGAGGACCTTGCCGTCGCGCTCGGCGACACCGGTGAAGGTCGAGCCCGCGTTGGTGGTGTTGCCGTTCTTGACGCCGGCGATGCCCTTGTACGGGTCCAGGCCCGCGTCACCGGTCAGCAGCCGGTTGGTGTTCTGGATCTCGAAGGTCTCGCGCTTCGGGGCCTTCTTGCCCTTCTTCGCCTTCTTCTCCTCGCCAGGGAACTGGACCCTGACGGTCGACGAGTACTCCCGGAAGTCCTTCTTCTGGAGCCCGGAGCGGGCGATCAGGGTGAGGTCGTACGCACTGGAGACCTGCCCCTTCTCGTCGTAACCGTCCGGCGAGACGACGTGCGTGTCGAGCGCCCTCAGCTCCTGCGCGTGCTTGTTCATGTCGGCGACCGTCTTGCGGATGCCGCCGTTCATCTCGGACAGCACGTGCACGGCGTCGTTGCCCGAGCGCAGGAACACGCCCATCCACAGGTCGTGGACGGTGTACGTGCTCTCCTCCTTCACCCCGACGAGGCTGCTGCCCTCACCGACGCCGGCCAGATCCGCGGTCGTCACCTTGTGGGACCGGTCCTTCGGCAGCGCGGGCAGGACCGTGTCGGCGAAGAGCATCTTCAGCGTCGACGCGGGCGGCAGCCGCCAGTGCGCGTTGTGCGAGGCCAGGACGTCACCGCTCTCGGCGTCCGCGACGATCCAGGACCTGCCGGTCAGCTTCTTCGGCAGGACCGGCACACCGGGGGCGAGATTCACCTGGGTGCCGGGTTTGCCGAGCAGGGTGCCGCCGACCGTCGACATCGCCGCCGGCGGCTTCGGCTGCTTGTCCTGGGCCTTGTCCGCGTCCGCGTCGTCCGCACGGACGGGCGCGGCGGTCAGAACGGGCAGCAACGCGGCGGCGAGGACCGTCAACACGGTCTTTTTCAATGCGGACACGGTCGAGAACGTACATGGCCTGACGGTTGATCCGAACACCGGCGGCCGGACCCGCCGCTTCCACCGCTGGGACAGAGCACTTTCCGGCCATCGGCCCTCGTCGGGCAGCCCCCGGCGAAGCGGTGGGGCGGGCTCCGGCGATACTGGATCCATGAAGCTCAGCCGCCCCGTGTCCTGGTTCCTGCTCGCCTTCGGGGTGTGGAGCTGGTTCATCTGGATCACTTTCGTCAAGAATTTGTGGCAGGACGGCAGCGGACTCGCGTTCGACGACGCCGGTGACCCCACGGGCTACTTCTGGGTGCATCTGCTGCTCGCGATTACGTCCTTCCTTCTGGGGACGGGAGTTGGGGCGGTGGGGTTCCGAGGAGTCCGCGCCTGGCGCCACGAGTCGCTCCGGGAATCCCGTCACGAGCCGAGGAACGAACCCGGCGACGAGCACGTAGTACAGAGACAGCGACAGGGATAAAAAGGGGACCGGCTTGTGATCGTCGTGTTTGTTCTGATGGCGCTCGTCGCCGTCGCGCTGATGGCGGGCGCGCATTACTACATATGGCGGCGCCTGGTCCGCGACACGACAGCGGCGGGCGGCACGGCCCGCAGGGCGGGCACCGTCGTGATGATCCTGCTGCCGGTCCTGACCGTCGCGGGCGTGGGGGTCGGCCGGGCCGAGACCCCGTTCGTACTGAAGCAGATCCTCGGCTGGCCCGCGTACATGTGGCTGGCGACACTGCTGTATCTGCTGCTGGCACTGCTGGTGGGCGAAGCCGTACGGCCGCTGCTGCGCCGGGTGCTCGACCGCCGGGCGGCGTCCCGCGAGACCCCCGAGACCGCGCCCGTCGAGGAGCCGGCGGCCGTCGGCGCCCCGGCGCC
>NZ_JAAPBF010000164.1 GCF_022695985.1 Streptomyces sp. NP-1717 | reverse complement strand
GGGCGTCGTGGAGGGTGCGCTGGTTGAGGGCCTGGTCGAGGAGGGTGGTGGCGTTGTGGCCGGCTGTTTCGGCTTCGGCGAGGACGGTGGTGAGGGCGTCGAAGGCGGGGTCTGTGAGGATGCGTTCGGCGTGCCCGGGTGCTGTCTGCCTCAAGTACTGGGCGTACCGGCTCTTGGTGCTGGATCCGGGGGAACGGGCGGCGAGGTGGGCGAGGGCGGGTTCGGCGATGTGCCCGTATGCGGCCTGGAGGTGGACGAGAGTCTGCCGGGCTGCCGCTTCCTGCTGGGCGTGCTGGTGGGTGCGGTGCCAGTGGACCGCGAAAGCGACGGCGGTGAGGGCTGCGTCCAGGAGCATCGCGAGACCGGTGCCGTCCCGGTCCGGGGTGGGGTCGCGCCAGATTTTCTGGATGCTGCGGCGCAGGGCGCGGGCGCTGGTGTGGTCGGCTGTGATGCGGGAGCGGGTGGCGCGTTCGAAGGCGGTAGCGGCCCGTTCGAGTTCCGCCCGTGCCCCAGGTGGTGCGGTGACCGGTAGCAGTTCGAGTGTCGCGCCGAGCGCGACGAGCTGCCCCTGGGCCACGGTCTCGTTGTGGTGGGTGAGGCGGTGGGGGATGAGTTCGGTGGCCGCGGTGGCCTGGTGCCAGGGGTCGGCCGGGCGGGCGGCGACCGGTTCGGGGGTGGTGTCGTGGAGGCGGTGGCGGATCTTGGGGAGGGAGAGGTCGGGGGCGAGGGTGGATCCCGCGTACCAGACGGGCCGGCCGTGGCGGTTGGTGTCGCCGGGCAGGGCGATGCTGTAGCCGGTGACGTCGCCGGACGGCTCGGTCTTGGGCCGCACCATGACACCGGTGGCCACCAGGAGGGTGAAGAACTCGCTCTCGCTGGAGGCGGCGGCGACCGCGCGGCGTATGCGCGTGCGCAGGATTTCGCGGGGCGTGACGCTCTGCCCCTGGCGTCGGGCTTTGAAGTGTTCCTTGCTGGTGGGGCGTTTGGCGGCAGTGCCGTCACCGGGCTTCAACCGCCGCAGGCTGTAGTCGGTTTCGATCTGGCGGGCTTCGCGCTGGACGGCGCGGATGTCGTGGTCCCGTCGCGGGCGGCGGCCGTCCTGGCGCACCAGGGTGGCGGCGATGTGGATGTGGTCGTCCGCGTGGCGTACGGCCACCCACCGGCACGCTTCCCCGTCTCCCGGCGGGGCGATGCCGGCGGCGGCGACGATCCGCCGGGCGATGTCCGCCCACTGGACGTCGGTCAGGATGGGGTCTTCGGGTGCGGCGCGGACGGGGCAGTGCCACACGGTGTACCTGGGCGCCTTGTCGCCCAGCATCCTCACGGGCTGGTCGAGCTGCGCGGTGAGCTGGGCCTCCACGTCCTTCGGATTGCGGTGGGGGCTGCGGCCGGGGTCGGGGGCGAAGTTGTTCCAGGACGCGACGAGGTGCGGGTCGGTGTGCTCGTTGGCCCGGCCCTTGCCGAAGAGGTAGCCGATCGTGCGGCGTGTGGCATGCGGGCCCGCACCGAGAATGATCTTCGGTATCAACGGTTCACCGTCCGTCGGTGACCCGGGCGACGGCGGTGTCCACCTCGTTGATCGATGCCTCGATACGCTCCAGGAGCCTTTGGACGGTGGTCGGGTCGGGCCACGGATGGTCCTGGTTGAGGTGCCATACGAGCTGGTTGAGGTTGCCGCCCACTTTGCCGAGCTGCCCGTTGGCGGCCATCAGCGCCTTGACCATCGACCGGTAGTCGGCCACCGCGGCGGCGGGGTCCTCGGTGCGGGCGGCGGCAAGGGAGCACTCGGCGACGTAGCCGCCCGTCGTCATGCGGCTCAGGGCGGCGGCGCTCTCGACGAGGGTGAACTCGTCGTTGTTGTAACGGGGGTGGACGCGGCGCTCGCGCAGCTTCTTGTCGCGCAGTCGACGACGCGGCACGGGCTTCTGCGGCACGCTCGGCAACACAGCGGTGACTTCTCCCTCGGTCGGCACCCCCGGGCCGGCCGACCCCGGTGCCCCCCAGGCGCCGGACACCTCCGCCCCCCTCGGGGCGGAGGCCGGGTAAGGACTCCTTACCCGACAACTTGCTCCGCCTGACGTCGAGTTGGTGTCTGCCTCACGGGCTTTGTGAGTTGGGGAATTCTGCGGGTCCGCCATACGGGTTCGGCTCCTTGTCGTGAGTGGTTGTCGAGGGTCAGGTGGTGGTTTCGGTACGCAGGTTCTGCAGGATGAGGCCCAGGCGGTCGTTCCGGCCGCCTGTCAGACCTTCTTGGCGGAGGATTTCCCGCAGTTGAACCCGGGTGACGGTCTCGTTGCCGTCCCGCTCCAGGAGCGCCGGGACGTGAGGCAGAACCCTGGTGACGAGCTGCTCCACCGGCAGCGCCGATCCCCTCGACGCGCCCTTCGCCTGGCGTGCACGGGTCCGCTTCCGCTTCCCTTTCCCCTTCGGCTTCCGCCGTGCGGGGACCGAGCCACCACGGCCCCGGTCCCCGCCACGCCCGGTCCCCGAGCTGGTCCCGGTCCCCGTGTCGGTCCCGCTCGGTCCCCGGTCCCCAGTCGGGTCGGTCCCCGACTCGGTCCCCGACTCGGTCCCCGACTCGGTCCCCTTCGGTCCCCGGCGCGGTTGGGGGGTCTGAGCAGGCATATCGCCCGCGAAACGCTCGGTCCCCGTGTCTCGGTGCCAGCTTTCGGGGACCGGCCCCCGTCCGGTCCCCACGTCGGTCCCCGTGCTGTGGCTTGTGCTGTTGGGGACCGGTCCCCGTTCGGTCCCGGCTGTCCGGTCCCCGACGGGTTCGGTATCCGTGCGGGGACCGTCGCCGGGGACCGAGGCGGTCCGGGCCTGCGCTGAGGGGACCGTGCCTGACCCCGGATCAGCCGGCATGTCGTGCGCGGTGATCCAAAGGGAGGGGAGGGGGACGGTGGCGAGGGCGCGTGCGTGCCGTCTGGCGGCGAGCTGGTCGAGGAGCTGCGCGCGCTGCTGCGGGTCGGTACCGACGGCGGCTCTGCCGAGTGCCTTCGACAACTTCCGCGTGAGGCGTCGCCCACGCCACTTCTGCCACTGCTGGGGGGTGTGTTCGGCGAGTCGGGTGGCGAGGGTGACGGCGCGGGCGGTGGCGCGGTCGCGGGTGATCTGCGCGGCGTCACGGTCGCGGGCTGCGATGCCCAGACGTGACAGGAGGCGCTCGCGTGCTTCCCGTCCGAGGCTGGCGATGAGGCCCTGTGAAGCGGCGTCCGGCTTGTGCAGTCGCAGCTCGATGCCCATGGCCAGGTGCCAGAGCATCGCGGCCATGACGGGGCCGACGAAGGCCCGTACGGTCCCGCCGACCGGACCCGACTCGGCATAAGCGGGGATGATCTGTACGCCGGTGATGACCCACACCAGGGTGCCGGGCAGCCCCGGCGTGCCCTGGCTGTTCAGGTTCTGCCGGGCCATCAACGCGGTCGCGAACAGGGCCAGTTCCGC
Source organism: Streptomyces sp. NP-1717 (assembly GCF_022695985.1). Lineage (GTDB taxonomy): Bacteria > Actinomycetota > Actinomycetes > Streptomycetales > Streptomycetaceae > Streptomyces. The sequence goes on along the minus strand of NZ_JAAPBF010000164.1, from coordinate 12,332 downwards.
AGCGCCGAACATCGCGGCACGCTCCAGGGTGCCGGCCATGTCGAGGTAGTCGGCGGCGAAGCGCCAGGATGTGTCGGCGCTGTAGGCCGTGCAGCCGACCGCCGCGAGCGCCGCGACCTTCACCGCCGGACTGCCCGGCCGACGCTCGCTCCATTCGGCACGCCGTCGGCGGGCCCATCCCGCTGCCGCGAGGGCGACCACGCCGCTGACCGCGATCCCAGCCGCGAGCAGCGCAGGCGGGCCGGTTATCGAACCGGGGGACGGGAGGTGGCTCATGCGGCCTTTCCGGTAGGGGAGTTCGCAGTGTCGACCGACGGCGGGTGGGTCACCGGCTCGTCCGTACTGGGGCCGTTGGGCGTGGGTCGGCTGCTCGTCGAGCTGGGCCTTGGACGCTCGGAGGTCGTTGCAGGCTGCTGAGTGTGCTGCGCTGCGGCGGATTCGAGTCGGCTCGGGTGGGGTGTGGTCCGGGGGGCGTTGCCCCTGGTGCCGCCGTCGGGGCCGACGCGTCTGCGGCGGCAGGGCTGTCCCTCGGGGGCGTGGCACCACTCGCACTGGACACCGATGGCATCCGGTCGGCCCTGTGCGATGGCTGCCTCGCGGGCCGCGCGGGTGGGCCGGTAGGTGGCCAGCTGCGTGCGGACGTGCGGGGGTATGCAGGAGCCGATCTCCCTCAGCCGCCCCTCCAGATCGGGACGCGCCCGCCCGCCGGTGAGGGCCCGGTGCTGCGCGGGCTCGACGCTTCCGGTGGCCACGGCCCTTCGTGTGCGGGCCAGTTCGGCGGTCCAGGCGGCCTGGTCGTCCGGATCGGCGGACGGGGTGGGGTCGGTGTGCCGCTGGAGGCGGTCGCGGCGGTAGGCGTTCCACCGGCGAGCGATGTCCGCGGGGAGGATCGGGTACGGCGAGTTGAGGATGTGTTCCCGCGCGACGAGGCGGGTGTCCCATCCGTGCCCGGTGTCCAGGGGCACGTCGCCGAGCAGGTGGTGCCACTGGGCTATCTGATCGCGGGCCTCGCCGGTGTCGGTGCGGATGAGGCGCGGGTCGAGCCGGCCGATGTAGGCCAGCAGAGCGCCGACTTCGTTGGGAATCACGTGCTACTCCATTCCGTTCGGCTCGTCGAGCGCGGCGCGCAGGGCAGCGGTATGGGCCTGAACCCGGGTCATTCCGCCGCCGGTGGGGCCTTGGCCGGGCAGGGCGTAGAGATTCGGGCGGCTGAGGGTGGGGTTGTGCTCGCGGACGATCCAGGACCGCCAGTCCGCCGCCCACGCTCCTGCCGTACGGGGCTCGAAGTCCGCGCGGTGGGCACGCCACTTCGCATCGGCGGCGGCGAGACCCTGTTCGCCGAGTCGGTCGAAGTGGCCCTGCCGACGGGCCCAAGCCTGGGTGTCCGGATCGGCCTGCCACTGGTCGGCCGAGGTGACCGGGGCAGCACCACTGCTGCTGTACCTACTACGGTTCACCTTCGGTTCACTACGGTTCTGGGGGCCGGTTTCTGACCCTTCCGGGGGTCGGTTTCCGACCCGTCGGGGGGTCGGATTCTGACGTGAGGGGGCAGATTCCGACCCGGTCGGAATCTGGCGACGGGGGTCGGATTCCGACCCGTCCCTGGGCCGGATGCCATATCTCCGCAGCCGCTTTCCGTCCAGCTCAGGCACCGGATCGGAGGCGGTCGGCGGCTCGACAATCGCCTCGGGGTCGTCCTTCGTGGCTGCGGCGGCCTTGGCGAGTTGTGCGGCGGTGCGCGGCAGCCGGTAGACCGTGCTGCGCTGCGGGCCGATGAAGGCGTCCAGCATCTCCAGCTCGCCGCTCGCCGCGAGGGCGGTCAGAGCGCCGCGCACGGCGTTGCGGCTCGCGTTCGTCCGCTGCATGAGAGACGCGACCGAGGCCCAGGCGACGCACTGCCCGTCCGGCACCCGGTCGGCGATCGACAGCAGAACCAGGCGCGCGGTCCCCCGGCTGGAGCTGCGCTCCCACACCCACTCACGGGCATCCTTGCTCATCGGCCGCCCCGGAGGCCGGCCGCGGTGGGACCAGGCGGCCGGCTCGGCCTCGGGGCATGGGAGACGCCTACGGCGGGCTGGGCCGTAAGGTCGGGCATGGAGGTTCCTCACCCGGTGGCCAATGGGCTGGCACCCATGGCACACCGTTGTGTTCGTCGCGGAAGGGCGAATCGGCAGGGGACTTGGCGGCTCCCGGCGCTCTGCGCGCCGGGAGCCGGTCTCATTTCCGGGCGGGCGAATCCAAGAAGCCACACCCACGCCGCACAAGTCCAGCATTCACCGGAGAAAACAGACAGCTGTCGGCGAACACCTGCCGCAGGGCCTTTCTCTAACGGTAGACCCGAAACGCCGGTTGACGAAAAAGCCCGCGCACCGGCAAAGCCAGAAGCATCACATCCCGGAAACCTTGCACAGCCGCCGGGACCCGAGCTACAACACACAACCCCACGTAAGACCACACCTCAAGAGTCGATCCCACCACTCATGGCCGCGTCCTGGGAGCCCCCGCTCAACTTCCCTATGGCGGTGAAGCGGAGCGCAACATAGCCGGAGAACGCCGGTTCACCAAACCGGCGAACGCGAGGTACAAATTTGGCTATGGAAATCAGACCGCTCGCAAGGGTCGCCAGGAATCCGGGGTGACCCCATCATTGAATTCCTCCGCACCCGGCACGGCATCGACAAGTGTCAACTCGTCCACCCGGCAACCGCTTTGGAACGCCCGGCGACCAACACCGCCGCGTGCCCGCATCGAACGCACCCACGACGCCCCGGTATCGACGACCTCGCCGTCAGTGCAGGCGCGCTGCGCCTCTTGCCCTCCGCACCGCTGCGGGAGCCAACGGCCCCTAGCCAGGCCGACCCCTCAGCCCTTCCGCGATCAACACCCAAGGCGCCGCCCAGGGATGCCAGTCCCGCGCGCCGGAACAGGAACGTTCTTGCACCGCTCCCATGCCTGCCAAGGCAGACACCCCTTGCATCAACCTGCAATACGCCGTGTCTCCGCGCCGGCCGTCGATACCTTGCCGCGCCTCCACCGCCCCGAAGAAGTCGCAGTCGTCCTCGGTTGCTCCGCCTGGTGGGTCAAGGACCGCGCTCGTCGGCGGCTCATCCCATTCACCCGTGTCGGACGCGCCTATCGCTTCACCGGCGAACACCTTGCCGAGATCGTCCGCATACACGAGGAGCGTCCGGAACGAAAGGCACAGCGTCCCAGGGGAATCGCTACGTCCGCCACAAAGCCCGCAACGCGGCAGCGCACCGAGGCAGCCGCGTCCACTACCCGTCTCAAAGCCCGCCCGCCGAGCCGCAGACTCAAGCCAGAGTATGAAACCGCCGCTTAAGGCACCCCCGTACGACAGGAGGGAGGGAGAACAGTGGGGTACGCCGAGAAGCGCAGCGGCTATTGGCGCGGCCGGTACAAGATCGAAGATGGCAAGTACGGCACGGTCGCCGATTCCGTGGGCGCCGTCGTCAAATTCGCGACCAAGCGCGAGGCCAAACAGGCTGCAGACGCGGAAGAAGTTGCCGTTCGGCGTGGCCAGTGGCTAGACCCGGGCCTGGGTCAGGAGACCTTCGGCGAGTACGCGAGTCGCTGGTACGCGGGTCAGGATCTGGCCGCCTCGACGATGCAGAACTACAAGCGCCATATCGAGGAGCACCTTCTCCCCGACTTCGAGGACAGGGCGCTCATGGGCATTCTGCGGACGGACGTCGCCGCCTGGGAGAAGAAGGAGAAGGCGGTGTACGCGGCCTCCAGCGTCAAGACCTGGCGCTCGACGCTCCACCTGATCTTCGAGGACGCGATCGACGAGGGCCTGATCACCTCCAACCCGGCGGCCAGGCGCCGTGGGCGTGGCAAGCGCGCCGGCCGCTCACTCGATCGTGGCCCGGAGAAGGTCGTCACCGACGCGCTCGGCATCCTGCTGACCGCCGAGCGGGCGGCCCTGCTGTCCGGACGTGACGACGAGTTCGTCGCCGTTGTCCTCAAGGGCTACACGGGGAAGCGCTGGGGCGAAGTCGTCGGCCTGGAAAGGGAGTTCGTTCGCCCAGGTGCGTTCCGCGTCGAGTGGCAGCTGTACGAGCTGGACACCGGCGAGATGGTGCGCTGTCCGCCGAAGGACGACAGCTACCGCACCATCGATTCGATGGGCTGGCTGTCATCTCTGGTGTTCGATCACATCGCCCGTACGAAGCCGACACCCTGCCCCTGCCATGGGAGGACGTACGTCTTCCGCGGCCAAGGGACAGCGCGTACCGGCAGTCATCAGGGTGCGAAGCTCATCGATGTCGCGCGGGTGGCCGGGGTCTCAACGGGGACGGTGTCCAACGTGCTTAACCGTCCCAACCGCGTTGCCGAAGCCACACGGGTGCGGGTCGAGACGGTCGTTTCCGACCTCGGCTTCGTACGAGGCGGCACGATGTCGGAGCATGCGGCCCACTGGCGCCGAAACGGCTTCGCCACCTGGCTGTTCACCCCGGCAGCCTCCGGCTGGTACCCGAAGAAGGCACCGCAGGAGGCCCGTCCCGTGCCGCTGCTCGGCGAGCCGTGGCCGGGAGTTCCGGCACGGGGGCGCGGCGCCACCGGTCGAGCCAACGCCTGCTGGCTCCCGATCGCCAAGGGCCTCACACCTCACGGTCTTCGCCACACCCACCGCACGATGATGGAGGACCTAGGCACCGAGAAGGTCCTCATGGACCAGCGCATGGGCCACATCGACGGCTCCGTCTCGGCGCGCTACGCACACGTGACGCCGGGCATGCGGCGACGGCTCCTAGGCGGGCTGACGGAGCGATGGGAGAGTGCGCTTGATGCCCGAAGGGCGATGTGCCCGACCTCGCCGGTAGCGGTACTCGACTCGCTGCTTCAAGGTAGGTCCTACGCGCTGCGCTGATCCGCCTCGAGTATCCGGATGTGGCGCCACACATGCGCGTAGCTGCGGTGCACCGCGCGCATCCAAGAAGGAACAGAGGGCCAGTCGGCGGCCACCTCGCGCTCGCCCCAAGCCACCTGCATGGTCCGGCGGTCACCGGCGAAGTCCTCGACAAGATCGCGGCGCAAGAAGAGCAGGTGGCCCCGCCAGGGCTTGTCCACACGGAAGACTGCGGAGGCGCGTCGGCCGTCCAGGCCCACGAGATCCACAGTGCCGGGCAGTTGGCGCAGGCCGAACCTGGCAGCGAACTCGAACGACGGCACGTCGTAACCCCCTCCTAGCCCGGTCTCCGAAGTGCTGTCTGGGGCGAACTCCACGGCTACCTGGTCGAGCCTGATGCCGTCGTCCTGCCAGTCGCGCTGCAGCGCACGGTGCGGGAAGGCGTCTCGGGCATCGTCGTCGAAGGTCAGCTCGAATCGGGGGCTCCACGGCATCTCAGCGGCCAGCACGTTGCGGACCATCGGCAGCTGTGGGAAGAAGTGGTTTCCCAGATACTGGCGCTCGCTGGCGAGCCGTTGGGCGGACTCCGCGTCATCCGGTTCCAGGAGGAGGGTGCGGAAGAACCCGAACACTGTCCGACCGTCGTGGCGGTGGTCCAGATAGCCCTCGACCAAGAGCCAGCCGCCCTTCACTCCGTGGATTTCCTCGGGTGACCACAGCTCGTCCGGTACGACCACCGTCCCCGAGGTGAGCCACGTCTGGTCGTCCGCGGGCTCGACGGGCGCCCACAGCGGAAGGGGCATGGGCGCCGCCGGGGGCCTGGCGGGGAAGGTCGGGTCGATGTCGGGCATCAAGCGTTCTGCGTCCCCGAAGGGGGCTGGTGCGCGGCCGACCTCCACGAGGCGGCCGATCATTTCGTGGTAGGCGATCCAGCCGTACTTTTTGCCGTACCGCTCCACCCTCCTTTTGGTGCTGTAAGGGCGCTCGGCGTTCGCGGCAATGGACTGTTCGACGCTGCCGAATTCCTTCTCACGCCATCCCAGTTCCCAGACGCGAGCCATGACTTCGGCGCGGGCCCTGCGGTAGTCAGGATGGTTGAAGTCGTAGTTGCCCCTGCCGTTGATGGCGGCCCCGATGATGTAGTTCTCGAAGTCCATGCCGAAGGTGCGGTCGCACTCCTCGGCGTTGGGGTCGTCGTCCGCCATAGCCTTTGCGGGCGCTATGGCGGCGAACCGCGTCGCCAGGGCATCGACCCCGTCCGGGATAGCGGCGGGGTGGAGGGCCCCGGCGAATTCAAAGGTTGCCCGTACGTAGCCGCGCAGTTGTTCGTGGGAGGTGGGTGTGGTCCCGCCGTCGAGGAAGCGGTCGCGCAGTTGCATCAGCCAGTCCCGCAGCGCGCCTTCGAGCGATCCGCCGGGATCGGGCATTTGGTGGGCGCTGACGGCGCCGAACGCTGCGGCGACCACCCGTTCGATGACGTAGGGGTCATCGATATCGAGCATCCGGGCGGCGAGGTCGAACAGACGCTTGGGTTCTGGCCTGCCGTAGCGCTGCAGGGCTTTCGTCGCCAGGTCCCGCAAGCTCGTGTCCGTGGAAGTCAGTAGCCAGGCGATGGCCAGCGCGTCCAGATCGTCGCTCTCAGCGCGATTGCTGCTTCCGGACCACCTGTCGATCGCTCGTTCCAGGTCTGCCGTCAGCCGGCCTGGAGCCTGCCCTCGAGCCCATTCGGTCCAGCGCAGGTCACGTTCGGGAAGGGGCAGCTGGCGCAGGACGCGGTCGAGGAATACGGCATTCAGGCGGTGCGGGGCGGACCTGCGGACCTCCCACAGACGGCCGAACGCTGGTCGGCCTTTCCTTTTGCCGGGATGCGCGGTAACGAGCGCGGTTGCGAGGGCGTCGACGGTCTCGTTGTCGAGGAAGTCCGACTCGGTGGTGAGTTCCTGGGCGAGCACCAACGAACGGTGCTCATCCGGGGCGACGCGCCACAGGTGGTGCCGGGTGAAGCGGCGTGGCAGCAGTGAGATGAGACTGATGAGGATGTCCTCGCCGAGGGGATGCGCCTGGTCGCCCAGGAGAGACTGCCAGAGAGCCGCCTCTGCGAGCTGCTCGTTGACGTCTGCGGGGGGAATACGTCCCAGAATCGCGTCGGCGATCAAGTATCCAGCGAGGCGATCAAAAACGAAGCCGCACTCAGTGTCGTCGGAGCCCCTGATCTCTTCGCGGAAGATCACTCCCTCCTCTACGAGGCGCCGGAGCAGGCTTTCGTCCCAGTTCGGCTGGTCCGCGTCGAGGATTCTTCGCGCTCCGTCGAACGGGAGCCGACGGACGTTGTGCGTCCACACGTGTCTCGCCAGAGCCCTGAGGCGGCGCTGGATCTGGTCCGCCGGCACCGGGATGCGAGCCGGATCCTGGGCCAGCCGCTCCACCACGCCCTCGCGGTACAACTCGAAGACACCGATGAGAGATTGAGGCAGCGCCTCCACGCCCACCGGCACTCGGCGGTCGTGGTTTGCGGCCTCGCAGTACATGCGGACGAAGAGCGGGTTGTGGAACTCTCCCATCGGTAGCCAGGCGTCGGCCGGGTTGATCAGGTAGTGACGGAAGTAGACGCGGAGGATGTCGTCGACTTCCGCGCGCTGCCACTCCAGTTCCAGGTGCACCGTGTCCTTCGGGAGGGCTTGGTCGGCGAGCGCCTCGCGGAGGGTGACGATCACCGCCACGTGAGGGTAGGCGCCCAGGGCAGGTGCCAATCCCGCGAGGAGCGTCCTCCACTCCGACGGCCGTTCGGCCTCGTTCAGGCCGTCGATGATCAACGGAATTCGGCAGCCTGCGCGGTTCCCGGCTGAGTTGAGAGCTTCCAGTAGGTCCTCGAAGTAATCGACCTTAAGTCCGGGGATCCTTCGCGCGAGGTCGTGGAGGGTCCCGCCGGCGCGCAGGTTCCCGCCCTGGATGAAGACTCCTGCCGTGGGCTGGTCGTTCGGTGAGGTCATCTGCGCGGCAAGGTGCGTCTTGCCCTGTCCCGCGGCAGCGATGACAGCGAGCAGGGGGGCTTCGGTGTCCGCCCGTGCGTCGTGCAGCCACTGGACGATGTCGCGGATCTCCGCGCCGAGACCGGTAACCAGCAGCGCTTCGGGCAGGCGACGCTGCCTCAGTTTGAGCACCAGGCGTCGCAGCGTTCGGGGAGTGGTTGCGGGCGGTCGCTGTTCGGCGAGGCGCTCGCGGACCTCCCAGGGCCGGAGGCTCGTTCCGGCGTCAAGGGTCTCCCGCAGATCGTCGACGAATCGGTCCAGGTCGTCGGCAATTTCTACGGCGTCTTGGCGGAAGGTATTGTCGAGGCCGTCGATGGCCGTGCGCAGTGCCTGGATCCGGGCTGCGATGTCGTCGGTGCGCTGCTGCAGCCACTCGAACGACACCGGGCGCAGCAAGGCCCGGTCGATGCGACGCTCCACGTGGTGGGAGGTGTGCAGCCGTGGCGTCCACCGTGCCTCGACGGGTGCAACAGATCGCTTGTGGGCTTGCGATAGTACGTCTGCGGTGAGGGCGAGTTCACCGAAGAAGGTGGAGCGGAGCTCGTCGTGTCCCGCGAGCTGGTCGTCGTAGTTCTCGATGGACCAGAGTTTGACGCTGACCCCCTGCTGACCGAGTCCGTTGATCCATTCCTCGTCCCCCTTGGCGGGCCGCTCTGGAAGGCAAAGCACAAAGTCGGTCAGCCCTACGACGTGCTCGATCGCCTTGGACAGCGAGTCCTCGATCTTCTTGCGCTGGCCTGCGCTGAGCTCATTCTTGCTGTTGAGGATGAACCACTTGCACGACCAACCCCAGACGCGGCCGGGGGCGCCGAGAGCACCGGCGTGGTCGACGTGCAGGTAGAACTCGACGCCGGGCTGGTTGCGGCGTTCGCGCATCGTGCCCAGCGCGCCGTAGCGGCGGGAGACGATGGCCCGTGTGAGTGCTTCGAAGTTCCGGTCGGCGGCGCCGGGCAGACGTTCCAGATCAGTCAGATCCACTGTCGCTCCGCGTGCTTGCATCCGACCGAGTGATCGTGTCCTCGTCCCATTCGTGACGGGAGAAGATCTCGACTTTCGCGCCGTAGTGGAGAAGTGCCTTCAGGAATCCCTGGACGTCGGACTCGTCGGTCCAGATCCGGACCGTCTCTCCGGTGCGGGTGACGGTGTGGTCAAGGGCGAAGACGTCGACGTCGTACCTCCCCATGTCGTACAACTTCATTTCGGCGAGTGCTTCGCCGAGTTCGCGAGGCATGCGCTCGCCAGGGCTCTGCCAGTCGTCATCGGACCACGCGTCCTCGGCAAGAGCCTTCAGAGCGTCCATGCGCTCCTCCGCTGCCTTGGCACCGGTGACCGTCTGAAATCGGCCGATCAAGACTAGGTCCATCGAGTGCTCCGAGCCGTAGCCGTTCCAGATCCTCATCGCGCCTCCCTCAACGCCTGCACGGCTTCCATGATGGAGCCCCCGACCGACAATCCCGTGGGCGCGTAGGCGTGAGGGCGCAGGACGCCGGTCGCGTCGACATGCATGTGTGCGTCGAGGGGGCGCTCGCTTGGGACGGCCTCCGCCGTGGGCAGCATGGCTTCGAGGCCGGTACGGGAGATCGCGAGCCGAACCCCGTTCCTGGCAGTTGCGGCCCATTGGACGAGGCGCTGCGCGTCGGCGTCGCTGATACCGGGAGTTGCCGCGGTCGGTTGCTCCGGAAGAAGCAGGAGTTCGGACGCGCCGACCTCGTCGGCGAACTCTGCGAGGTCATCCAGTTCGCCGACCGTGTCGGCATTGATGACAGCGTTGATGCCGAACGGGGCGAGAGAGCCGAGCAACCCGGCCGCCTGGACCACCCCCGCGAACGGCCGGCCGCGGAGCCGCTCGTAGGTGGCTCCGACCCCGTCGACTGACAGACGGACAAAGTGCACGGCCCCACGCAGGGATTCGACGAGCTCGGATGTGAGCCGGTGCCCATGGGTCGTGAAAGTCACCGCCATAGACGTGGACTGGGCTATGTCCCCACACAGTTGGGCGAACCTTCGGTACGCGGTCGGTTCCCCTCCTCCGAAGCCGACACCGAGGCACCCGGCAGCATCGAGCTCGATCGCCCATGCCAGCACACGCTCCCTGTCGAGTGCGGCGGCGTGCTTGGGCGCGTAGCAGTAGGCGCAGCGAAGTTCGCAGGCGTTAGTCAGCGCGACGGACAGGTACCGCGGAGCGCGGGAAAACTGCTCAGCGGGAACAGGCACCTCGTCGAGCAGCACGTTCATTCCCGAGACGCGGTCGAACAGGTGAACACCAGCTGCGGACAGGCGAATCTTGCACGTCACTGACAGCATGATGCCACCGCTGCCGGTGACGCCGGGCGGGACCGTGCAAGGTCGTTGGTGCAGTGCCCTCAGTTAGGTGTCGGGTGCGTTGTAACTGAGCGCGGCACTTACAAGGGCGTAGGAACGGCGGCTGGGGCCCCGATGTGGCTGGCCCACGGGACAGTGCCCTGCGTACTCACCCTCACAGGTCGAACAGGCTCTCTTGGAAGTTCTCGACGACATCCCGCCGCGGGTAGAACAGGCCCAGCAGCAGGAAAGTCTTGGGACGGACCGCGACGTTCCCGACGAAGCAGTGCACGGCCTTCTCCGAAGAGACCATCCGGTCGAACCAGCGCTCGCGAAGCTTCTCCTCCACGCCGTCCTTCCCGTACTGGCGAACGAACTTGCGGTACGACTCGCCTGCCTCCCAGTCCCTCAGCCCCATATCGTGACCACCACACTCCCGATCCGCGCATCGGAAGGTGTACCGGAACTCAAGTGGCACCCATTCCAGTTGGCGAAGGTCCTGCGCGAGTAGATCCAACTGATCAGTCAGGGCCGCCTTTGAAGCTGGCCAGGGCTCAGCAGGAGCGAAGCGGAAGCCGGTGAACTCTTCTGGGCGGAAGACACCAAGCGACGTCCCTCGCCGTTCCTGGTCCTGCTTTATGGAGCACAAGGACGGCGCCACGAGGGGCTGAACATGCGAGAAGCGTTCGCGCCAGCCGTCCGCTGTCCCGAGGCGCTCGATGACCTTGAGAGTCTGCAGGTTGGGGCGCAAGCTCTCGGGACGGCGGTCCCCAGGGTGTCGCTGCACGTCGACTTCGACGATTGAGTACTTGGCGAACTGGCTTTCTTCGTTCAGCAACCGGAACGGAACCGGAAAGAGCCGCACATGCTGGGGCGTTCCCTGGTCGAGCCGTATGCCGGCCACGCAGCTCGTCTCGTGGTACTTCGCGGACAGTTCCGGATAGGTCTTGACCGTGATCATGATCCGTGCGCGCTCTCGACTCCCCGATCCCATGGTTGCCCCCTCCATAGATCTCCCGATCTGATGATTGGAGGAGAGGCACGCGATGCGGGCAAGAGCGCGTGCAGGAGCGAGGGGTGAAGTCAGGCCAGGGGAATTACCGGCACGGCGGCTCGCTTGCGAACCGTCTCGAGGACGACCTGCCGGTGGCAGCGCCTCTCGTCCTTCTCGAAGCACAACACCGCCACCCGCGACTGCTGGGCATGCCCCGCGAGGCGGTCAAGGTCGGCCTGTGCCTCCTCGGACCGCAACAGGCCACGGAAGCGCGCGCGTCCCACCTCGACCCGGCCGTCCCAGAAGGGCTCCCGGTTGTCCTTCGGATTGCCCAGGCCACGCAGGTGCGTGTACTCGATACCAGCCTCCGCCAGGGCATCTCCGAGGCGGGTCTTGCTGAAGCCCTTCTTGCGACTGATCGGCGTGAGCCGTACATCCGCCACGACACCGATGTAGCTGTCGACGAGCGCGGCGACGAACGAGTCGATGTCCCGACCTTCGTATCCGGCCGACCAAAGGCCAGGCGTGACGGCCGGGACCTGGGTCGCCCGGAACAGATCATCGAGAGAGACCGCAAGAGCCTCGGCCACCGAGCCAACGGTCAGGAAACCTGGCTGGATCGCTCCCCCGCTCTCTAGGCGGCCCAGCGTTCCGACGGCGATGCCTGCCTCGATTGCCAGCCGTTCCCGCGTCCACCCACGGTCTTCCCTTAACGCACGTACCCGCTGGGCGAGCGTACGGGCCCGGTCGTGAGAAGGAGCTGAGCGATGATCTGCCATATGCGGTGTTCCTAACGACCGTTGGGGCGGCCCGCACGGGTGTTCCTGGTCAGCTACGAGCCCGGATTCGCGAATGCGCAGGTCATCGGGCGCGCGAGCGCCGCTGTTCCTGCGGCACCGGAGACTGCTCCCGGGAGAAGCCGACCAAGATCTTCTCCCAGATTTCTCCCAAGCGATCTCCAGGAACCAATCAGGGACCCGACCCGCAATGCGGATCAGGCCCCTGAGCTGGCGTTTTAACTGTCGGGGTGGCGGGATTTGAACCCACGACCTCTTCGTCCCGAACGAAGCGCGCTGCCAAGCTGCGCTACACCCCGATGTCGCCCGTGTCGCTGCGACATCGATTACTTTAGCCCACC
>NZ_JAAPBF010000163.1 GCF_022695985.1 Streptomyces sp. NP-1717 | reverse complement strand
CGGCCCAGGCGCGTTCGCCCCGTTTGCGCGGCTCGCGGCCGCGCTCGTCCTCAAACGCCGGACGGGCTGGAAATGCGCCCCCGGCCCCCGCCCGGCTTTACAAGGAGGCCGGTACGGGTGGGTCCTCAGACGCCGGACGGGCTGGAATCGCGGTCCGGGCGTAAATGCCGGACGGGCCGCGGTCGCGGCCCGTCCGGGGTGGGAGACCGGCCAACAGGCCGGTCCAGTGTCAGCCTTCCGCGCCCAGGCGTTCCAGGATCAGTTCGCGGACCCGTGCCGCGTCCGCCTGGCCCCGGGTGGCCTTCATGACCGCTCCCACCAGGGCGCCCGCCGCCGCGATCTTGCCCGCGCGGATCTTGTCCGCGATCGCCGGGTTCGCCGCGATCGCCTCGTCCACCGCCGTGCCCAGCGCGCCCTCGTCGGAGACGACCTTCAGGCCGCGCTTCTCGACGACGGTGTCCGGGTCGCCCTCGCCTGCGAGGACGCCTTCCAGGACCTGGCGGGCCAGCTTGTCGTTCAGGTCGCCCGCTGTGACCAGTTCCGCCACCCGGGCGACCTGCGCCGGGGTGATCGGGAGCGCCGCGAGGTCCGTGGACGTCTCGTTGGCGCTGCGCGCCAGCTCGCCCATCCACCACTTGCGTGCCTGGTCGGCGGGGGCGCCGGCCTCGATGGTGGCGGTGATCAGCTCGACCGCGCCCGCGTTGAGCATCGACTGCATGTCGTGCTCCGAGACGCCCCACTCCTCGCGCAGCCGCTTACGGCGCAGCCGGGGCAGCTCCGGCAGCTTGCCGCGCAGTTCCTCCACCCACTCGCGCGGAGGCGCGACCGGGACGAGGTCGGGCTCGGGGAAGTACCGGTAGTCCTCCGCCTCCTCCTTCACACGGCCGGACGTCGTGGAACCGTCCTCCTCGTGGAAGTGGCGGGTCTCCTGGATGATCGTGCCGCCGCCGTCGAGCACCGCGGCGTGCCGCTGGATCTCGTAGCGCGCCGCCCGCTCCACGCTGCGCAGCGAGTTGACGTTCTTCGTCTCCGAGCGCGTGCCGAACCTCGAACGGCCGTGCGGGCGCAGCGACAGGTTGACGTCGCAGCGCATCTGGCCCTGCTCCATGCGGGCCTCGGAGACGTCCAGCGCCTTGATCAGCTCGCGCAGCTCCGCCACGTACGCCTTCGCGACCTCCGGCGCACGCGCCCCGGCGCCCTCGATCGGCTTGGTGACGATCTCGATGAGCGGGATGCCGGCGCGGTTGTAGTCCAGCAGGGAGTGGGACGCGCCCTGGATACGGCCGGTGGCGCCGCCGACGTGCAGCGACTTGCCGGTGTCCTCCTCCATGTGGGCGCGCTCGATCTCCACACGGAAGATCTCGCCGTCCTCCAGCTGGACGTCCAGATAGCCGTTGTAGGCGATCGGCTCGTCGTACTGGGAGGTCTGGAAGTTCTTCGGCATGTCCGGATAGAAGTAGTTCTTCCGGGCGAACCGGCACCACTCGGCGATCTCGCAGTTCAGCGCGAGACCGATCTTGACGGCCGACTCCACGCCGATCGCGTTGACGACCGGGAGCGCCCCGGGCATGCCGAGGCAGGTGGGGCAGGTCTGCGAGTTGGGGTCGGCGCCCAGCTCGGTGGAGCAGCCGCAGAACATCTTCGTTCTGGTGCCGAGCTCGACATGGACCTCCAGGCCCATGACGGGGTCGTACGTCGCGAGAGCGTCCTCGTACGGGACGAGCGACACGTGTTCAGTGACGGTCACGGTGAAACTTTCCCTCTCTGCGGGCTCTAGCCCAGCAGGACGTCGTCGTCGCCCAGCCGCTTCAGCTCGCGGTAGAGCAGAGCGATGCCGGTGACGATGGCGGCGGCGGAGACGGCGGCGTCGATCAGCCGCAGGGTGTCGTTGTCCTCGCGGGCCAGCTTGGCCTGCTTGAGGACGCTGACGGCTCCGAAAGCGGTCGTACCGATCGACAGGTACATGCCGGACTTCGACTTCTTGAAGCTCTTGGCCTTCTTGGTCATTGCGCTCACAGCGACGGTGCCTCCTCCAACAGCGGATGTCCCCAGCGTTCCACGAACGCCGCCTCGACCGCTGCGCCTACCCGGTAGAGACGGTCGTCCTTCATCGCGGGGGCGATGATCTGCAGCCCGACCGGCAGACCGTCCTCCGGCGCCAGTCCGCAGGGCAGCGACATGGCGGCGTTTCCGGCCAGGTTGGTCGGGATGGTGCACAGATCGGAAAGGTACATCGCCATCGGGTCGTCGGCGCGTTCACCGATCGGGAAGGCGGTGGTGGGCGTGGTCGGCGAGACGATCACGTCGACCTGCTCGAAGGCCTTCTCGAAGTCCCTGACGATGAGGGTGCGGACCTTCTGCGCGGAGCCGTAGTACGCGTCGTAGTAGCCGGAGCTGAGCGCGTACGTGCCGAGCATGATGCGCCGCTTGACCTCGTCGCCGAAGCCCTCCTCACGGGTGAGGGCGGTGACGTCCTCGGCCGAACGGGTGCCGTCGTCGCCGACGCGCAGGCCGTAGCGCATCGCGTCGAAGCGCGCGAGGTTGGAGGAGCACTCGGAAGGGGCGATCAGGTAGTACGCCGAGAGGCCGAGGTCGAAGGACGGGCAGTCCAGCTCGACCACTTCCGCGCCGAGCTCCTTGAGGAGGTCGACGGACTCGGCGAAGCGCTGCATGACGCCCGCCTGGTAGTGCTCGCCGGAGAACTGCCGGACGACGCCGACGCGCATACCGGCGACCGTGCCGTTGCGGGCGGCCTCGACGACCGGGGGGACGGGGGCGTCGATGGAGGTCGAGTCGAGCGGGTCGTGCCCGGCGATGACCTCGTGGAGGAGGGCCGCGTCCAGGACCGTACGGGCGCACGGGCCGCCCTGGTCGAGCGAGGACGAGAAGGCGACCATGCCGTAACGGGAGACGCCGCCGTAGGTGGGCTTGACGCCGACCGTGCCGGTGACGGACGCGGGCTGGCGGATGGAGCCGCCGGTGTCCGTGCCGATGGCGAGCGGGGCCTCGTACGCGGCGAGGGAGGCGGACGAGCCGCCGCCGGAGCCGCCGGGGATACGGGTGAGGTCCCAGGGGTTGCCCGTGTGGCCGTAGGCGCTGTTCTCCGTGGAGGACCCCATGGCGAACTCGTCCATGTTGGTCTTGCCGAGGATGACGACGCCGGCGTCCTTGAGGCGCCGGGTGACCGTCGCGTCGTACGGCGGGATCCAGCCTTCGAGGATCTTGGAGCCGACGGTGGTGGGGATGCCCTCGGTGGTGAAGATGTCTTTCAGCGCGAGGGGGACGCCGGCGAGCGGGCCGAGCTTCTCGCCCCTGGCCCTCCGCTCGTCCACGGCGCGGGCCTGCGCGAGGGCGCCTTCGCGGTCGACGTGCAGGAAGGCGTGCACCTTCTCGTCGACGGCCTCGATACGGGCGAGGTGGGCCTCGGTGACCTCGACGGCCGTCAGCTCGCCGGAGGCGACCTTCTCGGCGATCTCCGCGGCGGTGAGCCGGATGATGTCGGTCTTGATGTCCGTCATGGCTGTTAGTCCTCCCCCAGGATCTGCGGCACCTTGAAACGCTGCTGTTCCTGGGCCGGGGCGCCGGAGAGCGCCTGCTCGGGGGTGAGCGACGGGCGTACCTCGTCCGCGCGCATGACGTTGGTCAGCGGCAGCGGGTGCGAGGTCGGCGGAACGTCTTGGTCGGCGACCTCGGATACGCGGGCGACCGCGCCGATGATGTCGTCGAGCTGACCGGCGAAGTGATCGAGCTCTTCGCCCTTCAGCTCCAGACGCGCCAGCCGTGCGAGGTGGGCGACCTCCTCGCGCGTGATGCCAGGCATGCAGCGATCCTCTGGGTGAGTGTCGGGATTTTGACCCAATCCTATGGGGCGCGGCACCGTGCCCACGAAACGGTTTCCGCATCCAGGGCCACGGCTCCGGCCGGGGTCCCGCTCCCGGCCCCGGCAAGGTGCCCGCGCGGGCTACTGCACCACGCGGCTGGAGGGGCCCGACGCGTCGGTACGGGGCGGCTCCAGGGCCGGTGCGGGCGGCGGGCGGTGCCAGCCGGTCTCGCCGCGGGCGAGCAGCCAGGACGTCGCCTCGTGCGGGGGCATCGCGGCGGCCACGAGCCAGCCCTGGACCGCGTCGCAGCTCAGATCGCGCAGGCGCTCCCAGGTCTCGTCGTCCTCGACGCCCTCGGCGACGACCACCAGGCCCAGCGAGTGGGCGAGGTCGATGGTGCAGCGGACGATCTCCGCGTCCTCGGTGTCGATGGCGAGGCGGGCCACGAACGAGCGGTCGATCTTCAGTTCGCTGACCGGCAGGCGGCGCAGATGGACGAGTGACGAGTAGCCCGTGCCGAAGTCGTCGAGGGACATCTTCACGCCGTGACCCGTGAGGCCCGCCATGGTGTCGGCGGCCCGCTGCGGGTCCTCCAGCAGGACGTGCTCGGTTATCTCCAGTTGGAGCGCGCCGGCCGGGACGCCGTGGCGGGCGAGCCGGGCGGCGACCGCGCCGGCGAAGCCGGGGGTGTGGACGTCACGCGGCGAGACGTTGACGGCCACCGGGACGAACAGGCCCTGGGAGCGCCAGCGGGCGACCTGGCCGAGAGCCGATTCCAGTACGTACTCGGTGAGATGCGGCATCAGACCCGAGGACTCGGCGATCGCGATGAACTCGTCCGGGGGCACCCTCCCCCGGTCCGGATGCACCCACCGTACGAGCGCCTCCAGGCCGACGACCTGGCCGTCGAAGCGGACCTTGGGCTGGTAGTGCAGCTCCACGTCGCCGGCGTCGAGCGCGCGCCGCAGATCGCCCAGCAGGCCGAGCCGGTCCGGGGTGTTGGAGTCGCGCTTGGACTCGTACACCTCCACGCCGGTGCGGTCCCGCTTGGCCTGGTACATCGCGACGTCGGCCCGCTGGAGCAGCCCTTCGGCGTCCACCGCGTGCTCGGGGTAGACCGCGACACCGGCGCTCGCCTCCAGGACGAGCGTCAGCCCGTCCAGATCGAGCGGGGAGGACAGCTCGGCCGCGAGATGGCGGGCAACGCGCTGCGCGCTGGTCGTGGAGTCGACCAGCGGCAGCAGTACGGCGAACTCGTCGCCGCCGAGCCGCGCGGCCTCCGCCCCGCGCGGCAGGGCCAGCTTGAGCCGGTCCGCTATCTGCAACAGCAGTCTGTCGCCCGCCAGATGGCCGAGCGTGTCGTTGACCGAGCGGAACCGGTCGAGGTCGATCAGGACCAGCGCGGAGCGCGCGCCGAGGTTCTTGGCCTCCTCCAGCGCCGTCCGCGTCCGTTCGAGGAGCCACTGCCGGTTCGGCAGCCCGGTCAGCGGGTCGCGCAGCTGTTCCTCGGCGCGCGCCCTGGCGATCCAGAGCGTGGAGTCGAGGGCGATCAGCGGGACGGCGAACAGCGGGAGCACCACCGGCCGGGACACGGCGACCACGCAGATCAGCGGGGTGATGCCGAGCAGCGCGACGGCCAGCAGGCCCTGCCGCAGGAGTGCCGTGCGGGCGACGGTCGGCAGGCCGCCGCCCTGCGGGGTCAGCGAATACCACAGGAGGAGCCGGGTCACCAGCAGATACGCCCCCGCCGCCAGGACGATTTCGGGGACGGTGCCGATCCCCCAGTGGAGGGGCTGCCACGGCTCGGCGACCTTCGGTACGTCGCCGAAGGCGAGCAGGACCAGCGCCGCGGCGCCGATACCGAGGATGTCCACCGCGCCGTGCAGCGCACCCTGCCGCCAGCGGTGCCGGCGGGCGGTGCCGACCAGCACCACGACCGCGAGGCTGACGAGTCCGGCCGCGACCCAGCCGTAGAGGAGCAGCACCGCGAGGGTGAGGGCGGCGCCGGAGCCCGTGCCGCCCCACCAGCGGTCGCGGCCGAGCGCGATGAGATGACCGACCACGATGCAGGTGAGCACGGCGAGCGACCAGCCCGTGGTACCCCCCGGGAAGAGTGCCCGGCCGTCCCGCAACTCCAGGAGGACACCCAGGACCAGCACGGCGGCGGCGACTCCCACCACGACGAGGGGCACTCTGGCCGACGTGCCTCCAAGTCCCGCGAATCCACGCGGGCGTGAGACCGGGGCGGCGCTCTCGGTCGGTTTCATTCCCGTCCCTCTCACAGCCGGCAGTGCCGTTACCACGCGATGGCACGTTGTCATGCCACCACGGCTGATTTCCCACACGCAGCCGTGCACGACAGGCGTACCCCTCAACAGTAGGCCGCGAACGGCGTCGGCGGGCAGCGCTCTACCGCTGTTGCCCGAATGCAACCCGCCCTTCCGTATCCATCTGGTATGCGTCCGAACGGGTGACCTACGAGGGCCTGTTGTGCCCGTTCGGTCAGCCGGCGCCGCTCCCGGCAGACGTGTCGTCAGCCGCCCGGGGGACGTCCGTGGCCGGTTCCGGCGCACCCTCCTCAGGGGCCTGCGGCGCCTGTACCGCGGCCTCTCGCGCGGCTTCGGGGCCTTCGGCGAGCAGGACGGCGAACCCCGCCTCGTCGAGCACCGGCACCTTCAGCTGCATCGCCTTGTCGAACTTGGAGCCCGGGTTCTCACCTACCACCACGAAGGCGGTCTTCTTCGACACGGCGCCGGTGACTTTCGCCCCGAGCGTCTGGAGCGCCTCTTTCGCGCCATCCCTGGTGTGATTCTCCAGCGTGCCCGTGACGACGACG
The DNA here is from genome assembly GCF_022695985.1 of Streptomyces sp. NP-1717. Classification (GTDB taxonomy): domain Bacteria; phylum Actinomycetota; class Actinomycetes; order Streptomycetales; family Streptomycetaceae; genus Streptomyces. The sequence continues at coordinate 9,237 of NZ_JAAPBF010000163.1, read as the reverse complement.
GTGAGACCCGCCAGCGGGCGCGGACCCTCGTCCTCGCCGCTGCCCTCGTCCTCCATCCGGACCCCGGCCGCCCGCCACTTGCGCAGAATCTCGCGGTGCCAGTCCACCTCGAACCACTGCTTGAGCGAGGCGGCGATGGTCGGGCCGACGCCCTCGACGGCCGCCAACTCCTCTTCCGTGGCCCGCTCGATGCGGTCGAGGGACCGGAACTCCCGGGCCAGCGCGACCGACGCGACCGGTCCCACGTGCCGGATGGAGAGCCCCGCGATGATCCGGGCCAGGGGGCGGTCCTTCGCGGCCGCGATGTGCTCCAGCATCGCCAGCGCGTTCTTCTTCGGCTCGCCCTCCTGGTTGGCGAAGACGGTGACGATCTTCTCCTCGCCGGTCGCCGGATCGCGTTTGGGCAGGCCGCTGTCCGTGTCGAGCACATACGCCTTGATGGGCAGCAACTGGTCGATGGTGAGGGTGAAGAGGTCGCCCTCGTCGAGCAGCGGGGGCGTCGAAGGCTCCAGCGGCCTCGTCAGCGCGGCGGCGGCGACATAGCCGAAGTTCTCGATGTCCAGGCACTTGCGGCCGCCGAGGTAGAACAGCCGCTCGCGCAACTGGGCGGGGCAGGAGCGGCCGTTGGGACAGCGGAGGTCGATGTCGCCCTCCTTCATGGCCCGCAGCTCCGTGCCGCACTCGGGGCAGACGGCCGGCATCTCGAACTCGCGCTCGCTGCCGTCCCGCAGATCGGCGACCGGACCGAGGATCTCCGGGATGACGTCGCCCGCCTTGCGCAGCACGACCGTGTCACCGATGAGGACGCCCTTGGCCTTCACCACGTCCTGGTTGTGGAGGGTGGCGAACTCGACCTCGGAGCCCGCCACGTGGACGGGCTCGACCACCGCGTACGGGGTGACCCGGCCGGTGCGTCCGACGCCGACCTTGATGTCGACCAGCTTGGTGTTGACCTCTTCGGGCGCGTACTTCCAGGCGATCGCCCAGCGCGGGGCGCGGGAGGTCGAGCCGAGTCTCCCCTGGAGGGAGATCTCGTCCAGCTTGACCACGACGCCGTCGATCTCGTGCTGGACGGAGTGCCGGTTCTCACCGAAGTAGGAGATGAACTCCCTGACCCCCGCGAGGTCTTCGACGACCTTGTTGTGCTGAGCGGTCGGCAGACCCCACTCCTCCAGCAGTTCGTAGGCGTGCGACAGGCAGTCGATCTCGAAGCCCTCACGCGCGCCGATGCCGTGCACCACCATGTGCAGCGGGCGCGACGCCGAGACCCTCGGGTCCTTCTGGCGCAGTGAACCCGCCGCCGCGTTGCGCGGGTTGGAGAAGGGCTTGTCACCGGCCGCGACCAGCCGGGCGTTGAGCTCCTGGAAACCGTCCATCGGGAAGAAGACCTCGCCGCGGATCTCGACGAGCTCCGGGACGCGGTCCCCCTTCAGCCGGTGCGGGATCTCGGCGATCGTACGGACGTTGGGCGTGATGTCCTCGCCGGTGTAGCCGTCCCCGCGGGTCGCGGCGCGCGTCAGCCTGCCCTGTTCGTACGTCAGATTGACGGCGAGTCCGTCCACCTTCAGCTCGCACAGGAAGTGGTAACCGGGCGCGCCCACGTCCCGGGCGACGCGCTCCGCCCAGGCCGCCAGTTCCTCGTCGTCGAACGCGTTGTCCAGCGAGAGCATGCGCTCGCGGTGCTCGACAGCGGTGAACTCCGTCTCGTACGCCCCGGCGACCTTCTGGGTCGGCGAGTCGGGCGTACGCAACTCGGCGTACTCCTCCTCCAGCGCCTCGACGGCGCGCAGCAGCTTGTCGAACTCGCCGTCGCTGACGACCGGCCGGTCCTTCACGTAGTAGCGGAACCGGTGCTCCTCGACCTGCTCGGCGAGGTGCGCGTGTCGCTCCCGCGCTTCCGCGGGCACTGCCGTCTGCTGTTCGCCGGCCACCGTTTCGTCCTCCCGTTTCACCGCGTCGCCGCGAGCACCGCGATCAGCGCGACCCGTGTCTTGAAAATGTCACTCAGGGTTGTCCGCGAGGGATCGCGCCGCCCTGACACAGTGCGCCATGACGGCACGGGCGTACGCGGGTGAAGCGCCCGCGAGCCCGCACGACGGGGTGATCACCACGGACTCCGCGAGAGTCCCCGGATCCAGCCCCAGCCTGCGCCACAGCGTTCTGATACCCATGACGCTACCCCCCGGGTCCGACAACGGGGTGTCCGTGCCCGCCACGACCCCGGCGAGCAGTTTCACGCCGCCCTCCACCGCCTCACCGATCGGCTCCTCGTCACGCTCGGTGAGCAGGGAGAAGTCGAACGAGACGGCCGCCGCCTCGGCGCGGCGCAGCAGGGCGAACGGCACGTCCGGCGCGCAGGAGTGCACGACGGCGGGCCCGTCGTTCGCCCTCATCACCTGCCGCAGCGCGTCCTCGACGACCTGCCGGTCCACCGCCCGGTGGGTCCGGTAGCCGCTGGCCGTCCTGACCTGTCCGCGCAGTACGGCGGTGAGGGACGGCTCGTCGAGCTGGAGCACGGGCGTGGCGCCGGGGACCCTGCGCCGTACGTCGGCGAGATGCCCCGTCAGGCCCTCCACCAGCGATCCGGCCAGGTCGCGGCAGGCGCCGGGGTCGCTGAGCGCCGACTCGCCGTTGCGCAGTTCCAGCGCGGCGGCGAGCGTCCAGGGGCCGGCCACCTGGACCTTGAGCGGGCCTTCGTACCCCTGGGTGAACTCTTCGAGCGCGTCCAGGTCCTCGCCCAGCCAGGACCGGGCCCGCCGGGTGTCGCGGCCGGGGCGGTCACCGATGCGCCAGCCGCTCGGCTCCACGCGGGCGAAGACCTCGACGAGCAGACCGGCGGTCCGCCCGATCATGTCGGCGCCGGGGCCGCGCGCGGGCAGTTCGGCGAGGTGCGGGAAGTCCTCGAAGGTGCCGGTGACGCCCTTGGCCGTCTCGCGCGCGTCCTCGCCGGGCAGGGATCCGACGCCGGTGGCGGCCCCCCATGGGGCTCCGGCGGTGGCGCGGGTACCGCTGTCGGTCTCGTTCATCGGCCCGGCCGCACCGTCAGGTCGTTGATCTCCGCGTCGCGCGGCAGGTCCAGGGCAGTAAGGATCGTCGTCGCGACCGACTCCGGGTCGATCCAGCGGGAGGCGTCGTACTCCTTGCCCTCCTGTCCGTGCACCTTGACCTGCATGGGCGTGGCCGTGCGGCCCGGGTAGACCGAGGCGACGCGGATGCCGTTCGGCCGCTCCTCCTGACGGAGGGCGTCGGCGAGCGCCTTCAGCCCGTGCTTGGAGGCGCCGTACGCGCCCCACCCGGCGTGGGCGGTCAGGCCCGCCCCCGAGTTGACGAAGATCACCTGGCCCTGCGAGGCGCGCAGTTGGGGCAGGAAGAGCCGGGTCAGCTCGGCGGGCGCGACGAGATTGACGTTCAGCTGGCTCGTCCAGGCCTTGGGGGTCAGCTCGCCGACCTGGCCGAGGTCGACGATGCCCGCGATGTGCAGGAGCGAGTCCAGCCGGTCGGGGAGTTCCTGGTGCGACAGCGCCCAGGAGAGCCGCTCGGGGTTGGTGAGGTCGCCGACCAGGGTACGGGAGCCGGGGTGGGCCGCGGCGAGTTCCTTGCCGCGGGCAGCGTCGCGGGCGAAGAGCAGCACGTCGTCGCCGCGCTCGTGCAGCCGGCGCGCGACGGCGGCGCCGATGCCGGAGCCGGCACCGGTGATCAGATGGGTAGCCATGGGGTCATGTTCGCATCACCCCCGGGCGCGGTCGTACGGTCCCGTCCCCCGTCTCGGCGCGGCCCCGTGGCCGGTCAGCGCAGGCCGACGGACTCCTCCAGATAGGCGAGGGCGCCCACCGCCTCCTCCGCGAAGAAGACCAGCTCGGTCAGGGGCAGGGGGAGGAAGCCTTCCTGGTCCATACGGACGAACTGCTCCTTGAGTCCGTCGTAGAAGCCCGCCGTGTTGAGCAGCACCACGGGCTTGTCGTGCAGGCCGTGCTTCTTCAGTTCGAGGATCTCGGTCGCCTCGTCCAGCGTGCCCGTACCGCCGACCATGATCACGACGGCGTCGGACTTCGCGAGGAGCAGCGCCTTGCGCTCGGCGAGGTCCTCGGCGATGACCATCTCGTCGGCCCGCTTCCGTACCGAGGCCCCCAGGAAGCCGACGGAGACGCCGACGAGCCGCCCTCCGGCCTCCTCCACCCCGTCGGCGACGACCTTCATCAGGCCGACGTCCGAACCGCCCCAGACGAGCGTGTGACCACCCTTGCCGAGGAGTTCGGCGAATTCCCGGGCGGGGCGGGTGTAGCGCTCGTCGAGGTCGGCGGCGGAGAGGAAGACACAGATATTCATGGATCCACGGTATCCGGGTGACCTCCTGGGGAAGAGGGCGTGTCCGGCCGTTGCTGACGGTAGAAGGGACCGGCGTCACACCGTCCTCAGCAGAGGGACCGAGTCCACCGAAGGAGCGGATCGACATGGCCAAGGGCCACACCATCACCGTCGAGCAGGGTACGGAGCACGTGCGGGTGGTGCGCGACGGGGAGGTCGTCGCGGACAGCCGCCGGCCGCTGCTGCTGCGCGAGACCGGGCTGCCCGTCCGTTACTACCTGCCTCCGGAGGACGTGCGTACGGAGTTGCTGAGCCCGTCGGACACCACGACGCACTGCCCGTTCAAGGGCGACGCCTCCTACTGGTCGCTGCCCGGCGCGCCGGACCTGGTCTGGGCGTATCCCGAGCCGAAGGACCTGGTCGCCGGGATCAAGGACCACTTCTGCTTCTACGAGACGGAGGTCGTCGCGGACTGAGCCGCCTCCTCCTACGGATCCCGGCGGGAAAAGTCCTCGAATCCCGCTCGGCGCCGATGAGTTCCGGTGAGCCCGCCGGTCCATAGGCGTATGGACCAAGTGGGCAAGGCGGAGTCGGGTGACGGCACACTCATCGCGTACCGGCGGACGAGCGGCGACGGACCTCCGGTGGTCATGGTGGGAGGGGCGTTCAGCACGGCGGAGGCGGAAGCACCGCTGGCGGCGCTCCTCGCACCGCGCTTCAGCGTGATCACCTACGACCGGCGGGGGCGCGGCGGCAGCGGTGACACGGCTCCGTACGCGGTGGAGCGCGAGGTGGAGGACATCGCCGCCCTCCTTGACGAGGCCGGCGGCAGCGCCTCGGTGTACGGCGTGTCGTCGGGCGCGGCCCTGGCGCTGGAGGCGGCCGCGGCGGGGCTGCCGATCACCCAGCTCGCCGTGTACGAGCCTCCTTACGACGCCGTGGCGGATGTCACGGACGGCGCCGCGTACACGGCCCGGCTGGACGAACTGCTGGCGCGGGGCCGGCGGGACGAGGCCGTGGAACTGTTCCTGTCGGCGGTCGGGGTGCAGCCCGACGTGGTGGCGCGGATGCGCCGGGCGACGATGTGGCGGGGCATGACGGCGCTGGCGCACACCCTCGCGTACGACAACGCCGTGATGGGTCCCGGCCCCGTTCCGACGGAGCGGCTCGCGCGGATCACCGCGCGGGTGATGGTCGTGGACGGGGGCGCGAGCCCGCCGCCGATGCGGGTGGCGGCGCGGGCGGTGGCCGCCGCGCTGCCGCGCGGCCGGCACCGCACCCTGACCGGACAGGTGCACGAGGTGGCGCCGCATGTGCTGGCGCCGGTCCTCGCCGAGTACTTCGCCGCGGCGGCGTGAGCGCGATGACGCCGGGGACGGTGACCGGCGGCGTGAGCGCGATGTCGCCGGGGACGGTGACCGGCGGTGTACTCGCCTCGCACGCCCGCTTCCGGCACGGGCGCGTGGGCTTCAGCGGATCGCGTCGTGCGTCAGAAGCGCGTGCACGCCCCACACCTGATTGGCCACCTGAGTCACCCGCAGATCGACCGTCGTACTCGCCAGCGCCAGCGCGGTCCCCCGCTTCACCCCGTACAGCGACGTCATCCACGTCAGCATCGCGTCCAGGGCCCGCGCCGAGGCCTCGTTGAGGTCCGCGTCGAAACCGAAGGTGATCCGGCCCGCCGGGGTCACCGCGTGCGGGGTGAGGATCGGCGGGGAGGGCTGGAGGTCGACGGTGAGACGGGTGGTCATGCCGCATTCGACCGCCGTGCCGGAGACCTCGCCGTCGCCCTGCGCGGCGTGGCCGTCACCGATGCTGAGCAGCGCGCCCGGCACGGTGACGGGGAGGAAGAGGGTTGATCCGGCGACCAGTTCGCGGCAGTCGATGTTTCCGCCGCCGAGGGTACGGGGCGGGGTCGTGGAGTGCTCGCCCGGTTCGTCGGGGGGCGTGCCGATGACGCCCAGGAAGGGCGCGAGGGAGACCGTGTGACCGTACTGGTCGGTCCCGGTGCCGTTGTCCGCGTCGAGGTCCCACAGCAGCCACTCGGCGTCCTCGGCGGTCATGCCCAGCCGGCGGGCGAGCGGGGTGTCGGACGTCGCCGCCGCCGTGAAGCCCCAGTCGTCGGGGCGCAGTGACTCCAGTCGTACGGACAGGGCCATGCCGGGCTCGGCGCCGCGTACGGCGATCGGTCCCACCAGGCAGTGGCCGCGCCGCTCGCCGAACATGCGCGGCACGTTCTCGTCCGCCGTGCGCCGGCGCTCCAGATGGCCCGCGCAGTCGAGCGTGTGGACGGTGAGGGTGTCCGCGGGGTCGACGGTCAGCACGGGGGGCAGTTCGCGCGAGAAGACGTTGCTCACCGTGCCGGGCACGGAGTCCAGGATGTGCTCGGCCACGGGGGGCTTCCTTCGGTCGGTGCGGTGGGTACGAGCGGACTGCGGTGCCCGTGACCGGTGTCCCGTCACCGTAGTCCGCCTCCCGGCCCGGCCCCCGGCAGCCCCCGCGCGACGCGGCGGCGCTGCCCGGGAGGCGGGGAGTCCCCCCGGGCAGCGCGGTCTTCCGTCAGCCGCGGCGCACGGTGAACTCCGCCCGGCGTACGCGCAGTACGGTCCGGCCGCCCTCGGTCGAGACGCGCGCGCCGTCGCACCGTGCCGCGCCCTCCACCACGACGACCGATTCCCCGCCGGGAGCGCCGAGCGCGCGGAAGGTCGCCCGGCCGTCGGCGGCGCCGGTGAGTTCCGCCGTCGCGTACGCGATGCGCAGGCCGCCGGCGGTCAGCCCGAGCGGCAGGATCGCCGCCGTCCGACCGGGCAGGTGCAGCTTCTCGCCGCCGAAGAGGGGCTTGCCGTTCTCCGTGACGGTGAAGTCCTGGTCGTAGCCCGAGGAGACGTTGAAGGCGTGCAGCAGCCGTCCGCGCTCGCCGTCCGCCGTCGTCAGCAGGAAGACGCCCGGGTCGGTGGCGCTGTGCCGCAGGGCGGGGGCGGCGTCCAGGGCGCGGAAGGCACGGTCCCAGAAGGTCAGGTCGCACTGGTAGTCCGTGGTGATCACGACGGCCCGTCCCTTCCCGAGAGGGATGTCGAAGCCGCAGCCCTTGCCCGTGGACAGTTCGCGCAGCACGGTCGTGCCCCGGGAGGGCTCGCACAACTGGGTGCGTGACAGCCGTACTTCGGGGAGCGGCGCCGCCCAGCCGTGCGCGGTCACCGACAGCCAGAAGCGGTTCGCGTCGGTGAGCGTGGAGCCGGCCCTGAGGCCCAGCGCGTCCGCGAGGACGGTGCACGCCTTGTCGGCCATGTCCTTGACGGGCAGCCGCCCGGACAGCAGCAGCTTGCCGCCGGCCTCCACGTACCGGACCAGGCGCCGCTGGAGTCCGGCCCCCAGGTGCTCGCCCGTGGCCAGCGCGAGCACGGGTACGCCCTTCGGGTCGAGATCGCCCGCTTGGAGGTTCACGCTCCGGTAGCGGAAGCCGCCGAGCAGCATCGCGCGGGCCAGGGAGCCGCGCGGACCCGCACCGCGCGTGTTCACCGCTTCGTCCAGTACACGCTGTACGGACTCCAGCTTCGGCGGGTGGTACTCGGTCAGATAGTGATCGGGCACGAAGCCGAGCGCCACGTCGTCGTACGTCGTGCGCATCGGCGCGAGGACGTCGGCGAGACCGCCCATGGCGCGCACGGTCCGCCGGGTCGGCTCGTAGCTGACCCCGGGCCGGCCCTCCGGGTCGACCGGGGCGGCGAAGCCGTGCCGCTCGCCCGTGATGCCGATGCGGTCGTTCCCGTCGCCAGCGGGCTTGTCGAGCTTGGGGTTGAACCCGCCCGCGAACAGGTAGTAGTTGAGCATTTTGGCGCCCTGCGCGATGCAGAGACGGGTCTTGAGGTCGACGCCGGACGGGCTGGTCTGGCTGTCCAGGTTCTGGCCGTAGTCGGCGTGGCCGGCGTCGAACTCCAGCGCCGTGACCGGCTGGTCCTTGTCGTTGATCGCGTCCATGAAGGCGTTGATGAGGTACAGGTCGGTGACGTTGCGCAGGGTCAGGTCGCCGAGGTAGAAGTCCGCGCCGGAGATCGTCCCCTCGATCCCCCCGTAGGTCTCCATGAGCTGGCTGATGCCGATGGGGAACGGTTCGGCGCGGCTGTCGGAGGTGCCGTGGATGTTGATCACGAACGGGATGCCGGTGATCCCGTACTCCCCGGCGGCCTTGCGCAGTTCGGTGACGTAGCGCGCGAAGCGGCCCCGCATGAAGCGGCCCAGATCGTGCATCAGGGCGGCGCCGTACGCGTCTTCGGGGTTGCGGATCGCCTTGCGCCGCCCGGCCAGGTCCTCGCCGGTGAAGGGGTAGCGCGCGGCGAGCCCGTCGCCGTACTCCTCGCGCAGCCAGCCGTCGAAGTCGGCGGTCAAGTGGTCGGTGAGGTCGGGTGAGTTGCTGACCCAGGCCAGCATCCCGATCTCGTTGTCGAGTTGCAGGGAGATGACGGGGCCGCCGTCGCTGTGCAGCCGCTTCGCGAGTACCGGCATGACCGCCGCGTACCAGTGGCGCATCTCCTTGAGGAACGCGGGCGCGAGGTAGTCGACGGTGGGGGTGGTGGCGGGAGCGTCGTTCCAGCCGGTGGAGACGATCTCGGGGTGGTCCTTCCGCACCCGTTCGGGCACGCCCTCGCCCTTCAGCTCGGCCATGGTGAAGGGGCCGGGGCGGGCGATGAAGAGGAAGCCGTTGCGGTGGCAGAGGTCGATGAAGGCGCCGAGGTCGCGCTCGGGGCGGGTGCGGCCGGTGACGTCGATCGTGCCGTCGGGCAACTCGTGCCACATCCAGGGGATGTAGGTGGCGATGGTGTTGAGGCCGGCGGCCTTGGCCCTGTCGAGCCTGGACTGCCAGTCCGCCTTCTTCAGGCGGAAGTAGTGGATCTCCCCGGCCAGGACGAGCACGGGCTTGCCGCCGACGAGTAT
>NZ_JAAPBF010000162.1 GCF_022695985.1 Streptomyces sp. NP-1717 | reverse complement strand
GGTCCGGTCCGGGGACGATTCGTCCCCGGACCGGACCGTGTGTGGCCGGCGGGCGCCGGACTGCCACCTCTCGCGCTTCTCCCCGGCCGCCGTGCCGGCGGTTCAGGCGAGCTGGACGACGGCGCGGGACATCCCCAGCACCTTCTTGCCCTCGCTGGTCGCCGTCAGATCCACCCGCACCCGGTTGTCGTCGAGCTTGTCGCCGATCTTGGCGCTCACCTCGATGACTGCGCCCGTGGCGTCGTTGGGCACCACGACGGGCCTGGTGAAGCGGACGCCGTACTCGACGACGGCCCCCGGGTCCCCCACCCAGTCGGTCACCACCCGGACGGCCTCGGCCATGGTGAACATGCCGTGCGCGATGACGTCGGGCAGCCCGACCTCCAGCGCGAACTTCTCGTTCCAGTGGATCGGGTTGAAGTCGCCGGACGCGCCGGCGTACCGCACGAGGGTGTCCCGGGTGACCGGGAAGACCGCGGCGGGCAGTTCCGTACCGACCTCGACGTCCTTGTAAGCGATCTTGGTGGCCATCCGCGTCACTCCCCCTCGGCGCCGCGCGCCACCAGCTTCGTCCAGGCGGTCACGACGTGTGCGCCCGCCTCGTCGTGCACCTCGCCGCGGACGTCGAGGATGTCGTTGCCCGCCATGGACTTGATCCCCTCGATGGTCGAGGTGACGGTCAGCCGGTCGCCCGCCCGCACGGGCCGGGTGTAGGCGAACTTCTGGTCGCCGTGCACGACCCGGCTGTAGTCGAGACCCAGCTGCGGATCCGCGATGACCTCCCGCGCCGCCTTGAAGGTGATCGCGAAGACGAAGGTCGGCGGGGCGATCACATCGAGATGGCCGAGCGCCTTCGCCGCGTCCGGGTCGGCGTACGCCGGATTGGCGTCACCCACCGCCTCGGCGAACTCGCGGATCTTCTCCCGGCCCACCTCGTACGGTTCGGTGGGCGGATAGGTCCGCCCGACGAAGGACTGGTCGAGCGCCATGGACTCGTTACCTCCTGATGAGACTGCCCTGATGAATTGGTGCACAACTATGTACGGGGCCCGGCAAACGACACGAGGCCGCCCCCCGTTAAGGGGACGGCCTCGGGTACGAGCCTGGGTCAGCGCGTTTCGCGGTGAGCCGTGTGCGAGTTGCAGCGGGGGCAGTGCTTCTTCATCTCAAGACGGTCCGGGTTGTTGCGCCGGTTCTTCTTGGTGATGTAGTTCCGCTCCTTGCACTCCACGCAGGCCAGCGTGATCTTCGGGCGGACGTCGGTGGCAGCCACGTGAGTGCTCCTTGGACGGACAGATTGACGGGTTAACGCATAAAAGAGTAGCCGATCGAAGGATCGCCCCCACCATCGGCTACCGTGTGTAGCGGTGACCGGACTTGAACCGGTGACACAGCGATTATGAGCCGCTTGCTCTACCGACTGAGCTACACCGCTGTGATGTCGGATCCCCTCGCCCGAGGGCGAGGAGCGCCGTACACCAGAGCCCCAATACGGAATCGAACCGTAGACCTTCTCCTTACCATGGAGACGCTCTACCGACTGAGCTATTGGGGCGAGCGATGAAGACATTACACGGTCCGTCGCCGTTCGCCCAAATCCGTTTCCCGGCTTCTCGTCCCACCTGTCCCTTCCGTCTCGGGGCGCGCGGCGAACGGCGGTTGGCGACGCCTCGGGCCACCCCTGTCAGGGGTCCCGATCGGGGCCGGATGCCCGGTGGGGCGGGGCTCGCCAGGCCTTCCGTACACCAGACAGAGCCACGCCGGTATGACTATTTCCTTCCTCCTCAAAGGGTGCCCGGGGCGCCTCTAGGCTCGGCCTCACGCCGCGTGACCTTCCACGCCGGAGCCCTACACCCCCCGCCAGGAGCCCACCCAGGAGCGCGATGCCCGACAGCCAGCCGCAGCCGCCGGACGGCGTCACGGCGAACGCCACCGCGCTGCTGCTGCGCGGGGCCCGGCTCACCGACGGCCGCGCCGTCGACGTACGGCTGAGCGGCGGCCGTATCGAGGCCGTCGGCACGGCCGGCAGTCTCACCGCGCCGGGCGCGTCCGTGGACCTGGAGGGGCACCTGCTGCTGCCCGCCCCCGCCGAGCCCCACGCGCACAGCGACACCGCGCTGAGCGCCGTCGCACCGGACAGGCCCGTCTCCTACGCCCCCGAGGACGTCCAGCGCCGCGCCACGGAGGCCGCGCTGCTCCAGGTCGGGCACGGGGCGACGACGCTGCGTACACATGTGCGCATCGGTGACGCGCAGGAGCTGGCGCCCCTGGAGGCGGTGCTCCAGGCAGGGCGTTCGCTGCGCGGGCTCGGCGATCTGACGGTCGTGGCCGTCCCGCGCCTGCTGACCGGGGTCGCGGGCGCCGACGGGCTGGCGATACTGCGGGACGCGGTGAAGCTCGGCGCGGGTGTGGTGGGCGGCTGCCCGGACCTCGATCCCGACCCGGCCGGATACGTGGAAGCGGTGCTGACCGTCGCCGCCGAGCACGGGTGTCCCGTCGACCTCCATACGGACGCCGGCGACCCGGCCCGCCTCGCACGCCTCGCGGCGATGGCCGGCGGACTGCGGCCCGGAGTGTCGATCGGGCCCTGCGCCGGGCTGTCCCGGCTGCGGGCGGACGTGGCGGGCCGGGCCGCCGACCAGCTGGCGGCGGCGGGTGTGACGGTCGTCTGTCTGCCCCAGGGCCGCTGCGGCGGCGCCGAGCAGCGGGGCGTGGCCCCCGTACGGCTGCTGCGTGCCGCCGGTGTGCGGGTGGCGGCCGGCAGCGGTGCCGTGCGGGACGTGGCGAATCCGGTGGGACGCGGGGACCCGCTGGAGGCCGCGTATCTGCTGGCCACCCAAGGAGGACTGCGGGCGGCGGAGGCGTACGACGCGGTGAGCGCGGGCGCGCGCGAGGCCATGCGGCTGCCCGAGGTACGGGTGGAGGCGGGGTTTCCGGCCGAGCTGCTGGCCGTGCGCGGCGAGCGGCTGGAGGGCGTGCTGTCGCTGGCGTACAGCAGGATCGTCATCCACCGGGGCCGGGTGGTGGCCCGGACGAACGCCGTGCGGGAGTACTGCGACCCGGCGGTGGGCGCGGCGCTGGACCTGCCGCGGCAGGGGCGGCAGATGCGGCCGGAGACGGGGCCGTGAGCGGCCGGCTCCGGGCGGGCGGCGGGGAGCGGTCCTCCTGCGGAGGCGGTGCGTGAGCGCTGACGGGCTGTCGGACGTACGGTCGTGAGCATGCGAATTGTCATCGCCGGAGGACATGGTCAGATCGCGCTGCGGCTGGAGCGGTTGCTCGCCGCGCGCGACCACGAGGTCGCGGGCATCATCCGCAAACCCGAACAGGCGGAGGATCTGAGGAAGGCGGGTGCCGAAGCGGTCGTGCTCGACCTGGAGTCGGCCTCGCTGGAGGAGACGGCGGCCGCGCTGGAGGGCGCGGACGCGGCCGTCTTCGCGGCCGGGGCGGGCCCCGGCAGCACCACCGAGCGCAAGGACACCGTCGACCGGGGCGCGGCGGTCCTGTTCGCCGACGCGGCGGAACGGGCGGGTGTACGGCGCCATGTGATCGTCTCGTCCATGGGAGCCGACCCGGACCACGAGGGGGACGACGTCTTCGACCACTACCTGCGGGCGAAGGGCGCGGCGGACGTGTACGTCCTGTCCAAGGCGGGGCTCGACGCGACGGTCCTGCGCCCGGGAATGCTCACGAACGACGCGGGCACGGGCCTGGTGAACCTCGCGCCGTCAACCGGGCGCGGTCCGGTGCCACGGGACGATGTGGCCGCCGCGCTGGCCGAGTTGGTGGAGACGCCGGCGACGGTCGGCCTGACGCTGGAGCTGATCAGCGGCACGGTGCCGGTGTCGGAGGCGGTGAAGGACGCCGGCTCCCCCGCCTGACGGAGACGAAGACGGCCCCCGGTCCGCTCTGCGCGGGCCGGGGGCCGTCATTTCCGTGTGGCGGCGCCAGGATTCGAACCTGGGAAGGCTAAGCCGGCGGATTTACAGTCCGCTCCCATTGGCCACTCGGGCACACCGCCATGGGATGTCGTCGCGGGATGGGCGCTGTGTGCGCTGCTCCGTGGCGACGACGTAAACGATACCCGATGCCCGGGGGTGCTCCGCCACCGGATTGATCAGGCCGGGAGGGGGTGGAGATGACTAGGCTTTGCCGGAGCGGGCCGTGAGCCCGCCCGTACTTTCGGCATCAGCCGCGACGTGAGTGGCGGCACCCTTTCCAGCACCCGATACAAGGAGCCACAGGACATGGCCGACTCCAGTTTCGACATCGTCTCGAAGGTCGAGCGGCAGGAGGTCGACAACGCCCTCAACCAGACCGCGAAGGAGGTCTCCCAGCGGTACGACTTCAAGAACGTCGGAGCCTCGATCGCCTGGTCCGGCGAGAAGATCCTTATGCAGGCCAACACCGAGGAGCGGGTCAACGCGATCCTCGACGTGTTCCAGTCCAAGCTGATCAAGCGGGGCATCTCGCTGAAGGCGCTGGACGCGGGAGAGCCGCAGCAGTCCGGCAAGGAGTACAAGATCTTCGCCTCCATCGAGGAGGGCATCTCCCAGGAGAACGCGAAGAAGGTCGCCAAGATCATCCGTGATGAGGGCCCCAAGGGCGTCAAGGCGCTCGTGCAGGGCGACGAGCTGCGGGTCAGCTCGAAGAGCCGGGACGATCTCCAGGCCGTGCAGGCGCTGTTGAAGGGGCAGGACTTCGACTTCGCGCTGCAGTACGTGAACTACCGCTGACCGCGGGCACCGGCCTCCGGTCGGCCCGGCGGGTCCGCACGGCCGTCGTCGCGCCCGCTCGCTCGGGCGCGGGGACGGCCGTGCGAGCGGGAAGGTGTCCATGACGTCCGTCGCCGGCGACGGGGCGGCGGGAGCGGAGGTGCGGTCATGAGCGGGGCGTTGTTCCCGCGTGGGCGGGCCGTCGTCGGCGACGGTGCCGTGCACGTGCCGGGGTGGCTGGATCCGGCGCGGCAGCGGGAGTTGGTGGAAGCCTGCCGGGGGTGGGCGCGCGGGCCGGTGCCGATGCGGCACACCACGTTGCCGGGCGGGGGCGTGATGTCCGTGCGGACGGTCTGTCTGGGCTGGCACTGGCAGCCGTACCGCTACAGCCGTACCGCCGGGGATGTGAACGGCGCGCGGGTCGCTCCGTTTCCCGAGTGGCTCGCGGAGTTGGGGCGTGCGGCGGTCGACGAGGCGTACGGCGAGGGGGCCGGGGAGCGTTACGCGCCGGACACCGCGCTCGTCAACTTCTACGAGGGCGCGGCCAGGATGGGCATGCACCAGGACAAGGACGAGAAGTCCCGGGCGCCCGTGGTGTCGCTGAGCATCGGTGACACCTGTGTCTTCCGCTTCGGCAACACGCGGACGCGGACACGTCCTTATACGGATGTCGAGTTGGCGTCCGGTGACCTCTTCGTCTTCGGCGGGCCGTCTCGGCTCGCGTTCCATGCCGTCCCCAAGGTGTATCCGGGGACGGCCGACCCGGCGAGCGGGATGCGCGCCGGGCGGCTGAACATCACGTTGCGCGAGACCGGGCTCGCCGGGGAGTGACGGCGCGCCCGGAGGGAGAGCCGGTGGACGGCCTGCGGTCAGCGGGAGCGGGAGTGGCCGAAGAGCAGGCGGTAGACGATCAGCAGCACCAGTGAGCCGCCGATCGCCGCCGCCCAGGTGGCGCCGTCGTAGAAGTCGCTGGTGATCTCGCGGTCCAGCCAGCGGGACGATATCCAGCCGCCGATGAAGGCGCCGGCGATACCGATGAGGGTCGTGCCGACGAGACCGCCCGGGTCCCGGCCGGGCAGCAGGATCTTGGCGATGGCTCCGGCGAGGAGTCCGAGGACGAGCCAGCCGATGATGGTCATGCCGTGGGCCTGCCTTTCGTGCGGTGCTCCGCGACCTGCGGTGTTCGGTGCGGGTGGTGCCGTTGATCTGTAGAGGAGGACGCCCGGAGGGCGCGGCGCGGTTGCCGGGCACGTCTCACGGTGGGCGGTCTCACGGTGGGCGGCGGGACAGCGATGTGCGGCCCGACGGGTCAACTACCCCGCTTCGGGCCGCACATACGTGTAAGGCGGCAGGTCACAGGAGTGCCGGGCCGCCACGGAGGGGCCTACGGCGTGCCGTACGGCGCGGCTCGGGTCACCAGCCCGCGAACGCCTGGTCCGTACGGACGATCTCGCGGCCGAAGGGCAGCAGGGAGACGGGGATCAGCTTGAAGTTCGCGATGCCCAGCGGGATGCCGATGATCGTCACGCACAGGGCGAGCCCGGTAAAGATGTGGCCGAGGGCGAGCCACCAGCCCGCGAGAACCAGCCACAGCACGTTCGCGACGAAGGACGGGGACCCGGCGTCGCGCCGCTCCACCGTCGTGTAGCCGAACGGCCACAGCGCGTAGACGGCGATCCGGAACGCGGCGAACCCGAAGGGAATGCCGATGATCGTGATGCACAGGAGCAGTCCGGCGAGAATGTAACCGAGGAACAGCCAGAAGCCACTGAACACGAGCCAGATGATGTTGAGGATTGTCTTCATGGGCGGCGACCTGCCATCTGCTCTAGTCGGGCGATGCGCTCCGCCATCGGCGGATGCGTGGAGAACAGTTTCGACACACCCTGCCCGGGCCTGAACGGATTGGCGATCATCAGATGACTCGCCGTCTCGATTCGTGGCTCTGGCGGCAACGGCAGCTGTTTCGTACCTGCTTCAAGCTTACGCAAGGCGCTGGCGAGGGCCAGCGGATCACCAGTGAGCTGCGCGCCGGACGCGTCGGCCTCGTACTCACGGGAACGGCTCACCGCGAGCTGGATCACCGAGGCGGCCAGCGGGCCGAGGAGCATCACCAGCAGCATGCCGACGAGGCCGGGGCCCTCGTCGTCGTCCGAGCGGCCGATGGGGATGAGCCAGGCGAAGTTCACCAGGAACATGACGACGGAGGCGAGGGCGCCGGCGACGGAGGAGATCAGGATGTCGCGGTTGTAGACATGGCTCAGCTCGTGGCCGAGGACTCCGCGCAGCTCCTGCTCGTCCAGGATCTGGAGGATGCCGTCCGTACAACAGACGGCCGCGTTCCGGGGATTGCGGCCCGTGGCGAACGCGTTGGGGGCCTGCGTCGGCGAGATGTAGAGCCGTGGCATCGGCTGGCGCGCGGTCGTGGAGAGCTCGCGCACGATGCGGTAGAGCTTCGGCGCCTCGAACTCGCTGACCGGGCGCGCGCGCATGGCGCGCAGCGCCAGCTTGTCGCTGTTCCAGTACGCGTACGCGTTGGTGCCCAGGGCGACGACGACCGCGATGATCAGCCCCGTCCGGCCGAAGAGGCCACCGATGACGATGATGAGTGCGGACAGTCCCCCGAGGAGTGCGGCGGTCCTCAACCCGTTGTGCCGGCGGTGCACGGAACGCCCTCCAAATCGGTGCGGCTGGGGAACCCTCTACGTCTCTGCGTGACGTCGCTCCACCCTCCAGTGGACCCTTACTCACTGGTCAACGCCAGGCGGGGGTCACGGGTTCCCCGGCGCGCCCGCACGGGGCCGTACGCCGTACGGGTGGCGGTGGGGCGGGTGGAGCGGGCTCCGGGCGGGGCGCGTCCCTCAGAAGAGGCTCTCGGCCGCGAAGCGCAGGACCAGCTGGGGCGCTCCCGACAGGGCGATGCCCACGGCGGTGGTGAGTCCGATCGCGGCGAGTATCGGGGCGGGGGCGCGGTGGCCCGCCAGGGGGCCCGCGGGCCGCGTGACGGGCCCGGCGGCCGCCGGCGTCGGGCCGGCCTCCAAGGCCCCCTCCTCGGCCGTCTCCGGGGCGCGGAAGAGGACAGCCGTCCACTGGAGGTAGTAGTAGAGGGCGATGACGACATTGAGGCTCATCACGACGGCCAGCCAGCCGAGGCCCGCGTCCACGGCCGAGGAGAAGACCGTGACCTTCGCGAAGAGGCCGACGACACCGGGCGGCAGTCCGGCCAGGCAGAGCAGGAAGAAGCCCATGGCGAGGGCGACGAGCGGGCGCTCGGAGGCGAGGCCGCGGTAGTCGGCGAGGCGGTTCAGGGGCTTCGTACGGGCGACCAGGGCGGCGACGGCGAAGGCGCCGAGGTTCACGACGGCGTACATCAGGGCGTACGCGACGGTGGAGCCGATCTGGTCCGTGCCGGCGTACGCCGCCGCCGCGATCGGCACCAGGAGATAGCCGGCCTGGGCGACGGACGACCACGCGAGGAGGCGTACCGCGCTCCACGCGCGCGTGGCGGACTGGCGCAGGGCGGCGACGTTGCCGACGGTCATGGTGAGCGCGGCGAGCACCGCGACGACGGGGCCCCATACGTCGGAGTGGCTCGGGAAGGCGATGACCGTCACCAGGATCAGGCCGGAGAATCCGACGGCCTTGCTGACGACGGAGAGGTACGCGGCGACGGGCAGGGGCGCGCCGACGTAGGTGTCGGGGACCCAGAAGTGGAAGGGCGCGGCGGCGGCCTTGAAGGCGAAGCCGACGAGGGTGAGGGCGACGCCGGCCGAGGCGAGGGTTTCGAGCGCCCCGGGGACGTCGTCGAGCCGGGTGGCGATCTCGGTGAGATGCAGGGTGCCGGTGGTGGCGTACACGAAGCTGACGCCCAGCAGCATGACGGCGGTGGCCGCCACGGAAGAGAGGAAGAACTTCAGCGCCGCTTCGGAGGACAGCCGGTCGCCGCGCTTGAGGCCGACCAGCGCGAAGGCGGGGAGGGTGGCGACTTCGAGGGCGACGACGAGGGTCGCGAGGTCGCGCGCGGCGGGCAGGAGGGCGGCGCCGGCCGCCGAGGAGAGCAGCAGGAACCAGAACTCGCCCGCCGGGAGCTTCTTGGCGCCGCCGAGTTCGGTGACGGAGAGCAGTGCGGTGAGCAGGGCGCCGCCGAGCACCAGGAGCTGGATGACGAGGGTGAAGTGGTCGGCGGTGTAGCTGCACACGCCGGCGTCCGCGGTGAGGCAGAAGGTGGACCGGTCGCCCGCGCGGATGGGGAGCAGCAGCAGGAGCGCGGCGGCGAGGCCGGCGACGGAGAGGACGCCGAGAAGCGGCTTGCGGCGTTCCGGCAGGAACAGGTCGGCGACCAGGACGGCGAGGGCGACGACGGCGGTGAGGGCCGGGGGCGCGATCGCGAGCCAGTCGACGGACTGGACGAGGCTGGCGGCGCTGTCGGCGGCGCTCTGGGCAGCGGCCACGGTCACGACTTGCCTCCTGCGAGGAGCTTCTGCACGGCCGGGTCGGTGAGGCCGAGGAGGACGGCGGGCCAGAGGCCGGCGAGGACGGTGAGGGCGACGAGCGGGGTCCAGGCGGCGAGTTCGTAGCCCTGGACGTCGGCGAGTTCGGGCAGCGGCTCCCGCTGTTCCGCCGGCTCGGTGACGTGCTGGGGGTGCGCGCCCATGCAGACGCGGCGGACGACGATCAGCAGGTACGCGGCGGTGAGCAGGGTGCCGAAGCAGGCGATCGCCGTGAAGGTGACGAAGGCGGGGCGGCTGAGGCCCTCGGCGGGGTCGAAGGCGCCGAACATCGCGAGCATCTCGCCCCAGAATCCGGCGAGGCCGGGCAGGCCGAGGGAGGCGACGGCGGCGAAGGCGAGGAGGCCGCCGAGGCGTGGTGCGCGGCCGTAGAGCGCCGCGCCGGTGGCGCCGGCGAGGGTGTCGAGGTCGGCGGTGCCGTAGCGGTCCTTGAGCGCTCCGACCAGGAAGAAGAGCAGACCGGTGATGAGGCCGTGGGCCACGTTGGCGAAGAGCGCGCCGTTGACGCCGGTGGGGGTCATGGACGCGATGCCCAGGAGCACGAAGCCCATGTGGCCGACGGAGGAGTAGGCGATGAGGCGCTTGAGGTCGCCGCCGGCGCCCTGCCGGGCGAGGGCGAGACAGGCCAGGGAGCCGTAGATGATGCCGACGACGGCGAGGGCGGCGAGGTACGGCGCGAAGGTCCGCATCCCGTCGGGCGCGATCGGCAGGACGATACGGACGAACCCGTACGTACCCATCTTGAGCAGGACCCCTGCGAGGAGGACGGATCCAACGGTCGGGGCGGCGGTGTGGGCGTCGGGGAGCCAGCTGTGGAACGGCCACATCGGGGTTTTGACCGCGAGGCCGATCCCGATCGCCAGAACGGCTGTGATCTGCACGAACGAGCTCAGCCCACGGCCGTTGTCAGTGGCGAGTGCCACCATGTCGAATGTGCCCGCGTGCAGACCGACGAGCAGCAGGCCGAGCAGCATGACCACGGAGCCGAGCAGCGTGTAGAGGATGAACTTCCAGGCGGCGGCCTGCCGCCCGGCACCGCCCCAGCGGGCGATGAGGAAGTACATCGGGATGAGCACCATCTCGAAGGCCAGGAAGAACAGCAGCAGGTCGAGGACGGCGAAGGTGGCGAGGGTGCCGGATTCGAGGACGAGCAGCAGGGCGACGAAGGCCTTCGCGGAGGGCCCGGCCGGGGGCTTGAAGTAGCTGTAGAGCGCGCAGAGGAAGGTCAGCAGCGCGGTCAGGACCAGAAGGGGGAGAGAGATGCCGTCGACACCGAGATGGATCCGCACGTCGAGTGCGGCGATCCAGCTGATGTCCGTCGTGGCCTGCATCCTCGACGGCTGGTCGTGGTCGAAGCCGAGCGCGAGGACGATCGCGGCGACGAGGATCGCGCCGGTCACGGTCACGCCGTGGCGCAGTACGGCTTGGTCGGGGCCGGTGCCCCGGAGTCCGGGCGGGGCGGGGAGCAGCGCCGCCGCCGCGCCCAGGAGGGGGGCGGCGACGATGAACGCGAGAAGGAACTGCATCACGGACGGGCTGATATCGATCACGGCTCACGCTCCGGCGGCGACGAGGACGGCGGCGATCGCCAGGACGACCGTTCCGGCGAGCAGGGCGCCCAGGTAGGTCTGCACATTGCCGGTCTGCGCGCCGCGTACGGCGGCGCCGAGCCAGCGTGTGCCGGTGCCCGCCCCGCGTACGTAGGTGTCGACGACCTCGCGGTCGAGGAAGCGGACCAGCCGGGCCGCGCCCTGGACCGGGCGTTGGAAGAGGGTGCGGTAGACGGCGTCCAGGTGGAAGCCGGCGGCGGCGTGCGGGTGGAGCCTGCCGAGGAGGAGCCGGCCGGGGTCGGCGGGGTCGGGGGCCGAGGCGATGTCGCCGTAGGCGGCGGTGTGGCTGGCCATGGCCTCGACCTCGGAGAGGGCGGGCTCGGCGTCCGGGTGCGCGGCGACGGCGCCGATGGGGGTGCGGGCGGCCAGTGCCGTGGTGTGGCTCCAGCTGCCGTAGGTGATCAGTCCGCCGACGAGGGCGACACCCGTGCCGAGCACGGAGGTGGTGAGTGTCGGGGTGAGGCTGTCGGCGTCCAGCCAGGGGGCGATGACGCCGACGGTCAGACCGAAGGCGAGCGAGGGGACGGCGAGGACCCACAGGACGGCGTTCATCGACAGGGGCTGCTTGCCGTGGTCGGCGGCTTCGGCGCCCCGGCCCCGGAAGGCGAGGAGCCACAGGCGCGTCGCGTAGGCGGCGGTGAGCAGGGCGGTGAGCAGACCGGCGACGAGCACGGTCCAGCCCGCGATGTCCGGGGCGACGGCGGACTCGCCGAGCGCGGTGTGCTCGGCGGCGACGAGTACGGCTTCCTTGGAGAAGAAGCCGGCGAACGGCGGGATGGCGGCGAGCGCGAGGAGCGCGATCGTCATCGTCCAGTAGGCGTCGGGGACGCGTTTGGCGAGGCCGCCCATCCGGGACATGGCGGCGAGCGAGTTGGTGCCGGCGGCGTGGATGATCACGCCGGCGCCGAGGAAGAGGAGCGCCTTGAAGGCGCCGTGCGAGATGAGGTGGAAGACGGCCGCGCCCCGGTCGCCCACGGCCAGCGCGCCCGACATGTAGCCGAGTTGACCGATGGTCGAGTAGGCGAGGACGCGTTTGATGTCGTCCTGCGCGAGGGCGGCGACGGCCGAGCCGACCATGGTGATCGCGGCCAGCACGGCGAGTACCACGAGGGCGGCGGCGGAGGCGGCGAAGACGGGGAGGAGACGGGCCACGAAGTAGATACCGGCGGCGACCATCGTCGCCGCGTGGATCAGCGCGGAGACGGGGGTGGGGCCGGCCATCGCGTCGGGCAGCCAGGTGTGCAGCGGGAACTGGGCCGACTTGCCCGCGACACCGGCGATCAGCAGCAGGGCGATCAGGGTGGGGTGGTCGAGCCCGTTGTCGGCGACGGACGTCAGGACGCCGGTGATCCGGAAGGTGCCGGTGTCGACGGCGAGCGCGAACAGACCGAGCAGGAAGGGGACATCGCCGAGCTTGGTGACGAGGAAGGCCTTCAGGGAGGCGGCGCGCGCCTCGGGCGTCTCCCAGTAGTGGCCCACGAGGAAGTACGAGCAGATGCCCATGACCTCCCAGCCGACCAGCAGCACCATCAGGTCGCCGGAGTAGACGACGAGCAGCATCGCGGAGGTGAACAGGGAGACGAGAGCGGCGTACGAGGGGTAGCGCGGGTCGGCGCGCAGATAGCCCGTCGAGTAGATCTGTACGCACGTGGCGACGACCGCGACCAGGATCGCGACGAGGGCGGCGAAGCCGTCGATGTACAGGGCCAGGTCGATCGGGACCGAGCCGGTCGGGGTGAGCCGGGTCGCGGCGTCGATCGGAGCGCCGGTACCGTGCCCGTCGCTCTGGCGTACGGCGACGATCGCGGCGAGTACGGCGGCGGCGAGCGACGGCAGCACGGCCAGGGGGCGGACGAACCCGGGGGCCCTGCGGCCGAGGAGCAGTCCGGCGACCGCGCCGAGGAACGGCAGCAGCGGGACGAGGACGGCGAGGGTGGTCGTGGTCACGCGGTGGCCTCAGCATTCTGTGCCGGGGCGCCGGCTTCGGCCCGGGCTCCGGCGGACCCGGCCGCGACGGACTCGGCCGCGACGGACTCGGCCGCGACGGACTCGGCCGCGGCCTCGTCGGTCGCGTCGCTCTCGACGCTGTCGCGGAGCCGGTCGACGTCCGAGGTGCCCCGGTTGCGGTAGACCATCAGGACGATCGCCAGGCCGATGCCGATCTCGGCGGCGGCGATGGCGATCACGAAGAGGGTGAGGGCCTGGCCCGCGTGCAGGGTGTCGCGCAGCCATACGTCGAAGGCGACGAGGTTGAGATTGACGGCGTTGAGCATCAGCTCGACGGACATGAGGACGAGGATCGCGTTGCGGCGGGCGAGCACGCCGTACAGGCCGGTGCAGAAGAGCAGCGCCGCGAGTACGGCGGGATAGGCGAGATGCATCAGCGCTGCTCCTTGCCGCTCTTGCGGGACAGGACGATCGCGCCGATGAGCGCGGCGAGCAGAAGGACGGAGAGTGCTTCGAAGGGCAGGACCCAGTGCCGGAAGAGGAACTGGCCGGTGACGCCGGTGGATCCCTGGGCGGGGCCGTCGAGATCGATCCAGGTCGTACGGAACGCGTCGACGACCACCCACACCAGCGCGGCTGCGGCAGCGAGCGCCACCGCGAGCGCGACTCCCCGGTGCTCCGAATCCGCGTCCGGGGAACGGCCGATGGGCGCCTTCGTGAGCATCAGCCCGAAGAGAAGGAGGACGACGACGGAGCCGACATAGATCAGCACCTGCACCCAGGCGATGAACTCGGCCGTCAGCAGCAGGTATTCGACGGCCAGGCCGCCGAGCGTCACGACGAGCCAGAGCGCGGCGTGCACCAGCTGCTTGGTCGTGACGGTGATGACGGCCGCGCCGAGGGTGACGAGACCGACGAGGAGGAACGCGATCTCCACGCCGGTCGGGGACAGGAAGCCGGGGTCGGCCGCGAGGGGGGTCACTCGCCGGCCTCCCGCTCCTGGGTGGGTGCGGGGGCCTCGGCGGCTTCCGCCGCCCGGGCTGCCTCTGCCGCCTCCGCCGCCGCGAGCTTGTCGGCCGTCTTGCGGGCGGCGCCGATCTCCTTCGGCTCCTCGGCGCGCGGGTCGAGGGCGGGCGGGGCCGGCACGGTCCACATCCATTCGCGGAGTTTGTCGCGCTCGTGGGTGAGTTCGAGGATGTCCGTCTCCGCGTACTCGAACTCCGGTGACCAGAACAGCGCGTCGAAGGGGCAGACCTCGATGCAGATACCGCAGTACATGCAGAGCGAGAAGTCGATGGCGAACCGGTCGAGGACGTTGCGGCTGCGCTCACGGCCGCCGGGGGCGGCGGCGGGGAGTGTCTCCTTGTGGGAGTCGATGTAGATGCACCAGTCGGGGCACTCACGGGCGCAGAGCATGCAGACCGTGCAGTTCTCCTCGAACAGTCCGATCACGCCCCGGCTGCGGGGCGGGAGTTCGGGCTGGGTGTCCGGGTACCGCGCGGTGACGGACTTCCTGGTCATCGTACGAAGCGTGACGGCCAGCCCCTTGGCCAGGCCGCTGCCGGGGATCGGAGGCATTTACTGGATCACCACCTTGACGATGCCGGTGAGGGCGATCTGGGCGAGGGCGAGCGGGATGAGCACGGTCCAGGCGAGCTTCTGGAGCTGGTCCTCGCGGAGCCGCGGATAGCTGACGCGCAGCCAGATGACGACGAAGGCGAGGAGGAACGTCTTGAGGAGGGTCCAGAGCCAGCCGAGGTCGTCGCCGCCGAAGGGGCTGTGCCAGCCGCCGAGGAACAGGACGGTGGTCAGTCCGCACAGGACGACGATGCCCGCGTACTCGGCGAGCAGGAACAGCGCGAAGCGCAGACCCGTGTACTCGGTGTAGGCGCCGAAGATGATCTCGGAGTCGGCGACCGGCATGTCGAAGGGCGGGCGCTGGAGTTCGGCGAGACCGGCGACGAAGAAGACGAGCGCGCCGACGATCTGCCAGGGCACCCACCACCACTCGAAGGCGTCGAGGATGCCGGGCAGGGAGACGGTGCCGGCGGCCATCGCGACGGAGGCGGCGGTGAGCAGCATCGGCAGCTCGTACGCGAGCAGTTGGGCGGCGGTGCGCAGACCGCCGAGCAGGGAGAACTTGTTGGCCGATGCCCAGCCGGCCATGAGCGAGCCGAGAACACCGACGCCCATCACGGCGAGTACGAAGAAGATCCCGGCGTCGACGACCTCGCCGACCGCGCCCTCCTGGGGGCCGATCGGGATCGCGACGAGTACGAGGAGGTAGGGCAGCAGGGCGACGGCCGGGGCGAGCTGAAAGATCCGCCGGTCGGCGGCGGCCGGGACGATGTCCTCCTTCTGCGCGAACTTCACCCCGTCGGCGACGAGTTGGGCCCACCCGTGGAACCCGCCGACGTACATGGGCCCGAGGCGGCCCTGCATGTGGGCCATGACCTTGTGCTCGGTCTGCCCGATGACGAGGGGGAGAACGAGGAATGCGGCGAAGACGATGACCAGCCGAATGGCGACGTCGAGCACGTCGTTCACGCGTCTCCTCCGGTTCGATCGGTTCCGGACGCGGGGTCGCCATCCGGCGCGGGCTCGGGTGCGGAGCCGGGCTGCGGCGCGGGCGCCGAGCCGGGCTCGGGCCTGGCCTTCGGCGCCGGGGCGCGCTCGGGATCCGGTCCGGCTTCCGGAACCGCCTCCGGTGTATCCGCCGACTCGCCCTCGGGCGCCGACCCGGACTCGGTCTCGCGCGACGGCGCAGGCCCGGCACCGGGGCCCGGTGCCGCCTCGGGCTCGGAGCCCCCCTGCGGCGCGGGCGCCGAGCCGGGCTCGGGCCCGGCCTTCCGCGCCGGGGCGCGCTCGGAGCCCCGTCCGGCTTCCGTCGCCACCTCCGGTGCATCCGTCGGCTCGCCCTCCGGCGTCGACCCGGACTCGGCCTCACGTGAAGGCTCGGGCTGGACTCCGGGGTCCGGTGCCACCTCGGGCTCGGGACCCGGTCCGGCCTCCGGGGCCGTCTCGGGCCTGTCCGTCGGCTCGCCCTCCGGCGTCGACCCGGGGTCCGTTGCCGTTTCGGGTGCGGGGCCCGGCTGCGGCGCGGGCGCCGAGTCAGGCTCGGGCTCCGCCTTCCGCGCCGGGGCGCGCTCGGAGTCCCGTCCGGCCTCCGGCC
>NZ_JAAPBF010000161.1 GCF_022695985.1 Streptomyces sp. NP-1717 | reverse complement strand
GTACCGCCGGTGGTCATTCCCAGCGGAACCAGCGGGCGGCGCCGGCCGTCAGCAGGACCGCCCACAGGGCCATCACGACCAGATCCACCCAGTGCGGCCAGCCGCCGCGCACGGCGGCGTCGAGCGCCTCGGACGCGGCGCCCATGGGCGAGTAGCCGACGATGTCGCGCAGCAGGTCGGGCATCGTCTGGACGGGCAGCCACACGCCCGCCGTGAACATCGACGGGAAGAACAGGGCGGAGCCGATGGCCTGGCCCGCTTTCTGGGTACGGGCGATCGCGCAGACCAGCCCGCCCAGCGCCAGGGCGCCGGCGGTCGCGAGGACCAGCGCCAGCAGATATCCGGCGAGCTGACCGGGCAGCGCCACGCCGAAGGCGATCCTGCCGACGGCGATCACCAGGGCGGCCGAGGCGAGCGCGCCGCCGCCGAGCAGCACGAGCTGCGAGACGAGCAGTGTGGCGGGGCGCACGGGCGTCGTGGACATACGGCGCAGGATGCCGCGCTCGCGGTAGCCGATGAGGATCGGCGGCAGTGCCTGGAGCCCGGCCACGATCACGGCGAGCAGGGCGGCGACGGGGACGTACAGGTCGATGACCCTCCGGCCGCCGAGATCGGGGTCGGGGTCGTCGAAGCCCGGGATCAGCCCGAGGATCACCATCAGGAGGGTCGGGAAGGTGATCATCCAGAAGAGCACCCCCGGCTCGCGGGTCAGCAGGCGCGCCTCGGTCTTGAGGACGGCGGTGGACGCGGAGGCCATGTCAGACCCTCTCTTCGGGCTGCGGGGTGGTGGCGGCGCCGTCCGTGACGGTGGCGGCGCCTGATCCGGTGGCGGTGTCCGTGCCCGTGCCGGTGTCCGCCGCCGTCCCGGCGCGCGTCTCCGTGAGGTCGAGGAACGCGTCGTCCAGCGTCGCCTCGGTGACCCGGAGCTGGTGCGCCGTGACGCGGTGGCGGGCGAGCAGCGTGATGACCGCGTTGACCGTCTCGTCGGTGCCGTTGATGACGATCCGGTCGCCCTTCGTCTCGACGGACACCGCCTTGGGAAGCGCGGCCAGGTCCTCGTCCCGCAGCGGCCGCGACGGTGTGAAGGAGATGACGGTGGACGCCGCCGAGCGCGCGATCAGCCCCGACGGGGTGTCGAGCGCGGCGACCTTGCCCCGGTCGATCACGGCGATGCGGTCGCAGAGCCGCTGCGCCTCCTCCATGAAGTGGGTGACCAGCAGCACGGTCACCCCGGAATCCCTGATCTCCTCGATCAGGCTCCAGGTGTCGCGACGGGCGCGCGGGTCCAGACCGGTGGTCAGCTCGTCGAGCACGACCACGCGCGGACCGCCGATCAGGGACAGCGCGATGAACAGCCGCTGCTTCTGGCCGCCGGACAGCTTCGCGAAGCGCGTCGAGAGTTTGGCCTCCAGCCCGAGGCGGCCGGCGAGCGGACGCCAGTCGACGGGCTCGGGATAGAAGGCGGAGTACAGCTCCAGCGCCTCGCGCACCGTCAGCTTCGCCTGGAGTTCACTCTCCTGGAGCTGTGCGCCGAGGAGCCGGGTGACCTGCTCGTGGTCGCCGACGGGATCGAGTCCGGCGACGCGGACCGTACCGGCGTCGGGGACCCTGAGCCCCTCGACGCATTCGACGGTCGTCGTCTTGCCCGCACCGTTGGGACCGAGGATCCCGAAGATCTCACCCTCCTCGACGGTGAAATCGACACCGTCGACGGCGGGCTTCCCCCCGTAGGCCTTGCGCAGGCCGTTCACTTCGATGATCGCCATGGCAGCAGGATGCCGCCGAGCGGCCCGGGGCGGCATCGGCCATCGCGCTCGACCTCGTATCAACCGATCGGTTGATGGCGGCATCGTCCGAGGTCGGCGCCGAGGGCCGGCGTCCCCGGCGGATGCCGACACCGGCGCCGACGTCAGCCGGAAATCGGTGGGCACTGTCAGTGGTGATACGTAGGCTCACCTTGATGCCGACCTCCGAAGATGTACCTACCAAGGATCCCGCCGCCGTCCAGAGCCGCTCCGCCGTGCGTTCGCTGCTCAGGCTGTGGCCGTACGTACGGCCGGTGCGTGTGCGCCTGTTCAGCGCCGCGTTCGTCGCGGTCCTGGCCTCGTCGCTGGGCCTGGTCTTCCCCCTCGTACTGAAGTGGATGGTCGACGGCCCGATCGCGGACGGTGACACGGGCGGCATCTGGCTCGGCGCGCTGTGGCTCCTGCTGCTCGGGATCCTCGAAGCCGGACTGTTCGGCCTGCGGCGGTGGCTGGTGGCCAGGCCGCTGGCGGGGGTCGAGGCGGCGATGCGGTCGGATCTCTACCGGCATCTCCAGCGGCTGCCGATCGCGTTCCACGACCGGTGGCCCTCGGGTCAGTTGCTGTCGCGCGGTACGACGGACCTGATGCTGCTGCGCATGTTTCTGGCCTTTCCGCTGACCTTCCTACTGGTGAACGGGACGACGATCCTCGTCGGCTTCCTGATCCTGCTGATGCAGGAGTGGACGCTCGGGCTGGTGCTGCTGGCGCCCGTGGTGCCGCTGGTGATCCTCTGCTCGGTCTTCGAGGCGAAGTACTCACTGGTCGCGCGCAAGGCGCAGGACCAGGTGGGCGATCTGACGACGGTGGTCGAGGAGAGCGTCCTCGGCGTACGGATCGTGAAGGGCTTCGGCAGGCACCGCAGCCAGGCCCTCGCGTTCCGGGCGCTGGCGGAGCGGCTGCGCGGTACGGAGCTGGGCAAGGCCCGCCTGCTGGCGGGCATCTGGGCGCTGATCATGGTCATCCCCGAGGTGGCGATCGGCGCGGCGCTGGTGCTGGGCACGGTCCAGGTCGCCGACGGCCATCTCTCCACGGGCACGCTGGTCGCCTTCCTTTCGACGGCGCTGGCGCTGCGCTGGCCGGTGGAGTCGATCGGCTTCCTGCTGGCGATGAGCCAGGAGTCGGCGACCGCCACGGAGCGGTACTTCGAGGTGATGGACGCCAAGGAGGAGACGGCGGACGCGGACGGGGCGGCGGTGGTCGCCGCCGGGGGCGGCGCGGCCGTACGGAAGGAGTCCGACGGGCTGCGCTTCGAGGGCGTGTCGTTCCGGTATCCCGACGCCGAGGCCGGGTCCGTGCCCGTACTGGCGGAGGTGGACCTGCACATCAGGTCCGGCGAGACGATGGCGCTCGTCGGCGCGACGGGCTCGGGGAAGACGACACTGACCGCGCTGGTGCCCCGGCTGCACGAGCTGACGGGCGGGCGGATCACGCTCGACGGGGACGACATCGCGCTGATGCCCCGGCAGCGGCTGCGCGAGCTGGTGTCGGTGGCCTTCGAGGAACCGACGCTGTTCTCGGCGACCGTCGGCGACAACGTCCGCATGGGCGCCGAGAGCGCGGACGAGGCGGCGCTGCTGCGGGCGCTGGACGTGGCGCAGGCCGACTTCGTCCAGGACCTGCCGCACGGTGTGCACACGGAGGTCGGCGAGCAGGGGCTCAGCCTCTCCGGCGGCCAGCGGCAGCGGCTGGCGCTGGCCAGGGCGGTGGTCGGCGGGCCGCGCTTCCTGGTGCTCGACGATCCGCTGTCCGCCCTTGACGTGCACACGGAGGCGCTGGTCGAGGCGGCCCTTCGCCGGGTCCTCGAGGAGACGACGGCACTGGTCGTGGCGCACCGGCCGTCGACGGTGATGCTGGCGGACCGGGTGGCGCTGATCTCGGGCGGGCGGATCACGGCGGTGGGGACCCACCACGAACTGCTGCGGGACAACGCGGAGTACGCGTGGCTGATGTCCGGGGCCGACGCGGAGACGGGGGCGCGGCCGGACGCCGGACGCGACGAGGCAAGCGACACGGGGGCGGAATCCGTCGAGGGGAGCATGAGATGACGTCGTCGCCGACGACCACGAGCGACGGCCCGGCCGAACCGGGGCGGGACGACGGCGGCCCGGTCCCCGAGTCCGGAGCCGGGACCGGTGCCGGTGCCGGTGCCGGTGCCGGTGCCGGAACGGGGAGCAGGAGCGGCGGGGCGGGTACGGCCGTCGACACCGTCACGGCCGCGGGCACCGGTGCGGGTACGAGCACGGCCCCCGGCACCCTGGGGGCTCCCGCCGACGCCCCCGCCGTCGAGGCGTCCCACGCCACCGGTTCCCCGGGCTCCGCCGACGACCCCTTCGCGCAGGACGCGCTGCCCGCTCCGCGCGGGGCCACCGGCGCGCTGCTCCGGTCGCTGCTGCGCGCCCGGCGCGGCAGGGTCGCCCTGACCGCGCTGCTCCTGCTGCTCCAGCAGGCCGCGGTCCAGGCGGGCCCGCTGCTCGTCGCGTACGCCATCGACCGGGGTGTGCCCGCCTTCCGTGCGAACGACAACGGCCCGCTGATCGCGGTCGCCGTCGGCTATCTGCTCTGCGCCGCCGGAGCGGGCGTCTTCCAGTACGCCTTCATCCGCTCCTCCGCCCGGGTGAACCAGGACGTGCTCCTCGATCTGCGTGGCCGGATCTTCCGCCACGCCCAGGCGCTGAGCGTGGACTTCCACGAGCGCTACACCTCCGGACGGCTGATCTCCCGTTCCACCACGGACGTCGAGTCGCTGCGCGAACTGCTCGCCGAAGGGCTCCAGGAACTCGTCGCCGTCGTCCTCGCGTTCGTCTACATCTCGGCGACGCTGCTCTACCTGGACCTCGGCATCGGCGGACTCGCCGTGCTCTCCTTCGTACCGCTGTACGCGCTGGTGCGGCTGTACCAGCGCAGGGCCGGCGCCATATTCGGCAAGCGCTCCACCGCCATCGCGGCGGTGATCGTGAAGTTCGCCGAGACGATGAACGGCATCAGGCCCGTCCAGGCGTTCCGCCGCGAGCGCGCCAACGACGCCGACTTCCACGCGCTCAACCACCACCACGAGCGCACCAACGGCGACGCCATCCTCGAAATGGCGCGCTATGTGATCGGATCACGGCTCACCGCCAACATCGCCGTGGCCGGAATCGTGCTCTGGGGTGCTTTCCGGGTCGCCGACGGGACACTCGCCCTCGGTGTGCTCGCCGCGTCGGTGCTCTTCCTGCGGAGGCTGTACGACCCGATCGACCGGCTGGGGATGTTCCTCAACTCCTACCAGTCGGCGGCGGCCTCGCTGGAGAAGATCGCGGGCCTGCTGGCGCAGACCCCGTCCGTGCCGGAGGCGGCGGACCCGCGCCCGCTGCCGGAGCCGGCGGGCGGGCGGCCGGGCCGGGAGGTCGTGTTCGACGCGGTCAGCTTCTCGTACCGGACGGGCGGGGAGGTCCTGCCCCGCTTCGATCTGACGCTGCCGGCGGGTCAGACCGTGGCCGTCGTCGGCTCGACCGGCGCGGGCAAGTCCACGCTGGCCAAGCTGCTGGCCCGGTTCTACGACCCCACCGAGGGCCGTGTCCTGCTCGACGGCACCGATCTGCGGGACCTGGACACCCCCGAACTGCGGCGTGGTGTCGTGATGGTGACCCAGGAGGCGTTCCTCTTCTCCGGGACCGTCGCCGAGAACATCGCGATCGGCCGTCCCGACGCGTCGCGCGCCGACATCGAGCGGGCCGCGAAGGCGATCGGCGCGCACGACTTCATCGCCGGTCTGCCGGACGGGTACGACACGGACGTACGGAAGCGGGGCGGCCGGATCTCGGCGGGTCAGCGCCAGTTGGTGGCGTTCGCCCGCGCGCTGCTCGCCGATCCCTCCGTACTGATCCTGGACGAGGCGACGAGTTCGCTCGACATCCCGGGCGAGCGGGCGGTGCAGCGGGCGATGGACACGGTGCTCGACGGCCGTACGGCGGTGGTGATCGCGCACCGTCTGTCGACGGTGGAGATCGCCGACCGGGTGCTGGTGATGGAGCACGGCCGTATCGTCGAGGACGGCTCACCGGCCGAACTGATCGGCGGCGTCGGCCGGTTCGCGGGCCTGCACCGCGCGTGGCGCGACAGCCTGGCCTGATCCCCGGCCGGTCCTCCTTCAGCCGGGCGGACGCACCGAGGTCGCGAGGGCGGGGCCGTCGGGACGGACCGTGATGCCGTACACCGTCTTCGCCGGGGTGGCCGAGAAGGCCAAGGTGTGGGCCGGGAGCAGGTGTTCGAGGAGGACGGTCGATTCGCGGAGCGCGAACTGCAGGCCGAGGCAGGCGCGGGGACCGATGCCGAAGGGGAAGTAGGCGCCCGGGTGCGTGGGCCGGCCGTCGGGGGCGGTGAAGCGCCGGGGGTCGAAGTGCTCGGGGTCCGGCCACAGTTCGGGGTCGCGGTGGGTGAGGTAGGGGCAGACCAGGATGTCGGTGCCCGCCTCGACGCAGTACCCGGCGACTGTGCCGGCCTCGGCGGTGTGGCGGGGCAGGATCCAGGCGGACGGGTAGAGCCTGAGCGTCTCGTGGACCAGCGCCTGGACTGCCTGGCGGCGCTGCTCCGTACCCTCGCCGCCGGCGGCGAGGGCCTGTTCGCGGGCGGCCGGGTACCGGTCGAGGAGCAGATGGAGCCAGGTCAGGGTGGTGGCGGTGGTCTCGTGCCCGGCCACGAGCAGGGTGACCATCTCGTCGCGGATCAGCCGGTCGGTGTACTCGGGGCGCTCGGCGGCGGCGTCGGTCAGCACATGGAGAAGGCCGGGGCCGTCGGGACCGGCCGCGCCGTCGCGGGCGGCCTCGACGGCGCGCCGGGCGACCGCGTCGATCCGCGCGAGATCGGCGGCGACGGCGTCGTGGGCGTCGGTGACGTCGGCGGGCAGGGTCGGCAGGGCGGTCGCCACGGCGGCCACGGCGTCCAGTTCGCTCTCGGTCCCGTCGTCCAGCGGATGCCCGGTGAGCGAGCGCCAGATGGCGTCCAGGGCGTAGCGGCGCATCTCCCGCCCGACGTCGAAGGTCTGTCCGGTACGGGCGTACCCGTCCCAGCGTTCGGCGGTGGTCCGGGCGGCACCGGTGATCCGGTGTTCGTAACGGCGCATGCCGGGCCCGGTGAACTGGGATTGCAACAGACGGCGTTGGGACTTCCACGCCGCCCCGGTGGCGGCGAGCACCCCGTCGCCGATCAGCAGCCGGGCACGATGGGAGCGCTTGACGTACCGGTCCGGGTGCCGGGCGAGTACGTGCTGTACGGCATCCGGGTCGGTGACGAGCACGGTGGGGGCCGGCCCGAGGCGGAAGGCGGCGACGCCGCCGAGCCCGCGTACCTCGGTCAGCAGCTCGACCAGTTCACCGCCACCGGACCGCCACCGCCGCAGGAGTTCGGGCCCGGCCTCCGGTACGGGCCGCCCCGTGCCGGGTGTGTGGGTGAGGGTGTCGGGAGTGGTTTCGGGCTCCATGGTTCCTCTCCTGGCCAACCGCTGTGCCGGCGGAGCAGTGACGCCACGGACTGTACGGGAGCGGGGCGCGCCCGCCGGACGGAAACGCGGGTGCTGTCCCGGTGAACTGCCGTCCCGCGAAGGGCCGATGACCGATGACCGGACACGTCGGCGGCCGGAATTGGACACCGACGACGGCCGGTTCGGCTCCGGGGCGCGCGATCCGCCCGTGCGCGCGGGGGAGCCGTGGCGACGCTCGCGCCCACGGTGCCGGCCGGCTCGACGCGTTCCTCGCCGAAACGGGCCGGCGGCCGAGGAGCGGTACGGCGACCGGGACCGCGGCCCGCCGAGCGAGGTGGGTCCGGAGATCATCGCGGTCGCCCCGGCGTACGCCCGCGTAACACCGCCGCAACAGCGCCGCAGATTTCGCTTAACGAACACGGCAGTTCGCGCAGCGGACGATTTCCGGCCAACTTATTGACGCGCTCCTGACAGAGTGACCGGATTCCTGGGACTCTTCCTCCGTTCTGAGCACCACTGCTCCGCATCTCGTGCACCGCAGCTCCGCATCCCGTGCACCACTTCTCGTGCTCCAGCCCGCTCCTGCACCTGCTCCTGCGCTTGCCCTGCACTGTCCGGACCGCCCACCCGAGAGCGGTCCGGTACCCCCCTCGCAGAAGGAGTTCGCGTGAGACCCACGCCCAGCCGCCGCATCACCGCGACCGGCGCTCTGATCGCAGTCACAGCCCTTCTCGCCGTCGGAGTCCAGGCCGGCAGCGCCGCCGCCGCTCCCGACTCGGCACCCGCGGCACCGGTCGCCGGCAAGGCCGATCCCGGCGCGCTCCCCAAGGCCCTCTCGCCCGCCCAGCGCGCCGAGCTGATACGCGAGGCCAACGCCACCAAGGCGGCGACGGCCGGCGAACTCGGCCTCGGCGCCCGGGAGAAGCTCGTCGTCCGCGACGTCGTCCAGGACCGGGACGGCACCACGCACACCCGCTACGAGCGCACCTACGCCGGTCTCCCCGTCCTCGGCGGTGACCTCGTCGTCGCCACCACGAAGGCGGGCGCCACCGAGGGTGTCACCAAGGCGTCGAAGGCGGCCCTCAAGTCCGTCGACACCAACGCCGACGTACCGGCCGCCACCGCCGAGAAGCAGGCGCTGTCCGCCGCGAAGGCCGAGGGCTCGACGAAGGCCGCGGCCGAGCGGGCGCCGCGCAAGGTCGTCTGGCTGGCGGACGACAAGCCGACCCTCGCGTACGAGACGGTCGTCGGCGGCGTCCAGAAGGGCGGCACCCCGAACGAGCTGCACGTCGTCACCGACGCCGCCACCGGCGAGAAGCTCTACGAGTGGCAGGCCGTCCACGAGGGCACGGGCAACACCCAGTACAGCGGGCAGGTCACCCTCGGTACGGCGCCGTCGTTCACGCTCACCGACACCGGGCGCGGCAACCACAAGACGTACAACCTGAACCGCGGCACCTCGGGCACCGGCACCCTCTTCTCGGGTCCGGACGACATCTGGGGCAACGGCGCCGCCTCCAACGCGGAGACGGCGGGCGCCGACGCGCACTACGGTGCCGCGCTCACCTGGGACTACTTCAAGAACGTGCACGGCCGCTCCGGCATCAGGGGTGACGGCGTCGGCGCGTACTCGCGGGTGCACTACGGCAACAACTACGTCAACGCCTTCTGGCAGGACAGCTGCTTCTGCATGACGTACGGCGACGGCGCGGGCAACGCCAAGCCGCTGACGTCCATCGACGTGGCCGCGCACGAGATGTCGCACGGCGTCACCTCCAACACCGCGGGCCTCGTCTACAGCGGCGAGTCCGGTGGTCTCAACGAGGCGACCTCGGACATCTTCGCCGCCGCCGTCGAGTTCAGCGCCGGCAACGCCCAGGACCCGGGCGACTACCTGGTCGGCGAGAAGATCGACATCAACGGCAACGGCACGCCGCTGCGGTACATGGACAAGCCGAGCAAGGACGGCGCGTCCAAGGACTACTGGTACTCGGGCATCGGCAGCGTCGACGTCCACTACTCCTCGGGTCCGGCGAACCACTTCTTCTACCTGCTCTCCGAGGGCAGCGGCGCCAAGACCATCAACGGCGTCAGCTACGACTCGGCGACGTCCGACGGGCTGCCGGTGACCGGCATCGGCCGGGCCAAGGCCGAGCAGATCTGGTTCAAGGCCCTCACCACGAAGTTCAACTCGACGACCAACTACGCGGGGGCCCGTACCGGCACGCTCGCGGTCGCCGGTGAGCTGTACGGCACGTCGAGCGCCGAGTACAAGTCGGTCGCCGACGCGTGGGCCGGCATCAACGTCGGCACCCGCCCCGGCGGCAGCGGCGGCACGGTCTTCGAGAACACCGCGACCGTGGCGATCCCGGACAACGGCGCGGCGGTCACCTCGACGGTGAACGTCACCGGCCGTACGGGCAACGCGCCCGCCGCCCTCCCGGTCGGCGTGGACATCACGCACACCTGGCGCGGTGACCTGGTCGTCGACCTGCTCGCCCCGGACGGGACGGTCTACCCGCTGAAGGCCGCGAGCAGCGGTGACTCGGCGGACAACGTCGTGGAGACGTACACCGTCAACGCCTCGTCGGAGGCGGCCAACGGCGCCTGGAAGCTGCGGGTCCGGGACGTCGCGGCGCAGGACACCGGGCGTATCAACAGTGTGAAGCTCACGTTCCCCTGAGCACGTGAGGCCGTGAGCTGACGAGAAGGAACCGCCCGGGTCCTGGGGACCCGGGCGGTTCCGTGTTCCGTGTCGGTGGGTGAACTCCCGCCCACCCCTTCGAAGGCGCGCCCGAAGGGGTGGGCCGGGAACCGGCCGGCGCGGACTTCCCCCCGTGCACTCCCGGTCAAGGAGCGCGCCACGATGTCCGTCCACCGGCCGCGTGTCACAGACGACCGGCCCGCGGGCCGGAGGATCGTGGTCGTCGCGGCCGGTGAGGAGACCGACCGCCGCCGGCCAAAGCCGCGACGGCTCCCCCGCTCCCTCACCGCCACCGATCCTCCGGGCCCGCTTGTGCCGCTTCCCCCGTCGCCCGCGCCCTCCACCCGGCGTGCGCTCCTCGCGGAGCCGCCGACCGCCGTGGTGGTGGTCTTCTCGGAACGCGACCGGGGCGTGTCGTCCCGGCCGGTGATCTCAGACTGGCCGGTGATCGATCCGGCCGCAACAACCCGGGGGAAGTGCGGAACGCGTGGAACGCCTGCGCGTACCCTGGCCTGGGGGAATGACAAGTGCCTGGAATGAGCGCGGAATTGCGTGACGGGCGGGACGGGGACGCGTAATGGGCAGGTCGGAGAAGATCCCGGCGGAGACCGCCGAATTCGCGCGGCGGCTGCGCGCGCTGAAGGAGAGAACCGACCGCAGTTACGGATCGCTGGCCACCCAACTGCACCTGGGTGCCTCGACGCTGCACCGCTACTGCCACGGACACGCGCTGCCCGTGGACTACGCGCCCGTCGAACGGCTGGCCCGGGTGGTCGGCGCGACATCGGCCGAGCGCGTGGAGCTGCACCGCCTGTGGCTGCGTGCGCACGCGGCGCGTACGGAGGACGGAGAGGGCAGGGAGGGCGCAGAGAACGGCGAGGACGAGAAGGGGGCCGCGGTCGCCGCAGTGCCCGCGACCGTGCCCGCGATCACCGAAAAGCCGCCGTCAGGTGAGCGGGAGCCCGCAGCCGAACCGGAGCCCGAACCGCAGCCGGAGCCCGAGCCGGGACCGGGGTCCGGACCGGAGGCGCCGGCCGGCGCCGTCGATCCCGCACAGGAGCCGGGCCCCGACACGGCCCGCGACGTGGCCGAAGAGATCGATCCGCCGCCGCCCGCCGCCACGACCCCGCCCATGTCGCGCTTCCGCGCCTCACGGCTGCGCCGCCGTCAGGTCGTCGGCGCCGCCCTCGCGGTCGTCGCCGTCCTCGGCGGCACCGTCGTCGTCGCTGCCGACCTCGGCGGCGCCGACTCCCGGAGGAACGAGAGCGGTCCGCGTCTCTCCGATCCCGGGCCGGACGGACCGGTCGATCCGCTGACACCGTCCGCCCGGTCGAGCGCCCCGTCGGCCGGGGCGAGCCCGTCGAAGTCCGCCGACGGCGCGAAGCGTTCGCCGTCCGGGTCCTCGGACGTGCGCGAGGCCGGGGGCGGGACCGAGGGGGACGGTGGCACCTCGTCGGACGGCAAGAAGCCCGGAGCCGGGACGGGCACGACGAAGCCGCTGGTGTGGAGCGCGGACAGCCACAAGTGGCAGCTGGACTGCGGCCACACGTATCTGGTCGACCGGGCCCCGTCCGCCGTACCGCCACCGCCCAACGCCCAGGACGCGCGGCAGTGGGCGACCGCGCTCGGCGCGGTGCACGGCAAGTCGTCGATCACCCAGGCCACCGTGCGCGCGGCGGCGGGCGCGGGCCCCGTCGTCATCCAGGAGGTGTTCGTCCGGGTGGTGGGTCGGCGGGCGCCGCTCGACTGGAACGCGTACGACATGAGCAGCGGCTGCGGCGGCTCGATCACTCCCGCCGTGTTCACCGTCGACCTGGACAAGTCGCGGCCTGTCGTGCACCCGGTGGACGGCGGGAGTGAGCAGGGGCCGCTGCCGGCGCCGAAACTTCCGTACCAGGTGACGTCGAGCGAACCGCTCGTCCTGAGGATCGAGGCGAGCACCACGGGCTGCGACTGCGACTGGTTCGTGGAGCTGCGCTGGTCGGCCGGTGACCGTACGGGCATCGCGCGCATCGACGAGGGCGGGAAGCCGTTCCGTACGAGTGCGTCGACCGCCGACGGCGTGTACGGGCACGACTACGAGACCGGGACATGGGTGGGACCCTGACGGATCGTCAGGGTCCCACGGGGCGTCACGGATTCACGCGGGGTTGTTCGCGTGCGTCAGCGTCTCCCAGGCGACGAACAGGTTGTTCGTGCCCTGGGGGCGCATCCGCTCGGTGTACTGCTGTGTGTTCGTCATGGCGTTGCCGAGCCGGTTGCCCAGCGCGTTGAAGGCGACCTCGCTGATCGGTCCGAGGTTGTCCTTGAGGCTGCCGCCGCAGAGGTTGCCGGGGACGGGTTCGCCGTTCTGGTACTTGGTGTGCAGCCCGAACGCGTGCCGCAGCCGGTCGCCGACCTCCGGGTAGAGGTCCTGGCCCTGGATGCGGCTGGTCTCCGCGACGTGCGAGATGGCGGAGAGACCGTAGCCGGTGTGGGTCAGGTCGCGGCAGGTCTCCTGCGCGAGTCCCTGCATGAAGGTGGACTGGTTGTGCCAGTAGCGGACGATCTCGTCGCGGGTGTCGAGACCGCTGCCGGGCACCGTCCTCGGCAGCGCCCCGTCGGAGGGCAGGTAGATG
The DNA here is from genome assembly GCF_022695985.1 of Streptomyces sp. NP-1717. Classification (GTDB taxonomy): domain Bacteria; phylum Actinomycetota; class Actinomycetes; order Streptomycetales; family Streptomycetaceae; genus Streptomyces. The sequence continues at coordinate 3,745 of NZ_JAAPBF010000161.1, read as the reverse complement.
AACGCGGGGACACGGTTGCGGAAGATGCCGACCGTCCTGTCGTAGGCGCCCCGGTCCTCCAGATGGACCGCGATGCCGATCGCGGCCTCGTTCATGCTGAGCTCCCAGTTGCCGTTGGAGCCCGAGCCGTTGATGATCTCCGGCAGGTACACGGTGCGCAGCATCGTGGCGAAACGGCCGGAGTTGGGCCAGCCGGTGTACGTGTACTTGATGATCTCGGCGGCCTTGGGCCACGACGATCCGGCCCACGCGGTCTGGAGCGGCGCGTTGCTGTTGGTGTGGTCGCGGATCGTGTTGGACCAGGCGTCCATCAGCTCGATGGACTTCTTGGCGTAACGGTCGTCGCGGTTGATGTACCAGGCCAGCGCGGTGGTGTACGCGGCGATGGCGTCCTCGCGCTCGTCCGTGCAGCCGTTGTTGGGGTTGGAGTACGAGCCGCACTCCACGACCGCGCGGGGCTTGGGCACGCGTGACAGGGAGGCGTACTTGCTCCCCATCATCTGGTCGTACGCGGCCTTCCACGGCTGGGCGCCGGCCTGCACCCTGCCGCGTACGAAGTCGAGTTGGGGGCGGCTGACGCCGACACCGGGGTGGGTGAAGTTCGCGGGGGCCGCGACGGCCTCCGCCGAGAGGGTCTGCCGGGCGGCGGCCGGCCGTTCGGCCGCCCGGTCGCCGGCCGAGGCGGGGGCCGTGAAGACCGCGCCGACCAGGCCCGCCAGCGCGGCGGACAGACCGAGGACTCTGGGGATGACTCCGGGGCGCATGGGGTGCCTTCCGGTTGGGGGGTGCTCCTCAACTCCGTTGCGCATGCGAGCCGTTCATCACGTCCAGGTTCACCCACATGAACGATGAGCGGAGTTGTGAATCCGTATGTGAGTGAGGAATTTAAGGCCATCGCATGGACACGTCAAGGTCTGGACCAATGGACTTCGAGAACGCGAAGGGCCCGGCGGACGGTGTCCGCCGGGCCCCCACGGTTACCGCTGTCAGCGCATCAGTACGCCCGCGCCCTCCCCCGTCGCCTCGGTCGGCAGCGCGACCAGGCCGAGATCGGCGGCGGCGAGCATCGGATGCGTGGGCAGGACACGGACGGTGTAGCCGAACGGCCCCGTACGGTCCAGGGCCAGTGGCCCCTCGTACACCCAACGGCCCGCCTGATCAGGCCCGCCCGCCGGTTTCAGCGGGAAGACCTGCGCGTCGGCGATCGTGTCGTCGGCGCCCACCCGGCCCGCCACGGCCTGTACCTCCACGTCGTCGGGGCGCAGTTGGCCGAGGGTCACCCGCACCTTCAGCGCGAGGGTCGAGCCCAGCTCCGCGCTGCCGCCCGCCGTGGTGGCCGAGACGGCCTCCACATGGTCGACGGCCACACCCGGCCAGGCGGCCCTGACCTGGCTCTTCCAGTCGGCCAACTCCCCCGCCGCGGCGGGGTCCAGCGCGCGGTGGGCGTGGGCGGCGGGCGCGTACAGCCGCTCCACGTACTCGCGCACCATGCGGTCGGCGAGGACCTTCGGGCCGAGCGTGGTCATGGTGCGCCGGACCATCTCGATCCAGCGCCCGGGGAGCGCGTCCCCGCCGTCCGTGCCCTTGACCGCCCCGGCCCCGGCGCCCGCTCCCGGCGCCGTACGGTCGTAGAAGCGCGGCGCGACCCGGTCCTCGATCAGCGCGTAGAGGGCGTTCGCCTCCAGCGCGTCACGCCGGTCCTCGTCGGACGAACCGTCGGCCGTCGGGATGGCCCAGCCGAAGTCCGGCTCGAACCATTCGTCCCACCAGCCGTCCAGCACGGACAGGTTGAGACAGCCGTTGAGCGCCGCCTTCATCCCGCTCGTGCCGCACGCCTCCAGCGGGCGGAGGGGGTTGTTCAGCCAGACGTCGCAGCCCGGATAGAGATTGCGCGCCATCGCCATCCCGTAGTCGGGCAGGAAGACGATGCGGTGGCGCACGCGCGGGTCGTCGGCGAACTTCACCAGCTCCTGCACGAGCCGCTTGCCGCCGTCGTCCGCCGGGTGCGCCTTGCCCGCGACGACGATCTGGATCGGCCGTTCGGGATGGAGCAGCAGCTCCGTCAGCCGGTCGCGGTCGCGGAGCATCAGGGTGAGGCGCTTGTACGAAGGGACCCGGCGGGCGAAGCCGATGGTCAGGATGTCGGGGTCGAGGACCCCGTCGATCCAGCCCAGTTCGGCGTCGGCCGCGCCCCGCTGGTGCCAGGAGGCCCGCAGCCTGTCGCGTACCTCGTACACCAGCCGCTCGCGCAGGGTGCGCCGTACGGCCCAGATGTCGGCGTCCGGGGTGTCGGCCACTCCGGCCGTCCCCCGGCCGAGCCGGGCGATCTCGGGCGCCACCCAGGTCGGCGCGTGCACGCCGTTGGTCACGGAGGTGATCGGTACGTCCTGGGGGTCGAAGCCCGGCCAGAGGCCGGCGAACATCTGCCGGCTGACGGCGCCGTGCAGCGTGGAGACGCCGTTGGCGCGCTGGGCGAGCCGCAGTCCCATGGCGGCCATGTTGAACAGGTTCGCGTCGCCGCCGGGGAAGGTCTCCCTGCCGAGGCGCAGCACCTGATCGATGGCGACCCCGGGCAGTTCGCCGTCGTCACCGAAGTGGCGCGCGACGAGTTCACGGTCGAACCGGTCGATCCCGGCGGGCACCGGCGTGTGGGTGGTGAACACGGTGCCGCCCCGGACGGCCTCCAGAGCGGTGTCGAACCCGAGCCCGGCGTGCCCCAGTTCACGGATGCGTTCCAGGCCCTGGAAGCCGGCGTGGCCCTCGTTCGTGTGGAAGACCTCGGGTTCGGGGTGGCCGGAGATGCGGCAGTACGCGCGGACGGCGCGGACCCCGCCGATGCCGAGCAGCATCTCCTGGAGCAGCCGGTGTTCGCTGCCGCCGCCGTAGAGACGGTCGGTCACCTCCCGCTCCGTCGGCCCGTTGTCCTCTATGTCCGAGTCGAGCAGCAGGAGCGGAACCCGGCCGACGCGCGCCTGCCAGACGCACGCGTGCAGCGACCGGCCGCCGGGCAGTGCGAGCGCGACACGGCTGGGCCTGCCGTCCTCCTCCCTGAGGAGGCTGAGCGGCAGCTCGTTCGGATCGAGGACGGGATAGTGCTCCTGCTGCCAGCCGTCGCGCGACAGGGACTGGCGGAAGTAGCCGTGCCGGTAGAGCAGCCCGACGCCGATGAGCGGAACGCCGAGGTCGCTGGCGGCCTTGAGATGGTCACCGGCGAGGATGCCGAGACCGCCGGAGTACTGGGGCAGGGCGGCGGTGACGCCGAACTCGGGCGAGAAATACGCGACGGCGTCGGGCAGCTCGGCACCCTGGCCGCTCTGTTCCTGGTACCAGCGGTCGCCGCGCAGATAGTCGTCGAGCCCGGCGGCGACGGTGGTCAGCCGTTGGAGGAACGGCGCGTCGCCGGCCAGTTCGACCAGTCGCGTGGCGGATACGGCCCCGAGCAGCCGCACCGGATCACGCCCGGAGGCGCGCCAGCCGTCGGGGTCGACGGCCTCGAAGAGTTCACAGGTCTCGGGATGCCAGGACCAGCGCAGATTGCGCGCGAGGCCGCTGAGTGGTCGCAGAGGTTCGGGCAGGACGGGGCGCACGGTGAATCGACGGATAGCCTTCACGTGTTCCACCTTCGCAGGGGACGTCCGGACCGGCCGACCGCACCACGCTGTGCGCCCCGCCATCACCCTGACGGTAGCCCCCCGCCCCCCGTACCGACCACGGCGCACGAGCGCACACGCCGGGTGCCGACTGC
>NZ_JAAPBF010000160.1 GCF_022695985.1 Streptomyces sp. NP-1717 | reverse complement strand
CCTCGTCCTGGGGCCCCTGCGCCGCGGCCCCGCCGACCCCACCTTCCGTACCCGGCCCGACGGCTCCGCCGTCCGCGCCACCCGGACGCCCGCCGGGCCCGGCACCCTGCGGGTCAGGACGGCCGGCGACGGCACCGTGCACGCCGAGGCATGGGGCGCGGGGGCGGACTGGCTGCTGGAGCGGCTGCCCGAGATGCTCGGCGCCTGCGACGACCCCGCCGCCTTCGTCCCGCGTCACAGACTCCTCGCCGCGTCCCAGCGCCGCCGCCCCGGCCTGCGTCTGTGCCGCACCGGCCTCGTCCTGGAGTCGCTGATCCCGTCGATCCTGGAGCAGAAGGTCACGACGATCGAGGCGAACCGCTCCTGGCGCCATCTCGTGCGCACGTACGGCGAGCCCGCCCCCGGCCCGTACGGCGAATCGCCCGACGGCCGCCGCGACAGCCGGATGTACGTCATGCCCGACGCCCGCGCCTGGGCCATGATCCCGTCCTGGGAGTGGCACAGGGCCGGTGTCGACTCCAAACGCTCCGACACCGTCGTACGCGCGGTCCGCGTCGCCCGTCGGCTGGAGGAGGCCGCCGGCATGGAGCCCGAACCCGCCTCCGCCCGGCTCCAGTTGATCCCCGGCATCGGTCCGTGGACCGCCGCCGAGGTCCTTCAGCGGTCGAACGGCGCCCCGGACGCCGTCACCGTCGGCGACCTGCATCTGCCCGGCGTCGTCGGCTACGCGCTCGCCGGCCGCCCCGACACCGACGACGCCGGGATGCTCGAACTGCTGGAGCCGTACGCCGGGCAGCGCCACCGCGCCGTACGGTTCATCCTCCTCAGCGGCCGGACGCCACCACGCCGCGCACCCCGCATGGCCGTCGGCAGAATCGCCCATCTCTGAGGCCGGCGGGTCCTGCGGGCCCCGCAGGACCAGCGGGGCCCGCCGACGGTTCACACGGGCTCACCGCACCTCGATGAAGTCCTCCGGCTTCCGCCCCGGCCGGACCTTCGGCGCCGCCGCCGCGTGCCCGACCGCCACCGCGCCCATCGGGTCCCAGTTCGCGGGCAGTTCGAGCACGTCCCGTACGACGTCGCGGCAGAACATCGTGGACGACACCCACGCGGAGCCGAGCCGCTCCCCGGCCAGTGCCACGAGGAAGTTCTGCACCCCGGCGCCCGTCGCGACCACGAACATCTCGCGCTCCGCCATGTCGCGCCGCGCGTCCCCGTAGGTGTGCGCGCCGTCCGCCACCAGGCACGGCACCACCAGATACGGCGCGTCGCGCAGCACGTTCCCGCGCCGCACCCGCTTGGCCACCGACTCCTCCGACTTGCCGTCGCGGCGCAGGTCCGCGATCCACGCGTCCCGCATCGCGTCGACGAGCCGCAGCCGCGACTCGGGCGACTCCAGCAGGACGAACCGCCACGGCGTCGTGTGATGCGGTGCCGGAGCCGTCACGGCCGCGGCGACCGCGCGGCGGACCGCGCCCGGGTCGACCGGCTCGTCGGTGAACTCCCGCACCGTACGGCGCTGGGTGACCGCCTCCCGTACCGCCTCGGACGTCCCGAGCCGGAACATGTCGTCGGCAGCGACCCGCACCATCGCCCGTGCGTCGTCCGCCGATTCGCCCACCAGCCGCGCGAGACCGGTCACCACCGCCACCGGCAGCCCCGCGGACTTGCCCTTCACCAGGTCGCCCGCGGCGGCCAGTTCGTCGGCGAGGGCGACGACCGTCGCGCCCAGCGGATTGCCGTGCGTGTCCGTGCCGCCGCGCAGGTCGTCCAGGACCCGCACTCCCGCCGCGCCGATCGCGACGTCCGTCAGCCCGTTGCGCCACGGCCGCCCGAAGGTGTCCGTGACGATCACGCCGACGTCCACCCCCAGCGCGTCCCGCAGCCCCTCCCGGATCGCACGGGCCGAGGCGTCGGAGTCCTCGGGCAGCAACAGCACCGTCCCCGGAGGGGTGTTGGACGCGTCGACGCCGGCCGCGGCCATCACCAGACCCTGCCGGTTCTCCACGATCCGCAGCGGTCCGCGCCGCGCCACCACGCGTACCGTCTCGGCGTCGATCGCCGCCTCACGGTCCGGCGCCCCGACGACGCGGCCCTCGGCCTTGGACACGATCTTCGACGTGACGAGGAGGATGTCCCCGTCGGCCAGACCGGGCCCCGCCGCGACGATGAGCTTCGCGAGATCGTCACCCGCGCGGACCTCGGGCAGCCCGTCGAGCGCCCGGACGCTGTACGACAGGACGCCCTCGCCGGCGCGCGCCCCCGTCCCGGTTCCCGCGTCTTCGCTTCCGCCTTCGTGGGACGACGTCACGCCCGCACCTCCTCGGCCAGCGCCAGCGCCTCACGCGCCATCGCGGCTGTCGCGTCCAGATCGGTCATCATCAGGGGTACGGCCCGGCTGCGGATCCCCGCACCCTCGATCTCGGCGACGGCCGCCGCGTCGACGGTGTCGACGAGCCAGCCGTCGAGCAGCCCCGAGCCGTAGTGCTGTGCCACGGCGGTGGCCGTCGACTCGACGCCGATCGCCGCGAGGACCTTGTCGGCCATGCCGCGCACCGGCGCGTCCCCGACGATGGGGGAGAGCCCGACGACCGGCACCCCGGCGTCGGCGATCGCCTCGCGGATCCCGGGCACGGCCAGGATCGTGCCGATGCTGACGACGGGGTTCGACGGCGGGAAGAGGACGACGTCGGCCTGGGCGACGGCCTCCAGCACACCGGGCGCCGGCTTCGCCTGGTCGGCGCCGACGGGCACGACCGCGTGCGCCTCCACAGAGGCGCGCATCTTCACCCAGTACTCCTGGAAGTGCACGGCCTTGCGCTCGCCCGTGGGGCTGTCCGGCACATCGACGGCGACATGTGTCTCGACGCGGTCGTCGGACATCGGCAGCAGCCGGACCCCGGGCTTCCAGCGCGCGCAGAGCGCCTCGGTCACCGCGCTCAGCGGATAACCGGCGCCCAGCATCTGTGTGCGGACGATGTGCGTGGCGAAGTCGCGGTCACCGAGCCCGAACCACTCGGGCCCCACGCCGTACTCCGCGAGCTCCGCCTTGACCTGGAACGTCTCGTCCGAACGTCCCCAGCCCTGCTCTTCATTGATGCCACCACCGAGGGTGTACATCACCGTGTCGAGGTCCGGACAGACCTTCAGCCCGAACAGATGGATGTCGTCACCCGTGTTGCCGATCACCGTGATGTCCGCGTCCGGCGCGGCCTGTTTGAGGCCACGCAGGAAACGGGCGCCACCGATACCGCCGGCCAGAACCACAATGCGCATGCTGTGCAGTTTGTCAGGCGGGTACGACATCCCGGGCCGCCGGGGCGCACCGGGCGGAGTGCATCGGCATCTCGGTCAGACCCGGGTAGTAGATGTGCAGACTCACGGCCGGTCCGAGCGAATCGTTGACCACCTCGTGGACGTATCCGGGGGCGAAGACCCGCTGCGCGCCGGCGGCGAGTGTGCGGCTCGCCGTTCTCGTACGCTCCGTCAGTTCGCCGTCGAGGACGGTCAGTACGCCGGACGAGCGGCCGTGGTCGTGCAGTCCGCTGCGCTGGCCGGGCACCCAGGAGAGCAGCCACACCTCGTAGCCGGGACCCGTGCTCAGCCGGTGGTACCAGCGGCTGGCCGCGTCGTACTCGACGAGTGCGGCCCACCGCGCGCGGTCGGCGGCGACGGCACGGGCCAGACCGGCGAATTCGGCCACCGTGGAGGGGTGCTCACGGGCGGGCTGGAGAAGGTGCGGCACCTCAAGGAGATCGCCCGCGATCTGAAGATCGCTGTCGTTGTTCATGGCTGTGGAGGTTCCTCGGCAGAAGGCGTGCGTGGGGGGCGCGAAGACACGTGCGCGAAAAGAGAGGTGGAGAAGGAGATGTACGGCCGGAGCTTCAGTGGCTCAACAGCACGGACAACAGGAACAGCTACAGCGGGTCTGGGCAGCACTGCGGAATCCACGGGTGTGGGTCGCGAACGTCGCTGAGGTGACCGGCATGCTGTCAAAGGTGGCGGGAACGGTTCCCGCTTGTCAACTCAATGACCGATTTGGCGGCAATGTTTCACCACATCCGGTTGCTGCTTCAGGGGAAAGGTTTGTGTGATCGCCGACCGGGAGACATGGCGCAGCAGTCGGGCTCGCAAACATCGTCGCGCTCCCGTGACCGGACTGTGATTCGAATCGCTTCCGGTGGCTGGATCGCAACATTGACGCGGCTCCTGGCGTCTCCCTCAGGGAGGAGCGAATGAGGGCTGGCCAGTGGCATGTGTCAGGTTTTTGGTGATTTGAACACTTTCCGCATAGCCTTGGTTCCGCAGAGTGAATACCGGGACCAATAGCAGATCTCGGCTTGACTGGCTCGTATCCGCACACTTGTAATTTCACTCGTGTCGTTCGGCCGAAAACGGTAGCGGCCGCAAGCACGGGGACGTAAAGACAGACGAGGGGCGCACATGACCGAGCTGTTCGAACAACTGCTGGTCGAGGACGCGGACGAGGAACTCGGCTGGCAGGAGCGCGCGTTGTGCGCCCAGACCGATCCCGAGTCCTTCTTCCCCGAGAAGGGCGGCTCCACCCGGGAGGCGAAGAAGGTCTGTCTCGCCTGTGAGGTCCGCTCCGAATGCCTGGAGTACGCCCTCGCCAACGACGAGAGGTTCGGTATCTGGGGCGGTCTCTCCGAGCGTGAACGCCGCCGTCTCAAGAAGGCCGCGGTTTGAACAGTTTCAGCCATTCTCCGCACGCGCCCTGCGCGATAGCCCGCGCGAGACCTCGCGCGGCAGTCTCCGAACGGTCCGTCATCTGCGTCCTCTTCGCAGCCGGCGGACCGTTGTCGTGACCGGCGCGAGCGGCCCGGCCCGGTGCCGTCTCCCGCGCTGTCTCCCGCGTCGTCCGCTTTGTCCGGGCGCTCGGCGATCCGGTGCCTGTTCGTACCGTTAGTGTGGGGCCCCGTCCGAGACGCCCCAACGCCCCGTCGGGGCGACCCCCCGGCCGGAGGGCCCCTACCTCGATGTCCGCCACCACAGCCGCGTTCGATTCAGCCACCGCACCGGAGTACCCGCGGCACGTCGTGACCGCCGTGCTCGTCTCCCACGACGGTGCCCGCTGGCTTCCCGACGCCCTCACCGGGCTGATCGGCCAGGAACGCCCCGTACAGAACGTCATCGCCGCCGACACCGGCAGCGCCGACGAATCGGCCACGCTGCTCACCGAATCGCTCGGCCCGGACCGCGTCGTCCACCTCGCCCGCCGCACCAGCTTCGGTACGGCCGTCGAGGAGGCGGTCCGTACCGCCGGCGTGCTGACGCCCGACGACCTGCCGTATCTGAAACGGCCGAGCGGCTGGGACCCCGTCACCAGAACCTGGCACGACGAGGCGTACGACATGCCCGACCTGCCGCACGGCGAGCCCGTGCAGTGGCTGTGGCTGCTCCACGACGACTGCGCGCCCGACCCCGACGCACTCGCCGAACTGCTGCGCGTCGTCGACACCGACTCGCACGCCGCGATCGTCGGCCCCAAGCTGCGCGGCTGGTACGACCGCAAGCAGCTCCTGGAGGTCGGCGTCTCCATCGCCAACAGCGGGCGCCGCTGGACCGGACTGGACCGGCGCGAGCAGGACCAGGGCCAGCACGACCAGGTCCGCACCGTCCTCTCCGTCTCCAGCGCGGGCATGCTCATCCGCCGGGACGTGTGGGAGGAACTCGGCGGCTTCGACCGCAGACTCCCGCTGATGCGCGACGACGTGGACCTGTGCTGGCGCGCGCACGCCGCGGGACACCGGGTGCTCGTCGCCCCCGACGCCGTCCTCAGGCACGCCGAGGCCGCCGCGCGCGAGCGCCGCACCGTCGACTGCGCGGGCCGCTCCGTCGTCAACCCGCACCGGGTCGACAAGGCCGGCGCCGTCTACACGCTGCTCGTCAACTCGCGCGGTGCCGTGCTGCCCTACGTACTACTGCGGCTCGTCGTCGGCACACTGCTGCGCACCGTCGCCTACTTGGTGGGCAAGGCACCGGGACAGGCCGTCGACGAGGTCATGGGACTGTTCGGCACGCTCCTGCGGCCCGGCAGAATCATCGGCGCGCGAAAACGACGAGGCAAAGGCGTCGTCGAGGCAACCGAACTTCGCGCGCTTTTCCCGCCACCCGGCGCCACCGTCCGGGCAACGGCCGAGCAAGTAGCTGGAAGCCTCGGTGGCGGCTCTGAGACCGAAGCCGGTGGCTCACGCCACGGCGCGGTGGAGTCGGGCCCCGGCGGGGACGACGCGGACTTCCTGGAGATCGAGCAGTTCGCCCGGCTGAAGCGCCTCGCGCACAAGCCGGGCCCCGTCCTCTTCGCCGTACTGCTCCTCGTCTCACTCGTCGCCTGCCGGGCCCTGCTCGGCGGCGGCGCACTCGCGGGCGGCGCGCTGCTGCCCGCGCCGCCGGACGTGGCGGGCCTGTGGTCCCGTTACGCCGACGGCTGGCACCCCATCGGCACGGGCGGCACCCAGACCGCGCCGCCCTACCTCGCGGTTCTCGCGGCCCTGTCGGCGCTGTTCCTCGGGTCGACCGGCTTCGCGCTGACCCTGCTGCTCGTCTGCTCCGTACCGCTGGCCGGAGTCACCGCGTACTTCGCCTCCCGGCCGCTCGTCGAATCGAAGCTGCTGCGGGCCTGGGCGAGCGTCGCGTACGCCTTCCTGCCCGCTGCCACCGGCGCCCTGGCCACCGGGCGGCTCGGCACGGCCGTACTGGCCGTCCTGCTGCCGCTGATCGCGCGGGCGGCCGTCGCGGCGTACGGGATCCGCGCCGAGCCGAAGGCGGGCGCCGCAGGCGCCGCGCGCGGGAGCTGGCGGGCCACCTGGGCGTACACCTTCCTGCTCACCCTCGCGATGGCGTTCACCCCGATCGTCTGGCCCATGGCGCTGGTCCTCGGCCTCGCCGTCCTGGCCCTGCGCCGCGACGACATCGTGGCGTACGGGCTGCGCCTGCTGGCCGTGGTCGGCACCCCCTTGCTCGTCCTGGCCCCCTGGTCGCTCTCGCTGCTCACCTCACCGTCCAGCCTCTTCCGTGAGGCGGGACTGGAGTTCGGTACGGGACAGGCCACCGCCCTCGATCTGCTCGGCATCAGCCCCGGCGGCCCCAAGGCCGCGGGCGGGCTGCTGCTGATCGGCGTCGTCCTGGCGGCACTGGCCGCGCTCCTGCGCGGCGAGCGGCAGTTCGCCGTGCGAGCGGCCTGGGTGACCGCCCTCGTGGCGCTCGTCTTCGCCGTCCTCGCGAACAACTCCGGCTGGGCCGGACCCGCCACCCTCCTCTACGGCCTCGCGCTCATCGCGGCGGCCGTGCTCGGCGCCGACGGCGCCAGGGAACGCGTCGCGAGCCAGAGCTTCGGCTGGCGCCAGCCCGTCGCCGCGCTCATCGCCGTCGCGGCCGGGGCGGCCCCGCTGCTCGCCGCGGGCGGCTGGATGCTCAGCGGCGCCGCGGGACCGCTGGAGCGGCGCGACCCCGTGCAGGTACCGGCGTTCGTCGCCGAGGAGAGCATCACCCGTGACCAGCCGCGCACGCTGATCCTCGGTGGTACGTCGCCCGCGGAGGTCTCGTACTCGCTCGTACGCGGCTCCGGCGGGCGGCTCGGCGACGCCGAGCTGACCGAGTCCGGCGGCAGCGACCCCGGGCTCGACAAGGTCGTCGGCCGTCTCGTCGCGGGCTCCGGCGCCGACCAGACCGACCAGCTCAGCGGCTTCGCGATCCGCTACGTCCTGGTCCGTGACGGCGCCCCGGCTCAGATGTCACGCGTGCTCGACGCCACCCCCGGTCTGAGCCGGCTCAGCCAGCTCGACGGCAGCGCGCTGTGGCGCGTCGACCGTCAGATCTCGCGGGCCACGATCATCGAGGGCGAGAGCGACGCCGAGCCGCTGCCCGTCGGATCGTCCACGGTCGAGGCCCACACCGACATCCCGGCCGGCAAGGCCGGACGCGTGCTGCGGATCGCCGACCGGGCCGCCGAGGGCTGGCAGGCCACGCTCGACGGGCGCCCCCTGGAGAAGACGACCGTCGACGGCTGGGCGCAGGGATTCCAGCTCCCCGCCGAGGGCGGCAGGCTCGACCTCACGTACGAGGACTCCTTCACCCACACCGCGTGGGTCTGGGCGCAGGCCGCGCTCGGCGTCGTCCTGCTCGTGCTCGCCCTGCCGGGGCGGCGCCGGGAGATCGACGACGACCTGCCCGAGGAGCGGGCCGACGTGCCCGCCCAGCCCGTGTCCGGCGAGGGCCGCCGGGCGCGCAGGCTGCGGGCCGCCGCGCAGGCGGAGGCGGAGGCCGCGGAGGGCACCGACGGTGCCGGCGGTGACGGCGCGGAGACGACCGTGCCGCCACCCCCGGCGGAGGCGCCGTACGCCGCCGCGGCTGTTCCGCGGCAGCAGTCGTACGGGGAGTGGGACGGCCAGACGTCCTACCAGGGCGCGGATTACGGCTCGTACACGAACGAACAGCAGTACCAAGGCGGGCAGAACGAGCAGCAGCAGTACGAAGGCGCCCCCTATCAGGGCGCGCAGCAGTACGAGGGCGCTCCCCAGTACGACGCCGACGGATACCAGCAGTACCAGCAGTACCCGGCGGACCAGTACCAGCAGCAGGCCCCGGTCCAGTACGACCAGTACGGATACGTCGTCCAACAGCCGTACGCCGAGGGGCAGCAGCCCTACACCGCCCCTCAACAGCCGTACACCGACGGCAATGAGAACGAGCAGCGTCCCGACGGGAGCAGCAAACAGTGAACCGCACGACCCTCTCCCTCATCGCGGCCGCCACCGCACTCGCGGCTGTCACCGGGTTCGCCGCGGTCAGCGCCCCCGACAGCGCCGACACGGCGGCGACGGCGAAGACGCCCGCGCGTCTTCCCGTGGAGCGCAGCAGCCTGCTCTGTCCCGCGCCCAGCACGTCGGAGCTGGCCGAGACGGTCTACACGTCGTTCACACCGGCCGGGGCGGACGGCGCGGGTACGGGCGGCACGGCCGAACTGGCGCCGTCGGCCGCGCCGTTGGACGACGCGACCGCCGACGACGACGGGAAGAAGGACGAGGAGGACGAGAAGGACGAGGAGAAGGACGAGGAGCAGACGGGCGACACGGCCGGGGACGACAGCGCGAAGGAGCCCGCGGCGGACGGGGCGGACGCCAAGGCCAAGCCCTTCCTGGCCCTCAAGGAGCCCGGCAAGCCCGTCTCCGGGACCAAGAACACCTCGGACGCCCCCGCACTCGTCGGCACGGCCACCGGCCGTCTCGCGCCCGGCTGGACCACCCAGCAGACCACCACGGTCACGGGCGGCGAAGGACGCGGACTGCTCGGAGTCAGCTGCACCCCGCCCGACACCGACTTCTGGTTCCCCGGCGCGTCCACGGACAAGGCGCGTCAGGACTACGTCCACCTCACCAACCCGGACGACACGGCGGCCGTCGCCGACGTCGCGCTGTACGGCAAGGGAGGCACGCTCAAGTCCGATGCGGGAGAAGGCATTCCGGTCCCGGCACGGTCCAGCGTCCCCGTCCTGCTGTCGACCCTCACCGCGGAGGCCGAGCCGAACGTCACCGTCCACGTCAGCACCCGCACGGGCCGTGTGGGCGCCGTGGTGAACGCCGCCGACGAGAACCTCGGCGGCGACTGGCTGGCCGCCTCCGCCGACGCGGCGCCGCGCGCGGTGCTGCCCGGAATCCCGGCGGACGCCACCTCCGTACGACTGGTGGTCTTCGCGCCCGGTGAGGACGACGCCGAACTGAAGGTGCGACTGGCCGGCAAGAGCGGCACGATCGTCCCGGCCGCCGCGGCCGAGACACTCAACGTGAAGTCGGGCATGACGGCCTCGCTCGACCTGGGTGACGTCACCAAGGGCGAGGCCGGCTCGGTGCTCCTGGGCCCGGCGGAGGACGCCGGCGAGACCCCGGTGGTCGCCGCGCTGCGCGTCGTACGGGGCAAGGGCACCGACCAGGAGGTCGCCTTCATCCCGGCGACCGGTGCGGTGACGGAGCGCGCGACGGCCGCCGACAACCGCGCCAAGGGCTCGACGCTGTCACTGACCGCGCCGGACGGCACCGGCAAGGTCAAGGTCACGGCCTCGGCCGGCACCGGGGGAGGCGAGCAGGTCGTCGAGACGTACACGGTCAAGGGCGGCACCACGCAGGCCGTCACGCCGCCCGTGCCGCAGGGCCTCAAGGGCTCGTACGCGCTGACGGTGGAGCCCGAGTCGGGCGGTCCGGTCCACGCCGCGCGCACGCTGGCGCTGACCCGGGACGGCGTACCGATGTTCACGGTGCAGACGCTGCCGGACGATCGCGGCATGGTCTCCGTACCGGCGACGAAGGAAGACCTCTCCGTACTGAAGTGAGGCCGGGGGCGGGACCGCGGGGGCCCTCGCGGTCAGTCCTGGCCGTACCGCGGATCGACGGATTCCGGTGCGAGCCCCAGCAGTTCGGCGACCTGCTCGACCACCACCTCGTGGACGAGCATGCCGCGCTCCTCACGGCTCTTCGTACGGATCTCGACGGGCCGCCGGTACACGACGATGAGCGCGGGCCGGCCCTTGGCCTCGGGGACCGACCGGCCGAGCGGTACCGACTCGTCCTCGGCCTCGGGCACGTCGAGGACGAGGAAATCGATCTCCGCCAGCTGGGGCCAGCGCCGCTCCAGCCGCTCCACGGAGTCCCGTACGAGGTCACGGAACGAATCCGAGCGGCTCGCCGAGAGCGGGACCTGCGGCGGGGCGACGGGCCCGCGCATCCCGCGTCCGTGGCGGTCACGGCGGCGCGGTCTCGGCTCGGCGGGGTTCGGCGGTACGGGACTGTCCATCACTGACGCAGGGTAGCTCTCATGGGGACGCCGCGAGTGCGTGCCCGGACCGCCGGACGGCATGTCGCAAATTGAGCATTCCGGCCAAGCTTGGGCTCGTTTCGCTACGTCGGCCGGATCGTGGCGCTCGCACTGAATGACGGTATTTGCCCCAAGTGGTGACCGGGCAACTGACGGTAATCGCCCGGTCGCTCCTCCTCCCGTGCAGGTCAGGGCAGTTGTGCGGGTGCCGGTTGGGGCGAATCCCCCGTCACGACACGGTGGGGTGACGTGGGGGCGAGTCGTCGCGGCCCGCTCAAGAGTGCGGTACCGTCCAACATCGTGAGCCCTGTACGTCGCTGTTCGCGCACCGCGTGCGGCCGTTCCGCTGTCGCGACACTGACGTACGTCTATGCCGATTCGACCGCGGTCCTCGGCCCGCTCGCCACGCATGCCGAGCCCCACTGCTACGACCTGTGCGCCGAACACAGCGAGAGACTCACCGCGCCGCGCGGGTGGGAGGTCGTCCGGCTCACGGACGGCTCGGCACCGGCCAGGCCCAGCGGTGACGATCTCGAAGCCCTGGCGAACGCCGTGCGTGAGGCGGCGCGCCCTCCGGAGAGGCCTGCCGGACCCGGCGTGAACGGGCCGCGCGGGGCGGATCAGGCGGAGGCCGGGCGTCGCGGGCATCTGCGGGTGCTGCGTTCCCCCGATTCCTGAGCCGCCGCTCACCGCCGGTCGCTCCCGCGCCGTGCCGTCGCCTCCTGGCTCCGGCTTTCGGTGACGGATCCTGCACGGGCCATTGACCTTGCTTGTCGTGCACACGATCATGCCTCCCAGCCGTGAGAGATCACTTTCCGCATCGCGGAATACGGAGGCCCCCGTCGTGTTCGAACAGCAATTGGAACCCGTCGCCGATTCACTCGGCGTGTCCGCCCTCGTCGCCGCGCTTCCCCTGGTCACCGTGCTGGTGCTGCTCGGCGCCGTCCGTATGAAGGCCCATCGCGCCGGACTGATAGGTCTGGCCGTCGCCGTCCTGGTCGGCTGGCTGGCCTTCGGAATGCCGATCGGCCAGACCCTCTCCGCGGGCGCGCAGGGCGTCGTCTTCGGGCTCTTCCCGATCATGTGGATCGTCGTCAACGCCCTGTGGGTGTACCGGATGACGGTCCGTACCCAGCACTTCGACATCCTGCGGCGCTCGTTCGGGCGATTCTCCGACGACCCCCGCATCCAGGCGCTCGTCGTCGCCTTCTGCTTCGGCGCTCTCCTCGAAGCGCTCGCCGGCTTCGGCGCACCGGTCGCCATCTCCGCGGTGATGCTCGTGGCGCTCGGCTTCGCCCCCGTCAAGGCGGCGGTCGTCGCCCTCGTGGCCAACACCGCGCCCGTGGCCTTCGGCGCGATGGGTACGCCGGTGGTCACCCTCGCCCAGGTGACCGGGCTGCCGCTGGACACCGTCGCCTCCGTCGTCGGCCGCCAGACGCCGCTGCTGGCCGTTGTCGTCCCCCTCGTACTCGTCTGGCTCGTCGACGGCAGGCGCGGCCTGCGCGAGACCTGGGCGCCCGCCCTGGCGTGCGGATTCGCCTTCGGTGTCGCGCAGTTCGTCGCCGCCAACTACGTCTCCGCCCAACTCGCCGACATCGGGGCCGCGCTGGTGGGCGCCGCCGCGCTGCTCGCCGTACCGAGCGCGCGCAGGCCCGCCGACGAGGCGGTGCGGACCTCCGTACTGACGGGCGTGCGCAGCGAGGACCTCGACGTCGAGGACGACCGCCGCGAAATCGTCCGCGCCTACGCGCCGTACGGCCTGATCGTCGTGATCTTCTCCCTCGCGCAGATCCCCCCGGTCAAGGACCTGCTGGCCAAGGCGACCCAGTCCTTCGACTGGCCTTTCCTCGACGTCGCGGACTCCGAGGGGAAGCCCGTCGGGGCCAACGTCTTCTCGCTGCCGCTCATTTCGACCGGCGGCACGCTCGTCCTGGTCGCCGGCCTCCTGACCGCCGCCGTGATCGGACTCAAGGCCAAGGGCGCGCTCAAGGAGTGGGCGGCCACGGTGCACGAACTGCGCTACGCCATCCTCACCGTCGTGTCGGTGCTGGCCCTCGCCTACGTCATGAACCTCTCCGGACAGGCGGCCACCATCGGCCACTTCGTCGCGGCGGCGGGCGCCGGGCTCGCGTTCCTCTCGCCCGTGCTCGGCTGGTTCGGCGTCGCCGTCACGGGCTCCGACACCTCGGCCAACGCGCTCTTCGGGGCGCTCCAGGTGACGGCGGCGCGCGAATCCGGGCTGTCGCCCGAGCTGTTGGCGGCGGCCAACAGCTCCGGCGGCGTGCTCGGCAAGATGATCTCCCCGCAGAATCTGACCATCGCGTGCGCGGCGGTCGGTCTCGCGGGCAAGGAAGGGGACCTCCTGAGGAAGGTCCTGCCCTGGAGCCTCGGGCTGCTGTTGGTGATGTGTCTGATCGTCGTGGGGCAGAGCACCTTCGTACTGGGGTGGATGCTGCCGTAGGCGCGCCGCGGCCGGCCCGGGGGCGCGTCCTCGGGGCCCCTCCCGGGGGCGGGTAGTTTGTGATGACTGTCCGCAGAGACCTCAGGAGGGGTGGCCGTGGCCGACTTGGGCCAGATCGTGAAGGCGTACGACGTACGTGGCGTTTATCCGGACCAGCTCGACGACCGGCTCGTCGAGCTCTTCGGAGCGGCCTTCGTGGAAGTCACGGGCGCCACGGCGATCGTCGTCGGTCACGACATGCGGCCCTCCTCGCCCCATCTGTCGGCGAGCTTCGCCAAGGGCGCCGTCCGGCGCGGTGCGCACGCCACGCTGATCGGGCTCTGCTCGACGGACCAGCTCTACTACGCCAGCGGGGCGCTTGACCTGCCGGGCGCGATGTTCACCGCGTCGCACAACCCCGCGCGGTACAACGGCATCAAGATGTGCCGCGCGGGCGCCGCGCCGGTGGGGGAGGACACCGGACTGGCGGAGATCCGGGCGCTGGTCGAGAAGTGGCTCGCCGAGGGGGCCCCGGAACCGGCCGCGACGCCGGGAACGATCACGCAGCGTGACACGTTGACCGATTACGCCGCCCATCTGCTGTCCCTGGTCGAACTCTCGGCGATCCACCCGCTGAAGGTCGTGGTCGACGCGGGGAACGGCATGGGGGGCCACACCGTCCCGACGGTCTTCGCGGGGCTGCCCGTCGACCTGGTCCCGATGTACTTCGAACTGGACGGCACGTTCCCCAACCACGAGGCCAACCCGCTCGATCCGCGGAACATCGTGGACCTCCAGGCCCGCGTGCTCTCCGAAGGCGCCGACCTGGGCCTGGCGTTCGACGGCGACGCGGACCGCTGCTTCGTCGTGGACGAGCGGGGGAGGGGCGTGTCACCGTCGGCGATCACGGCACTGGTCGCCGAGCGTGAACTCGCCAAGCACCCCGGTGGCACGGTCATCCACAACCTCATCACCTCCTGCTCGGTCCCGGAAGTCGTCAGAGAACAGGGCGGCACCCCCGTCCGTACGCGCGTCGGCCACTCCTTCATCAAGGCGGAGATGGCCCGCACGGGTGCGATCTTCGGCGGCGAGCACTCGGCGCACTACTACTTCCGCGAGTTCTGGAACGCGGACACGGGCATGCTCGCCGCGCTCCACGTGCTGGCCGCGCTCGGCGGCCAGGACGGCCCGCTGTCCGAACTCGTCGCCTCCTACGACCGGTACACCGGATCGGGCGAGATCAACTCCACCGTGGACGACCAGGCGGCCCGCCTCGACGCCGTACGCAAGGCCTTCTCCGACCGCGAGGGCGTCACGACCGACGAGCTCGACGGCCTGACGGTGACCACCCCCGACTGGTGGTTCAACCTCCGCGCCTCCAACACGGAACCCCTGCTGCGCCTCAACGTGGAGGCCCGCGACGAACCGACCATGGCCAAGATCAGGGACGAGGCCCTGGCGCTGATCCGGTCCTGACCCCGGGCCGGCTCCGGGCACCCGCCCTCCACCCCGTACGCCTCAGCACGTTCGAAGGGACACCACCACATGCCGCTCGAAGCCGGCCTCCTGGAGATCCTCGCCTGCCCGGCCTGCCACGCGCCGCTCAGCGACCGCACCGAAGCCGACACGCCCGAGCTGATCTGCACCGGCGCGGACTGCGGCCTGGCCTACCCGGTCCGCGACGACATCCCCGTACTCCTCGTGGACGAGGCCCGCCGCCCCGCCTGAGGGAACGCCGCTTCCACAGGCCCGTGCCCACGCGCCGTCCACGGCGCCCGGCGATCGGAGACACACCTCCCATGCTCGACGAGTCCCTGCTCGACGCGCCGGACGCGCTGGCTCGCGCCGACCACCGTGGGCTCCTCCTCGGCGCCGCCGAGGCCGGGGCACGTGTACGCACCGCCGTCCGGCACACCGCCGAGGCGGGCATCGGACAGCTCAACCCCGAGGGCCGCCCCCGCGCCGTGCTGTTCGCCGGCTCCGGCACCGCCGCACTCGGCGTCGCCGACCTGCTCGGCGCGCTCGCCGGTGCCGCCGCGCCCGTCATCCTGCTGCGGCCCACCGGAGTGGCTCCCGCCGCGGGCGCCCTGCGCTGGGCGCTCCCCGGCTGGGCCGGCTCCGTCGACCTGCTCCTGATCGCCACCACCGACGGCGGCGAACCGGGCCTCACCCTCCTCGCCGAGCAGGCGTACCGCCGCGGCTGCACCGTCGTCGCCGTCGCCCCGCACCCGTCCCCGCTCAGCGAGGCCGTCGGCGGCACGCACGGCCTCACCGTGCCCATGGCGCCCACACCCCAGGAGCAGTACGAGGAGACCCAGGCCGCGAGCCCGGGCGCGCTCTGGGCGCTGTTCACCCCGCTCCTCTCGCTTCTCGACCGCGTCGGACTGCTCACCGCGCCGGCCGAGACCCTTCAGCTCGTCGCCGACCGCCTCGACAGCGCCGCCGAACGCTGCGGCCCGGCCATCGCCACGTACAGCAACCCCGCCAAGACCCTCGCCGCCGAACTGGCCGACAACCTCCCCCTGATCTGGACGGAAGGTACGGTCGCCGCCCCCGCCGGGCGCCGCTTCGCCGCCGTACTGGCCGAGTTGTCCGGCCGCCCCGCGCTCGCGGCCGAGCTTCCCGGCGCCCTGCCCGCACACGGCCTCCTCCTGGGCGGAGACTTCGCCGGCGGCGCCGCCGACCCCGACGACTTCTTCCGCGACCGTGTCGACGAGCCCCAGCCGCTGCGCGCCCGCGTCGTGCTGCTCCGCGACCGCCCCGTCGGCGGACTGACCGCGGCGCCCGCCGCCCGCGAACTCGCCATCAGCCACGAGACAGCCATCAGTGAGCTGGAGCCGCAGGAAGGCAGCGAACTCGAAGCCCTCGCGGAACTCGTCGCCGTCACCGACTTCACGGCCGTCTACCTGGCCCTGGCCTCCGGCAACCGCGCATGACCCCCACCGGCCCGGCCGGCCGGCCCCGGCGCTGAATCCACCTCACGCACCCCGCACACTCGGCACCGCACCCGCATTCGCAGACCTCCGTCGTCACCCACCTCCGTTTCCACGCGTCTTTGCACTTCGTCCGCACGCCAACCGAATTCGCCCGCACGTCACGGAACAAGGAAGCACCCATGGACCGCCTCTCCAACACCGTGCGCCCCTATGCCTGGGGCTCCACGACCGCCATCCCGGAACTGCTCGGCACCGC
>NZ_JAAPBF010000016.1 GCF_022695985.1 Streptomyces sp. NP-1717 | reverse complement strand
GCACGCATCGGCGACGGCGGCGACCGGCTGCACGGTGCCGACCTCGTGGTTGGCCGACTGGAGGCAGGCGAGCGCGGTGTCGGGGCGCAGGGCCGCCGCGTACGTCTCCGGGGACACCGCCCCCGTACGGTCCACCGGCACTTCCGTCACCGCCGGGCCGTCCCCCTCGGCGCCCCGCGTGTGGGCGGCGTGCAGGACCGACGAGTGTTCGACCGCCGAGACCACCACATGGGCGCCGACACGCCGACGGCCCGCGAGTGCTCCCGCCATGCCGGAGTGCACGGCGTACGTCCCCGAAGGAGTGAAGACCAGTTCGTCGGGGCGGCACCCCACGGCCTCGGCGGCGGCCTCGCGCGCGGCGTCCAGCAGCAGCCTGGCCCGCCGCCCCTCCCGGTACAGCCTGGCCGGATCGGCCCAGCCCTCGTCCAGGGCGGCGCGCAGGGCCTCGTGTGCGACAGGGTGCAGCGGTGCGGAGGACGCGGAGTCGAAGTAGGCCACGCCACCACGCTAAGCCTTGTCCGGACCACCTGGACGGCGCCCCCGGTCACCCGCGGCCGTGAGGCTGCTGAAGGGCCCGTCAGAAGTGCCCGGGAACGGGTATTCCACCCCTTCGAGGTGTCGGGCGGCGCGTTGGGCACCCTCCATGCGCGACCCCAAATTGCGTCCAGTAGGGTTTGGTCCGCATAAACATCCAAACCCCTGCCCGCGTCGGGCCGGCGACCGACCGTGACGGCCGCAGCCGGCTGTGCGGGCGAGACTCTCGGGAAGGCGCTACGTGAGTCCCAACGGCTCCGACCGCTCGTCGCGGCGCCCGATGCGGCGGAAGCTGCCGCAGGTGCTGACTGCGGGCCTGATCCTCGCGACCGCCTCCGGTTGCACGTACAAGGATTTCCCCCGCCTCGGAATGCCCACTCCGGTGACCGAGGAGGCCCCCAGAATCCTCTCCCTCTGGCAGGGCTCGTGGGCGGCAGCGCTCGTCACGGGCATCCTGGTGTGGGGGCTGATCCTGTGGAGCGTCATCTTCCACCGGCGCAGCCGCACCAAGGTGGAGGTACCTCCGCAGACCCGCTACAACATGCCCATCGAGGCCCTGTACACGGTCGTTCCGCTCATCATCGTCTCGGTGCTCTTCTACTTCACCGCGCGTGACGAGTCGAAGCTCCTGTCTCTCGCCGACAAGCCCACCCACACCGTGAACGTGGTGGGCTACCAGTGGAGTTGGGGCTTCAACTACGTGGAGAACGTGGACGGCGACGCCTCCACGGGTGCCGAGGTTCCCAAGGAACTCGGTGACATCCCGCAGAAGTTCCAGGACGACTTCCCGGCCGGTGCCGAAGGCGTCTACGACGCCGGAATCCCGGGCACGCGCAATCCCCAGAACGGCAACCCGGGTCCGACCCTGTGGCTGCCGAAGGGGGAGAAGGTCCGGTTCGTCCTGACGTCCCGTGACGTCATCCACTCCTTCTGGGTCGTGCCGTTCCTGATGAAGCAGGACGTCATTCCGGGGCACACCAACGCCTTCGAGGTGACTCCCAACCAGGAGGGCACCTTCATGGGCAAGTGCGCCGAACTCTGCGGCGTGGACCACTCCCGGATGCTCTTCAACGTCAAGGTCGTCTCCCCGGAGCGCTACCAGCAGCACCTGAAGGAGCTGGCCGAGAAGGGGCAGACCGGCTACATCCCGTCGGGCATCGGACTGACGGACCCGGCCAGGAATGCGGAGAAGAAACAACTGTGAGCATCCTCAACGAACCCAAGGGTGCCGCCGCAGCAGCTGACGACTCGTACGAGAACGAGCTGCCGGTACGGCGCAAGCAGCCAGGCGCTGTCGTCATCAAGTGGCTGACCACCACCGACCACAAGACGATCGGCACGCTCTACCTGGTCACGTCGTTCGTCTTCTTCTGCATCGGTGGTGTGCTCGCGCTGTTCATGCGCGCCGAGCTCGCTCGTCCCGGCACCCAGATCATGTCGAACGAGCAGTTCAACCAGGCGTTCACGATGCACGGCACGATCATGCTGCTGATGTTCGCGACGCCGCTGTTCGCCGGTTTCGCGAACTGGATCATGCCGCTCCAGATCGGCGCGCCCGACGTGGCGTTCCCGCGGCTGAACATGTTCGCCTACTGGCTCTACCTGTTCGGCTCGCTCATCGCGGTCGCCGGTTTCATCACCCCGCAGGGCGCGGCCGACTTCGGCTGGTTCGCGTACTCCCCGCTGTCGGACGCGGTCCGTTCACCGGGCATCGGCGCCGACCTGTGGATCATGGGCCTGGCCTTCTCCGGCTTCGGCACGATCCTCGGTTCGGTCAACTTCATCACCACGATCATCTGCATGCGCGCGCCCGGCATGACGATGTTCCGGATGCCGATCTTCTGCTGGAACGTGCTGCTGACCGGTGTGCTGGTCCTGCTCGCCTTCCCGGTGCTGGCCGCCGCGCTCTTCGCCCTGGAGGCCGACCGGAAGTTCGGTGCGCACATCTTCGACGCCGCCAACGGCGGCGCGTTGCTCTGGCAGCACCTGTTCTGGTTCTTCGGGCATCCAGAGGTGTACATCATCGCCCTGCCGTTCTTCGGGATCGTCTCCGAGATCATTCCGGTGTTCAGCCGGAAGCCGATGTTCGGTTACATCGGTCTGGTCGCGGCGACGATCGCCATCGCCGGCCTCTCGGTGACGGTGTGGGCGCACCACATGTATGTGACGGGCGGCGTACTCCTACCGTTCTTCTCATTCATGACGTTCCTGATCGCGGTGCCGACGGGTGTGAAGTTCTTCAACTGGATCGGCACGATGTGGAAAGGCTCGCTGTCCTTCGAGACACCGATGCTCTGGACCATCGGCTTCCTGGTCACCTTCACCTTCGGTGGTCTGACGGGCGTCATCCTGGCCTCGCCGCCGATGGACTTCCACGTCTCCGACTCGTACTTCGTCGTCGCGCACTTCCACTACGTCGTCTTCGGCACGGTGGTGTTCGCGATGTTCGCCGGCTTCCACTTCTGGTGGCCGAAGATGACGGGCAAGATGCTCGACGAACGGCTCGGGAAGATCACCTTCTGGACGCTGTTCATCGGATTCCACGGCACGTTCCTGGTGCAGCACTGGCTGGGCGCGGAAGGCATGCCGCGCCGTTACGCGGACTACCTGGCCGCCGACGGCTTCACCGCGCTGAACACCATCTCCACGATCAGCTCGTTCCTGCTGGGCCTCTCCGTCCTGCCGTTCTTCTACAACGTCTGGAAGACCAGCAAGTACGGCAAGAAGGTCGAGGTGGACGACCCCTGGGGCTACGGCCGGTCACTCGAATGGGCGACTTCCTGCCCGCCGCCGCGGCACAACTTCGTCACGCTGCCGCGCATCCGCTCCGAATCCCCGGCGTTCGACCTGCACCACCCGGAGATCGCGGCGCTCGAACACCTTGAGAACGACGGACAGAAGGACGCCGCTCTGCTCGGTGGCAAGGAGGTCGGCAAGTGAAGGTCCAAGGCTGGATGTTCCTCTGGCTGAGCCTCTTCATCCTCGTCGTGGCCGCTGTCTACGGCGTCTGGTCGAAGGAGCCGGTCGGTACCACGGCGCTCTTCCTGGCCTTCGGCCTGAGCCTCATGATCGGCTTCTACCTGGCCTTCACGGCCCGGCGGGTCGACGCGATGGCGCAGGACAACAAGGAGGCCGACGTCGCGGACGAGGCGGGCGAGGTCGGGTTCTTCTCCCCGCACAGCTGGCAGCCGCTCTCGCTGGCGATCGGCGGAGCGCTCGCGTTCCTCTCCGTCGCCATCGGCTGGTGGCTGCTGTTCTTCTCCCTCCCGATCATCCTGATCGGCCTGTGGGGCTGGGTCTTCGAGTACTACACGGGTGAGAACCAGAACCAGTAGGCACGACGGCGGCGACATGCCGTCGGACAGAGACAAGGGCCCGGATTCTCACCCCTGGGGAGGATCCGGGCCCCTCGTTTGCAGTCACATAGCGCGCCGTAACCGAACATTCTTCTTAACGTGTGCTTATGAACCACAAGCCGCGCTTTCGCACCGTTCTCGGCTGCACGCTGCTGGTCCTGTCCATCGGGGCCGTGGCGACCGGCTGTGGGGATCCGGATCGCCATCCGCTGTCCGGCAAGCCCTACGACGCAGCCGACCAGGTCTCCCTCAACGCGCCCAAAGGCGACGCCAAGGCGAACCCCGACAAGCCGCTGGAAGTCGTCGCCAAGGGCGGCGACGGGCGTATCACCGACGTGACCGTCACCGACAAGGCCGGCCACCATCTCGCGGGCGAATTGGCCGCGGACGGCTCCCGCTGGCACTCCACGGCCCCGCTCGCCGCCGGCGCGCGCTACACCGTCAGGGTCTCCACGGAGGACGAGGACGGCGCTCCCGGCAGCCGTACGCTCGACTTCGAGACGTCCTCGGTGCAACGCAACCTGAACGTGAAGTTCGGCCCGCAGGCGGGCAAGTACGGCGTCGGCCAGCCCATCACTGCGGAGCTGAGCGCGCCGGTCAAGGAGAAGGAAGCCAGGGCTGTCGTCGAACGCGGTCTCAAGGTCCGCTCCAGCCCCGCCGCCGAGGGCTCCTGGTACTGGGTCGACGACAAGAAGCTGCACTTCCGGCCCAAGGAGTACTGGCCCGCGAACGCGACCGTCAGCGTCACCAGCACCCTCGACGGCATCAAGGTCGACAACAAGCTGTACGGCGGCCCGGTGAAGCCCCTCAAGATCACCACGGGCGACCGCATCGAAGCCGTCGCCGACGCCGGGACGCACCACATGACGGTCATGCGCAACGACGAGGTCATCAAGACGATCCCGGTGACCACCGGCAAACCCGGCTTCTCGACCCGCAACGGCGTCAAGGTCGTGCTGGAGAAGCAGCAGTTCGTACGGATGCGCGGGACCAGCGTCGGCATCGCCGCCGGCAGCAGCGAATCGTACGACCTGCCCGTCTACTGGGCGACGCGGGTCACCTGGAGCGGTGAGTACGTGCACGCCGCCCCGTGGTCCGTCGGCTCACAGGGGTCGGCGAACGTCAGCCACGGCTGTGTCGGTATGTCGACCGACAACGCCGAATGGTTCTTCGAGACCGTCCGCCAGGGCGACATCGTCAAGGTCGTCAACAGCGGCGGCGAGGACATGGACCCGTTCGGCAACGGCTTCGGCGACTGGAACGTGGACTGGGCCAAGTGGCGCCAGGGCAGCGCGCTGACCGGCGGGACCGGGGCCGGGGACGGCACCGGCCCGGTCGAGGCCGCCCGGCTGCGCCCGCAGGTCTGACACACACGCTGAGCGGGGGCCGGGTGACCGGCCCCCGCCCGGTGGAGCCGTCAGGCTTCCACGGCGAGCCTGGTGCGCAGCAGCGACGCCAGGGCCTCGGGGAAGTCGACCGGGTCCACCGGCAGCGTCACGGCGGACTCCGCACGGCTCCAGGTGGCCAGCCAGGCGTCCTGCGGGCGGCCCATCAGCAGCAGCACGGGCGGGGAGTTGAAGATCTCGTCCTTGATCTGGCGGCACAGCCCCATACCGCCGATGGGCGTGGCCTCACCGTCGAGCACACAGGCGTCGACGCCGCCCCTGTCGAGCTGCTTCAGCACGGCGGGCATCGTCGCGCACTCGATGTACTCGACCGGCGGCAGATCGGCGGCCGGCCTGCGTCCCGCGGCCGTCCGCACCTGCTCGCGGGTGCTCGCGTTGTCGCTGTAGACCAGGACCGTGGCAGTCGGCTGCATTGTTCCTCCGTGACATCCGTCGTGACATCCGCGCATCCGCGTCTGCGAGGGCTTCGGGCCCCGGGGCCGTCGTTCCGTCGTCCGGCTCCGACACCGGGCAACGAGACCCGCTGCGCGGATGCTACTCCGTCGCACACCATGTCAGCACGGGTCCCGGCCCTTGCGCGACGGTCCGTTCGGTCCTTCCCCGCGTCCCGTCCGGAGCGGCTGACACTCCGAATGGGACCCCCGGGAGTGAGGGCGGGATAAGCGACCGACATAATGTCGGTCGTGGCGACAGCAACGACAGTAGAAACCGGGCACGCGCACCCGACGGTCAATCGGCCGAACCTCACCAGTGTCGGAACGATCATCTGGTTGAGTTCCGAGCTGATGTTCTTCGCGGCCCTCTTCGCGATGTACTTCACCCTGCGGTCGGTGACAGGGGATGCGTTCTGGTCGGAGAAGGCCGATTCGCTGAACATCCCGTTCTCCGCGGTGAACACCACGATCCTGGTGCTCTCCTCACTCACCTGCCAGCTCGGCGTCTTCGCCGCCGAGCGGGGCGACGTGAAGAAGCTCCGCTCGTGGTTCGTGATCACGTTCGTGATGGGTGCGGTCTTCATCGGTGGTCAGATCTTCGAGTACACGGAGCTCGTGAAGCACGAGGGCCTCTCGCTCTCGTCCGACGCGTACGGCTCCGCGTTCTATCTGACCACCGGCTTCCATGGTCTGCACGTGACAGGCGGTCTCATCGCCTTCCTGCTGGTTCTCGGCAGAACGTACGCGGCCAAGAGGTTCACCCACGAGCAGGCAACCGCCGCCATCGTCGTGTCCTATTACTGGCACTTCGTCGATGTCGTCTGGATCGGCCTCTTCGCCACGATCTATCTGATCAAGTAGCGGGCCACGAGCCCGACGCGCTCGCGCACAGTCCAGAAGCACCGACGCAGAAGATCCTGACACCGGGGTAATCCGTGAAAAAGCTCTCCGCACGACGACGCCATCCGTTGGCGGCGGTCGTCGTCCTACTCCTCGCGCTGGCGGCCACCGGGGGGCTGTACGCCGCGTTCGCGCCCGCGGGCAAGGCACAGGCAGACGACACCGCCCAGTCCCTCGCCATCGACGAGGGCAAGAAGCTGTATGCCGTGGGCTGCGCCAGCTGCCACGGCGTCGGCGGTCAGGGCACGTCCGACGGTCCGTCGCTGACCGGCGTCGGCGCCGCCGCCGTGGACTTCCAGGTCGGCACCGGCCGGATGCCGGCGCAGCAGCCCGGCCCGCAGGTCCCGAAGAAGAAGGTCATCTACGACCAGAAGGAGATCGACCAGCTCGCGGCGTACGTCGCCTCGCTCGGCCCCGGGCCCTCGGTCCCGACGGCCAAGCAGTACAACCCGGAAGGCGCGGACTCCGCCAACGGCGGTGAACTGTTCCGCTCCAACTGCGCCCAGTGCCACAACTTCGGCGGTGAGGGCGGCGCTCTGACGAACGGCAAGTATGCGCCGGGGCTTGAAGGGGTATCCCCCAAGCACCTGTACGAGGCAATGCTGACCGGTCCGCAGAACATGCCCTCGTTCCCCGACTCGACGATGCCCGAGCAGGAGAAGCGGGACATCATCGCGTACGTCGATGCGGTGAACGGCGACGAGTCGTCGAATCCCGGCGGTCTCAAGCTCGGTGGCATCGGGCCCGTCAGTGAGGGCCTGTTCTCCTGGATCGTCGGTCTGGGCGCACTGATCGCAACTGCCGTCTGGGTCGCGGCGCACACCGCTAAGGCCAAGAAGTCATGAGTAGCAACCGGATTTCAGACGAGAACCTGCCGAGTGGGCAGGAGCCGGCGCACGGCGAGGTGGAGCGCGCGCAGGACCCCTTCGCCGACCCCGGACTGCCGGCCCACCGGCCGCGCATCCAGGACATCGACGAGCGGGCGGCCAAGCGCTCCGAGCGCGCGGTGGCCTTCCTCTTCACGCTGTCGATGCTGGCCACGGTCGGCTTCATCGCCTCGTTCGTCATCTTCCCCGTCGACAAGATCGTGTACATCTGGCCCTTCGGTCATGTGAGCGCGCTCAACTTCTCGCTGGGAATGACGCTCGGGGTCGCCCTCTTCGCCATCGGCGCGGGTGCCATCCACTGGGCCCGCACGCTGATGAGCGACGAGGAGATCGTCCAGGAGCGCCACCCGATCGAGGCGACCCCCGAGGTCGCCGCGCAGGCGAAGAGGGACTTCCTGATCGGCTCGGCGGAGTCCGGCTTCGGCCGCCGCAAGCTGATCCGCAACACGATGTTCGGCGCGCTGGCCATGGTGCCGCTCTCCGGCGTGGTCCTGCTGCGTGACCTCGGCCCGCTGCCGGAGGACAAGCTCCGCAAGACGTTCTGGAAGAAGGGCCTGCTGCTCATCAACCAGAACACGAGCGAGCCGCTGCGTCCCGAGGACGTCACCGTGGGGTCGCTGACGTTCGCCCAGCCCGAGGGGCTGGACGAGCACAATGAGAACTTCAACAATGAGATCGCCAAGGCGGCTCTCATGATCGTTCGCATTCAGCCCGAAGAAATCAAGGACAAGCGCGAACTCGAGTGGTCGTACGAGGGCATTGTCGCGTACTCCAAGATCTGCACCCATGTCGGCTGTCCCATCAGCCTGTATGAGCAGCAGACGCACCACGTGCTCTGCCCGTGCCACCAGTCCACCTTCGACCTCTCCGACGGCGCCCGCGTCATCTTCGGCCCGGCCGGTCACGCGCTTCCGCAGCTGCGGATCGGCGTGAACGGCGAGGGTTACCTCTACGCGCTCGGCGATTTCGACGAGCCCGTCGGTCCGTCCTTCTGGGAGCGCGGATGAGTACTACTGCGTCTGACGAAAAGAACCGCAAGGCACCCGCGGGTGAGCGGGTCGCCGACTGGGCCGACGGCCGCCTCGGGATCTACGGCGCGGCCAAGGGCATGCTGCGGAAGGTCTTTCCGGACCACTGGTCGTTCATGCTGGGCGAGGTCGCCCTGTGGAGCTTCGTCGTCATCATCCTCACGGGTGTGTATCTGACGCTGTTCTTCCACCCGAGCATGAACGAGGTCGTGTACGAGGGCAGTTACGTACCGATGCAGGGTGTCCGGATGACCGAGGCGTACGCCTCGACGCTGGACATCAGCTTCGACGTCCGCGGTGGTCTGCTGATCCGGCAGATCCACCACTGGGCCGCGCTGATCTTCGTGGCCGCGATGTTCGTCCACATGATGCGTGTCTTCTTCACGGGCGCGTTCCGCAAGCCCCGTGAGATCAACTGGGTGTTCGGCTTCCTGCTGTTCTTCCTGTCGCTGTTCACGGGACTCACCGGTTACTCGCTGCCGGACGACCTGCTGTCCGGCACCGGTGTCCGCTTCGCGCAGGGCGCGATCCTGGCCACGCCGATCGTGGGCACCTACATCTCGATGTTCCTCTTCGGCGGGGAGTTCCCCGGCCACGACATCGTGGCCAGGTTCTACTCCATCCACATCCTGATTCTGCCGGGCATCCTGCTCGGGCTCGTGGTGGCGCACCTGATCCTGGTCTTCTACCACAAGCACACGCAGTTCGCGGGCCCCGGCAAGACCAACAACAACGTGGTCGGCGCGCCGTTCCTGCCGATCTACATGGCCAAGGCCGGCGGGTTCTTCTTCCTGGTCTTCGGCATCATCACGATCATCTCGGCCATCGCCACGATCAACCCGGTGTGGGCCATCGGCCCGTACCGCCCGGACCTGGTCTCCACCGGAGCACAGCCGGACTGGTACCTGGGCTTCTCCGAGGGTCTGATCCGTGTGATGCCCGGCTGGGAGCTCAACTTCTGGGGCCACACGCTGGTCCTGGGCGTGTTCATCCCGCTGATGATCTTCCCCCTCGTGCTGGTCGCCCTCGCGGTGTACCCGTTCATCGAGTCCTGGATCACCGGCGACAAGCGCGAGCACCACATCCTGGACCGGCCGCGCAACGCGCCGACCCGGACCGCCTTCGGTGTGGCGTGGCTGACCCTGTACTTCATCCTGCTCATCGGCGGCGGGAACGACATCTGGGCCACCCACTTCCACCTGTCGATCAACACGATCACCTGGTTCATCAGGATCGCGTTCTTCGTCGGCCCGGTCATCGCGTTCGTGATCACCAAGCGGATCTGTCTGGGACTTCAGCGCCGCGACGCCGAGAAGGTGCTGCACGGACGCGAGTCCGGCATCATCAAGCGGCTGCCGCACGGTGAGTTCGTCGAGGTCCACCAGCCGCTGAACCAGGGCGACCTGCACACGCTCACCGCTCACGAGCAGTACAAGCCGGCCGAGATCGGGCCGACTGTCGACGAGAACGGTGTCGAGCGCAAGACCTCTCCGGTGGAGAAGCTGCGGGTCAAGCTGAACAAGGGCTACTACGGCGAGGGAAGCCAGATCCCCAAGCCGACGGTGGAGGAGTACGAGGAGATCACGAGCGGCCACGGCCACCACTGATCGAGTACCACCGCACGCGTACGACGGCCCCGGCCCGGTCCCTCGAAAGGGACCGGGCCGGGGCCGTCCCGCGTGGGTGCGCGGACGGCGCGTGGGCCGGCCGGCCCACACGCCGTGGATACACGCTGTCCGTACTTCGGGCGGCGGGTCTTGGATCGCGGGCGGCGCGGATAGGCTGACGCCTGGCAGCAAGGGCAGCACGGCGGTGCGCCCGTCCACAGACCCCAGGAGCGAGCATGAGCAGCGCTGTTACACCGGCCGGAGGCGACACCCTGGCGGCGCGTTCCTGGCCGGGAGTACTGAACCCGCTGCTGCGCGGCCAGGACCTCGACGCCGTCGACACGGCCTGGGCCATGGACCGCATCATGAGCGGTGAGGCCACCGACGCCCAGATCGCGGGCTTCGCCGTCGCACTGCGTGCCAAGGGCGAGACCGTGGACGAGGTCTCGGGACTCGTGCGCGCCATGTACGAACACGCCAACACCATCGAGGTGCCCGGCGCCACGGTCGATGTCGTCGGCACCGGCGGCGACCTGGCCAAGACCGTCAACATCTCCACGATGGCGGCGATCGTGGTTGCCGGGGCGGGCGGCAAGGTCGTCAAGCACGGCAGCCGCGCGGCCTCCTCGGCGAGCGGCGCGTCCGACGTGCTGGAGAAGCTCGGCGTCAATCTGGAGCTGACGCCGCAGCGGGTGGTGGAGGTCGTCGAGGAGGCGGGCATCACCTTCTGCTTCGCGGTGAAGTTCCACCCGGCGCTGCGTTACGCGGCGAAGGCCCGCAAGGAGCTGGGCGCGCAGACCACGTTCAACATCCTGGGGCCGCTCACCAACCCGGCGCGGGTGCGCTCCCAGGCGGTGGGCGTGGCCGACAGCCGGATGGCGCCGATCGTGGCCGGTGTGCTCGCCGAGCGGGGCAACTCCTCGCTCGTCTTCCGCGGCGACGACGGTCTGGACGAGCTGACGACGACAGCGACGTCACACGTATGGGTGGTTCGCGACGGCAAGGTCACCGAGGAGACCTTCGACCCCAGGGACATCGGTCTGGAGCTCGTCCCGATCGAGGCGCTGCGTGGTGCGGACGCCTCGTACAACGCGGATGTCGCCCGCCGGCTGCTGGCCGGCGAGACCGGCCCCGTACGGGACGCGGTCCTGCTGAACGCGGCGGCGGCGCTGGTGGCGCTGGAGCCGGGCGACGGCACGCTGAACGACCAACTCGCGGCGGGAATCGCACGGGCGGCGAAGGCGGTCGACTCGGGCGCGGCGAACGCGACGCTGGAACGGTGGGTGGCGGCGAGCAACGCGTGACGGCCTGCGGCCGGCTCGGGTCCGGTCCTCGGCCGGGCCCGCCGGACGGTCTGCACACGCAGCCCGTCCGGCGATTGAGGACGAACCGGCAAGCCGGACGGGCCCGGTGCGAACGACCCGGCCGCGAATCCTGCCCGGAGGGCGTCCCGTATCGCGGACGCCGTCTGGGCCCGTGGCGTATCCGTGGGGTAATCTCGGCCCAGGTCATGAGTGACAGCGACTACGGCCCCGGCCCGCTGTCCGGCAACCCTCCGTCCGTGGCGGGGTGCCCCGGGTGAAGACCAGGCCGTAGGCAGCGAGGTCTGCGGCAAGCGCGGACCCCTGGACATCGTTCGGATGTCGTCATCCCTGGGGTCCTGGTCCTCAAGGGAGCAGTCTCGTGAGCAAGCGAATGCGATAGGGCCTTCGGCCCGCTTCCGGTGCGCTCCGCGCCGGGCACCGGGCCCGAGCCCTCTTCAGTGAGTCCCACACCCCGGGTGAACCCCTGCGCCGTCACGGCATCAGCCGTCGCGACGACGCGTCCGCCTGCCGGGTCCTGATGCCGTTTCCGCCTCGTCCTGCCGGGAGATACCGCCATGTCCGTACCCACCGACGCCCTCACCCGTAACCGCACCGACCAGCCGCTGCCCGTGCTCGGATGGGATGTCACCGTCCCCCTGGTCACCGGCGGCGAAGTCACCTACGCCGCCCTCGACTACGCGGCCAGCGCCCCCGCCCTGCGCCGGGTCTGGGACGACGTCGCCGCCTACGCCCCGTACTACGGCAGCGTCCACCGCGGCGCCGGGTACCTCTCGCAGCTCTCCACCGACCTCTTCGAGAACAGCCGCCGCACCGTCGCCGGTTTCCTCGGCTGCCGCGAGGACGACCAGGTCGTCTTCACCCGGTCCACCACCGACTCGCTCAACCTGCTCGCCGCCGCGCTGCCCGCCGGCTGCGAGGTGTTCGTCTTCGAGACCGAGCACCACGCGTCGCTGCTGCCGTGGCGCGACGCCCGCGTCAGCTACCTCGACGCGCCGCGCACCCCCGCCGAGGCCGTCGCCACCCTGGAACGGGCCCTCGCGGACCGTGACCCGAAGGGCCCCGCGCTGGTGTGTGTCACCGGCGCGTCCAACGTGACCGGCGAGCTGTGGCCGGTACGCGAACTGGCCGCCGCCGCGCACGCCCACGGCGCGCGCATCGTCCTCGACGCCGCGCAGCTCGCCCCGCACCACCCCGTGGACATCGCGGAGCTGGACGTGGACTGGGTGGCCTTCTCCGGGCACAAGCTCTACGCGCCGTTCGGCTCCGGTGTGCTCGCGGGCCGCGCCGACTGGCTGCGGGAGTCGCGGCCGTACCTCGCCGGAGGGGGCGCCAGCCGCAAGGTCGCGCGCCGCGCCGACGGCGGTGTGGACGTCGAGTGGCACACCACCGCGGCCCGGCACGAGGCCGGATCGCCGAACGTCATCGGTGTGTACGCGATCGCCTCGGCCTGCAAGGCCCTCACCGAGGCGGGTTTCGGCCGGCTGGTCGAGCGTGAGCAGGAGCTGGTCGGGCGGGTGCGCGCGGGTCTCGCCGAGGTGCCCGAGGTACGGGTGCTCTCGCTCTTCGGTGACGACGCCCCTCGGGTGGGCGTCATCTCCTTCGTCGTCGACGGCTGGAACAGCTCGCACTTCGCCGCCGCGCTCTCGGCGGAGTACGGCATCGGTGTACGGGACGGGCTGTTCTGCGCCCACCCGCTCGTCCGGACCCTGCTGGGCGGCGACGCGGGGGACCCGGGGGAGTGCGGCGCGCCCGACGCGGGTCCCGGTGAGAGGTCGCTCAACGCGATCCGGGTCAGCTTCGGGGCCGGTACGCCGGACGAGCACGTGGAGCGGTTCATCGGCGCGGTCGGCGAGCTCGTCCGGGACGGGGCTCGCTGGAACTACCGTACCGAGGACGGCCGTTGCGTCCCCGATCGCGGCTGACGCGCGGACCTGACGCGCGGACCGGGCGCGCGGACCGGGCCTGCCCCCGGGGGCAGGCCCGCCGGTTACGCGTCGAGGCCGATCGCGAAGGCGGCTTCCAGGTCGTGCTGGGAGTACGTACGGAACGCCACGTGCGTGTCCGTGGCCTCGACGCCCGGGATCTTGCTGATGCTGCCGGGGATGACGTCCGCCAGGTCGTCGTGCCTGGCGACGCGGACCATGGCGATCAGGTCGTAGGTGCCGGTGACGGAGAAGACCTCGCTGACGCTCTCCAGCGCCGCGATCGACTCGGCGATCTCGGGGATCCGGTCGACGCTGGTCTTGATGAGCACGATCGCGGTGATCACGGTTGACGTTCTCCCTCGGTGGCCGCGGAACGGAACTTCACTCTAGCCGTACGGCGGAAAAGCACCCACGCGGCGACGAAGCCGAGCGCGAAGCCCACCAGATGCGCCAGATAGGCGACGCCCGGCCCCGGCTTCGCGTTGTGGGCCGCCAGCCACTGGAGGGCGAACCAGAAGATCAGCACGATCCAGGCGGGGAAGCGCAGCGGCAGGAAGAAGAGGAACGGGAAGAGGCTGGTGACGCGCGCGCTGGGAAGAAGACAGAGGAAGGCGCCGAGCACACTGGAGATCGCGCCCGACGCCCCCACCAGGGTCTGGTCGGAGTCCGCGTTCGCCGCCGCGTAGGCGAGCAGGGCGAGATAGCCGCAGACGAGATAGAAGAGGGTGAACCGCACCCGTCCCATCCGCTCCTCGGCCATCGCCCCGAAGACGTAGAGGAAGAGCAGGTTTCCCAGCAGATGGAGCCAGCTCCCGTGGACGAAGAGAGCGGTGAGGGGGGTGAGGAGCGCGTGGGTGTCGCCGCGCATCAGCTCGTCGGGGATCACGCCCCAGCGCTCGAAGTACGCGCTCTGCGCGGCGAGCAGGGCGTCGCCCGTTCCGTACGCGGCGTTGAACCCCGAGAGCGGGCTGGTCAGGAAGGCCAGAGCGCACAGGCCGATCAGACCGTAGGTCACGACCGGCGCACCGGCCGCCGCGCGCCAATTGATCATCCAGGGATCATCTCGTACACGGACAGACAGTACAGACCGCCTCGCCGCGACATGGGGTACGCGGGAGGCCGTAGGGTTACGGGCGCGTCTTCCCCGCTCCGGCGCCGTACCGGGAACGGCGCGGCAGGCTCGACAGCACGACATCAGCCCTCGACGAAAGAGGACGGCACGATGACGACGGTTCCCTTGCCGACCGATGCCACCCGGTGGCGCTGCACGCTGTGCGGCAATCTCACCCGGTTCGACGTCACCCGGTCCTCCAAGGTGGTGGAGTACGTCCATCTGGACCTGGCCGGGGAGTCGAAGGTCGAGGAGCGCGACGTGGTCAGTGAGACCATCGAGTCCGTCCGCTGCCGCTGGTGCAACGCGGTGGATCAGATCGAACTGGTTGACAGGCCGGGCGCCGGTTCCTGAGGGAGCCGCCCGAAAGGGTAGTGGGGTGACGGATCGTGGAGCAGCCCGCAAGTGGCGCTGAGCCGGCCGATGCGGCCGGCGGCGACGCCGAGGCGCTCGACAGGCCGCTGCCCGACGGAGTCCGGCGCCGGGTCGTGGCGCTGGTCTCGGACGCCTTCGGCGGGCTGACCGTCACCGAACTGCCCGCCCAGCTACGACAGTACGCGCGCTTCACGCCCAACAGGCGCGCCCGGTTCGCGGGCAACGCGATGGCGGCGGCGCTGGAGAGCGACGCGATCTTCCGGCAGCGGATCGGTGAGCGGTTCGCGCAGGCGGATCCCGAACTGGCCGCGGCCGTGGAATCGGGCTCGCCGCCGCCCGCCGCCGACCCCATGGACGTGGCGGCCGCCGCGTACGTCCTGCGCCCCGTCGGCTGGGTGAAGCTGGTCGCCGCCGCGGGCGAGGAGGTCCAGCGCGCCGACGCCGAGCGCGCCGACGAGGAGAACCGCCGCGAGCTGGAACGGCTGCGCGAGGAGCTGGCCCAGGCCCGCGCCACGACGAAGGCCGAGACGGAGCGGCTCCGTACGGAGCTGGACACCGCCCGCAGGGAGGCCGAGTCCGCGCAGCGCAAGCTGCGCGGTGCCCTGAGCGACGTGAAGCGCGGCGAGGCCGCCCTGCGCCGTACGGCGGCCGACATCGAGTCCGTCCGCGCGGAGGCCGCGGCCCAGGTGTCCGCGGCGGAGAGCGAGACACGGCGTCTCAAGGCCCGGCTCGCGGAGGCGGAGTCGGCGGTGGAGTCGAGTCGGCGGGCCGCCCGTGAGGGGCGCTCGGTGGAGGACATGCGGCTGCGGCTGCTGCTGGACACCGTCCTGGAGTCGGCGCAGGGGCTGCGGCGCGAGCTGGCGCTGCCGCCGGCCGCCGCGCACCCGGCCGATCTGGTGGACGCCGTGGAGCCCGGCCGGATGTCTCCCAAGGACGTCGCGGCCCGCGCGCTGTCCGACATGGATCCCGCGCTGCTGGACCAGTTGCTGGCGCTGCCGCAGGCGCATCTGGTCGTGGACGGCTACAACGTGACCAAGACCGGCTATCCGACGATGCCGCTGGAGAAGCAGCGGCTGCGGCTGCTCGGCGGGCTCGCGATGCTCGCGGCGCAGACGGGCGCGGAGATGACGTGTGTCTTCGACGGGGCCGAACTGGCCGCTCCCGTACTGCTCGCGCCGCCGCGCGGAGTGCGGGTGCTGTTCTCCAAACCGGGCGTGACGGCGGACGAGTTGATCCGGCAGCTCGTACGGGCGGAGCCGCCGGGGCGTCCCGTGGTGGTCGTCTCCACCGACCGGGAGGTCGCCGACGGAGTGGCGCGGGCGGGCGCGAGACCCGTGGCGTCCGCCTTGCTGCTGAAGCGGCTTTCGCGCGTCTAGTAACTCCTGTGGTCTATGCGGCATTTGCTCACCCAATGTCACATCACAGCGTCAATTGTTCGTCACTGTCGGTGCGATGTATGTGAAGAAACCACTCCGCGGTGAAATTTTTTCCCTTCAGGATTTGAACTGATCACAAGTAGGTCACTAAGGTCGGGCCTCGAACCTTCGCGCGGTTGATCACCCATCCGGGGTGGCGGCGAAGGAACCGCCGAATTCGTGTAGTTCAGTCCGGTAGTACCGGATTCCCGGCCCGCCGGGAAGCTGACTCACGGAGCCGGGGAATTCGCTCCCCAACACCCGGTAGGCGGCTCTGAGGAAGAAGGAGATCGCCTTCGTGGCGTCCCACCGTCGTCCCAAGCAGCCGAGCCGCGCCCGCGTGACCGTGCTCTCCGCGACCGCAGCCGCAGCTGTCGCCCTGACGTCCCAGGCCGCGCAGGCCGATCCCAAGCCGTCGAAGGAAGACGTCAAGGAGAAGGTCGACAAGCTCTACCACGAGGCGGAGGCGGCGACCGAGAAGCACAGCGGCGCCGAGGAGAAGGAAAAGAAGATCGAGAAGCAGGTCGAGGCGATCCAGGACAAGGTCGCCCGCGGCCAGGACGAGCTCAACGAGCTGCGTGCCGGCCTCGGTTCGATGGCCAGCGCCCAGTACCGCTCCGGCGGTATCGACCCGGCTCTCCAGCTCTTCCTCTCCTCCGACCCGGACGACTATCTGGACAAGGCCTCCGTGCTCGACCAGATGGGCACCAAGCAGGTCAGCGCCCTGGAGAAGATCCAGGCCAAGCAGCGGACCCTCGCGCAGCAGCGCAAGGAGGCGTCCCTCAAGCTGAAGGACCTCGCCGACACGCGCACGGAGCTGGCGAAGAAGAAGAAGGACGTCCAGACCAAGCTCAACGCGGCGAACAAGCTCCTCAACACCCTCACCGCCGAGGAGCGCGCGCAGATCCAGGCCGAGGACGCGGAGCGCGCCGCCCGTGGCAACGAGCGCGCCAACCTCGGCAACGAGAAGGCGTCTTCGGGTATGGCCGCCGCCGCGCTGGCCGCCGCCAAGACCCAGCTCGGCAAGCCGTACATATCCGGTGCCGAGGGCCCCAACTCCTACGACTGCTCCGGGCTGACTCAGTGGGCCTACGCCCAGGCGGGCGTGAGCATCACCAGGACCACGTACACCCAGGTCAACGACGGCACGAAGATCGGCCGCAGCGAACTCGCCCCCGGCGACCTGGTCTTCTTCAGCGGACTGAGCCATGTCGGGCTGTACGTCGGCAACGGCCAGGTCATCCACGCCCCCAAGCCGGGCACCGTGGTGCGGTACGAATCCATGGAGTGGGC
The DNA here is from genome assembly GCF_022695985.1 of Streptomyces sp. NP-1717. Classification (GTDB taxonomy): domain Bacteria; phylum Actinomycetota; class Actinomycetes; order Streptomycetales; family Streptomycetaceae; genus Streptomyces. The sequence goes on along the minus strand of NZ_JAAPBF010000016.1, from coordinate 47,445 downwards.
CGGCAGCTTCCAGTTCGGCGTCCGCGTCTGACGCGTCCGCCGCACCCGCACACAGCAACATGTCACGGACGCGACCGCGACCGCCCGTTCGGGCGAACTCCGGTTACTCCCGCTGACGCACGCCCCGCCGGTGACCTGTGATCTCCGGCGGGGCATCACTGTGTGTGCCCGGCGCGGCCGTTGGTCACTCCGTGTCCGCGCGGTTACTCTCTGCTGCGCCGCAGCTCCCGGCCATGGTTCCGCCCGTCGGGCGGCAGGGGCTGCGTGGTTGCGTCCAGCGGAAGGAAGTGCGGCTTCCTGTGGTGTCCCACCGTCGTTCCCCACACCCCGGCCACAGCCGCGGCACCCGGGTCACAGTCATCTCCGCCGCCGCCGTCACGGCGGCGGCTGCCCTCGGGACGGCTCCGGCGGGCGCGGACCCGCGCGACACGGCCGAGGCGACCCGGTCGACCGTCGACCGGCTGTTCGAGGAGGCCGAGAAGGCCACCGAGCGGTACAACGCGGCGGACGAGCACGCCGACGCGCTCCGCGCACGGGTGGACCGGCTGCGGGACAGCACCGCCCGGGGCCAGGAACGGGTGAACCGGATGCGCGGCGCGCTCGGTTCGATCGCGGGCGCCCAGTACCGCTCCGGCGGCATCGACCCGGCGCTCGCGCTGCTGCTCTCCTCCGACCCCGACAGCTATCTCGGCCGTGCCGAGGTGCTCGACCGGGTGAGCGACCGCCAGGCCCTGGCGCTGCGGGACATCGGGCAGGTCCAGCGCAAGCTCGGCCAGCAGCGCGAGGAGGCCACCGAGGACCTCGCCGAGCTGGAGCGCAGCCGGGCCGCCGTCGCCCGCCACAAGCGCACCGTCGAGGCCAAGCTGGCCGAGGCGCGGCGGCTGCTGAACTCGCTGCCCGACGCCGGGAGGGACGCCGACCGGGCCTCGCGCTCGGGGCGCGGCGGCGACCCGATGTCGCTCGGCGGCCAGGCGCCCGCGTCCGCCCGCGCGGCGGCGGCCGCGCGCGCCGCCCGCGGAGCCGTCGGCCTGCCCTATGTGTGGGGCGCCAACGGCCCCTCGGGGTTCGACTGTTCGGGCCTGACCCAGTGGGCGTACGCGCAGGCCGGGGTCTCGCTGCCGCGCACCTCGCAGGCGCAGCGGTACGCGGGGCGGCAGGTGCCGCTCTCCGAGGCGAGACCAGGAGACCTGGTCGCCTACCGGGACGACGCCAGCCACATCGGGATGTACATGGGCAACGGACAGGTGGTGCACGCGCCCTACCCCGGCGCCTCGGTCCGCTACGACCCTGTCGGCATGATGCCGGTCTCGTCGGTCACCCGCGTCTGATCCCGTCGGGTGGGCCCGAGACGCGGCCCGGCCGGGATCCGGTCCGATCGCCGCACGCGGCCCCGGGCCCGGTGCCGACGCCCTGTCGGGATTCGTCCTCGCGGCGCCCCGTACGATCGGCGGGGTGGCAGGTCAGGGACGTACGACCCGGAGACGTGCGGCGGGCCGTGGACGTACGACCCGCCGGGGCGCCGTGCGCCGCCGTGCGGTGGCCTCGCTGCTCGGGTGTCTGCTGGTCGCCTCGGGCTGCTCGTCGCCACCGGCGGCCGACGTCGCCACCGGCGACATCCAGCGGGCCCTCGACCGCCGGGCCGGCGCCCTGCTCGACCGCGACGAGAGCGGCTATCTGGCCGCCGTGGACCCCGCGGCCGGCGACCTGCTCGCCGCCGAGCGGCGGACGTACCAGAACCTCATCGACGTGCCGGTGCGGTCCTGGGAGTACCGGCTGCGGGACGTCGAGCGCACCGGCACCCGCGCGACCGCGCGGGCCGAGCTGCGCTACCGGCTGGACGGCTACGACACCGCGCCCGTCACCGCCTCCCGCACCCTGGAGCTGACGGAGCGGGACGGGCGCTGGTACGTGACGGCCGACCGGCCCGGCGACAAGGGCGTGCAGCAGCTCTGGCAGCAGGGCGCCGTCGAGGTCGTCCACGGCAGGCGCAGCCTGATCCTCGGCGTCGGCCAGGACAACGCCCGGCTCCGCGAGATCGCCGCCGCGGCCGACGACGCGGTGCCCGCCGTGGACGAGGCGTGGCCGGGCGAGTGGTCGGGTCGCGTCGTCGTGCTGGTGCCCGCGTCGGTCTCGTCGATGGCCGCTCTGCTGGGCGCCTCGGCGGGGAGCTACCGGGGCATCGCCGCCGTCACGACCGGTGAGACGGGGCCCAAGGGCTCCTCACCGGCGGACCGGGTGATCGTCAACCCCGACGCGTACAGCGTGCTCGGCGACTTCGGGCGCCGGATCGTCCTCACCCACGAGACCACCCACGTGGCGACGCGCGCGGCCACCTCCGAGGCCACCCCCATGTGGCTGTCGGAGGGCTTCTCCGACTGGGTCGCCTACCGGGGCGGCGGCCGTACGGACGGACAGGCCGCACCGGAGCTCGAACGGTCGCTGCACCGGGGCCGGCTGCCCGCCGCGCTCCCGCAGGACTCGGACTTCGCCTTCGACGCGGAGGCGGACGAACTGGCGCGCGCGTACGAGGGCGGGCGCCTCGCGTGCGATCTGATCGCGGACCGCTGGGGCGAGCGGAAGCTGACGGACTTCTACCGGGCCGTCGGGGAGCGGGAGCACCGCGAGGGCGCCGTCGAGAACGCGATGAACGATGTCCTGTCGGTGACGCCCGACGAGTTCGGCGCGCTGTGGCGGGAGTACGTGCGCGAGCGGCTGCGCTGAGCGGGGGCGGGGGAGCGGCAGCCCCGGTGAGCCCCGCACGGCGCCCGTACGGGGCTCTGCCGGGCCGTCAGGGGCCGAGAAGCCGGTAGGTGCCCTCCTCGCCGTCCCGCGCGCCCACGTCCCCGCCGGGGGCCGCGTCCGCCGTCTCCCGGCGTGCGCGCGGTCGCGGCGCGGGCACCGTCCCGCGCCACAGCCGGCCGCACGCGGTCAGCGCCGCGGCGGCCAGCAGCCCGTTGCGTACGACGAGGAGGGTCACACCCAGCGGATCGCTGGCCGTCACGTGCGAGAAGAACAGCGGGAATTCGAGCGCCGTGACCCCGGAGGCCACCACCACGAGCACCGCGGGCGACGTCATCGGGCTCGACCGCGCGAGCAGGCACACGGCGGCCAGGCCCACCAGCCAGATCATGTACTGGGGGCTGATCACCCGGCTCGTGACGGTGAAGAGCAGGACGGCGGCGAACGCCGCGTCGCACAGGGTGCCCGGCGTGAGCGTCCGCGCCCGCAGCCGCCAGACGAGCAGCCAGCCGAAGGCGGCCGCGGAGAGGACGAGAGCGAGGGCGCTGACGAGCGGGACGTACGGCCCCCGGAACTCCACCGAGCCGTAACTGAACATCACGGCGCCGTCCCAGCCGAGATGGCGGGCCACATGGAAGACCAGCGCGCCCAGCGACTCGACCTCGGTGCCCCGGTCGCGCTGCGCGGTGAGGAAGTCCAGCGCGCCCGGGAGCGCGGCGGACACCACGGCCAGCAGCGCGAGGCCGCTCGCGACGGCGGCGGACCAGGAGAGCCGGGTGGCCCGGCCCCGCGGCGTACCGATCAGCAGCAGTACCGGCCACACCTTCAGCAGCGCCCCGAACCCCGCGAGCGCGCCCAGCAGTTGGGGTCTGCGGAGGCCCGCGAGAAGCGCGCCGACGGCGACGGCGGTCACCATCAGGTCGTAGCGCGCGTACACGGTGGGCCCGAGCAGTGCCAGACCGGCCACCCACACCCACACGCCGCGCGACGAGCCTCCCGGGCGCCGGGCGGCGCGCAGCAGCAGGCCGAGGACCAGCGCGTCGCAGAGCAGGCACAGGGTGAAGAACGCGGTGGCGTAGCCGAGGAAGGGCAGCAGGGCGGGGGAGAGGATCGCGAACGCGGCGGCGGGCGGGTACTGCCAGGTGACGTCGGAGCGGGGGAAGGTGCCGGTGAGCAGGATGTCGTACCAGCCCCGGTAGGTCACCGAGACGTCCGGCGTGACATCGACGCCCGGCGCGACGAGGATTCCCAGCACCCAGAGCATCAGTACGGTCCTGGTGAGCAGCCATACCGCGATCGGCCCGAGCGCGGCGAGCGCGCCGCCCCTTCCGGATCCACCGGCCGCCCCGGCCGCTTCGACGTGGGTGTGCGTCCTGTCCCCGACCGCCATGAGCACCTGCCCGTTTTGTCAGATATATGGATATGCGTGGCGGGAGCCATCATGCGGGCGGACGGGCGCGAGAGCGATGAGGCGGGGCCGTTCGGTACTGTCGGCGACGATGCACAAGACCTTGATCGTGACCAACGACTTCCCGCCCCGGCCCGGTGGTATCCAGGCGTTCCTGCACAACATGGCGCTCCGGCTGGACCCCGGGCGGATCGTCGTCTACGCCTCCACCTGGAAGCGTGGCGCCGAGGGCGTGGAGGCGACGGCGGCCTTCGACGCCGAGCAGCCCTTCACGGTCGTACGCGACCGCACGACGATGCTGCTGCCGACCCCGGGGGCGACCGAGCGCGCGGTGGGGCTGCTGCGCGAACACGGCTGCGAGTCCGTGTGGTTCGGCGCCGCGGCGCCGCTCGGGCTGATGGGGCCCGCGCTGCGCCGGGCCGGCGCCCGGCGGATCGTGGCCACCTCGCACGGCCACGAGGCGGGGTGGGCGCAACTGCCCGTGGCGCGGCAGCTGTTGCGCCGTATCGGCGAGGGCACGGACACGATCACCTACCTCGGCGAGTACACCCGCTCACGCATCGCCGGCGCGCTCACGCCGGAGGCGGCCGGGCGCATGGTCCAACTGCCGCCCGGCGTCGACGAGAAGACGTTCCACCCGGCTTCGGGGGGCGACGCGGTACGCGAACGGCTGGGGCTCGCCGAGCGGCCCGTCGTCGTCTGCGTCTCCCGGCTGGTGCCGCGCAAGGGACAGGACACGCTGATCCTCGCCATGCCGGCGATCCTGGCGAGGGTCCCGGACGCCGTACTGCTGATCGTCGGCGGCGGGCCGTACGCCAAGGAACTGCGCAAGCTGGCGGCCGACACCGGCGTCGGCGACTCCGTGCGCTTCACCGGCCCCGTGCCCTGGTCCGAACTGCCCGCCCACTACGGCGCGGGCGACGTCTTCGCGATGCCCTGCCGCACCCGCCGGGGCGGCCTCGACGTGGAGGGCCTGGGCATCGTCTACCTGGAGGCGTCCGCGACGGGGCTCCCGGTGGTCGCGGGCGACTCCGGCGGCGCGCCGGACGCGGTGCTGGACGGCGAGACGGGCTGGGTGGTGCGCGGCGGCCCCGCCACGGTCGCGGCCGAGGAGTCGGCGGACCGCGTCGTGACGCTGCTCCAGGACCCCGAACTGCGGCAACGGATGGGCCGCCGGGGCCGCGAATGGGTCCAGGAACGCTGGCGCTGGGACCTCCTGGCGACAAAGCTCCGCACACTCCTGTAGAAGCCGCATCTCCAGCCCGTCCGGCCGCAATCCCAGCCCGTCCGGCGTTTGAGGACGGACCCCGGGGCCGGACGGGCCGGAGCCTCTCCGCGGGCGGCGGCGGCAGGTGGCCGCACATCCAGCCCGTCCGGCGTTTGAGGACGAACCCGCCGCCCGGCGAACCCCGCACCCCTACGGCCGCACCTACGCGCGGTAGACCGACTCGATCTCGTCCGCGAAGTCCTTCGCCACCACGCCCCGCTTCAGCTTCAGCGACGGCGTGATGTGCCCCGCGTCCTCCGTGAACTGCGCGTCCAGGACACGGAACTTCCGCACCGACTCCGCCTTCGAGACCGCCGCGTTGCCGTCGTCCACCGCCTGCTGGACCGCCGCCAGCAGATCCGGGTCGTCGTGCAGCGACGCCGTCGTCGAGCCCGCCGGCTTGCCGTGGTCCCTGGCCCAGTGGGCCAGGAACTCCTCGTCGATCGTGACCAGCGCGCCCACGAACGGACGGCCGTCGCCGACCACCATGCACTCCGCGACCAGCGCGTGCGCGCGGATACGGTCCTCGATCACGGCGGGTGCGACGTTCTTGCCGCCCGCCGTCACCAGGATCTCCTTCTTGCGGCCGGTGATCGCGAGATACCCGTCCTCGTCGAGGGTGCCGATGTCGCCGGAGTGGAACCAGCCGTCGGCCAGCGCCTCCGCCGTCGCCGCCTCGTTGTTCCAGTACCCCTTGAACAGGTGCTCGCCGTGCAGCAGCACCTCGCCGTCGTCGGCGATACGGATCACCGAACCGGGCAGGGGCTGCCCGACCGTGCCGATCTTCTGCCGGTCCCACGGGTTGAAGGCCGTGGCCGCGCACGTCTCCGTGAGGCCGTACCCCTCCAGCACGGTGAAGCCGATGCCCCGGAAGAAGTGCCCGAGCCGTTCGCCGAGAGGGGCGCCGCCGGAGATCGCGTACTCGCCCCGGCCGCCGAGGACCGCCCGCAGTTTGCGGTACACGAGCACGTCGAAGACCTTGTGCCTGATCCTGAGTCCGGCGGACGGACCCTGCGCGCCGCTCAGCGCGCGGCTGTACTCGATCGCCGTGCGCGCCGCGCGGTCGAAGATCTTGCCCTTGCCGTCCGCCTGGGCCTTCGCCCGCGCCGAGTTGTAGACCTTCTCGAAGACGCGCGGCACCCCGAGGATCAGCGTCGGCCGGAACGAGGCCAGCTCCTTGGTCAGATCCTTGATGTCCGGTACGCAGCCGAGCTTGATCGGCGCCATCACCGACGCCACCGCCACCAGCCGTCCGAAGACGTGCGCGGCGGGCAGGAAGAGCAGGACGGAACACTCGCCCGTACGGAACAGCGGCTTCAGCCGCTCCACCACGTTGCCGCACTCCGCGAAGAAGGCGCGGTGCGTCAGCACGCAGCCCTTGGGGCGGCCGGTCGTCCCCGACGTGTAGACGATCGTCGCCGGGTCGTCGGCCTTCGCGGTCGCGCTGCGTTCGTCGACCACCGACTCGGGGACCTCCGCCCCGGCGGCGGTCAGTTCCGCGACACAGCCCTTGTCGATCTGCCAGACGTGCCGCAGTTCCGGCAGGCCGTCCGAGACGGACCCGACCGCGGCGACGTGCACGCCGGACTCCACGACCACGGCGGCCGCGCCCGAATCGCCGAGTATCCACTGGACCTGCTCGGCCGAGCTCGTCTCGAACACCGGCACGGTGACGGCGCCCGCGCTCCAGATCGCGAAGTCGAACAGCACCCACTCGTACCGGGTGCGTGACATCAGGGCGACCCGCTCACCCGGCCGGATGCCCGACGCGATCAGCCCCTTCGCCACCGCCCGCACCTCGGCGAGGAACCGGGTGGCCGTGACATCCGTCCACGCACCGGCGACCTTGCGGCCGAGGACCGCGACATCGGGATGCTGAGCGGCGTTGCGGCGGATGAGATCCGTCAGGTTGCCGTCCGAGGGGACCTCGTACAGGGCCGGAAGGCTGAACTCGCGCAAGACTGCTCCTCGTCGGGCGCCGGGGGCACGACACTGTGCCGAACCGGCTGCGGTCCACATCGGGCAGGTGCTCTCGGGGGGTTGAGCACGACTGGGACTGCCCGGACGTTACCCATCGGTACTGGGTTCCGGATAGGGGGGCCCGGCCAGATGTTCCCCGCGTCACACGTTTTTTGACGGTCCTTCGCGCAGAGTAGTCCACGGCGGTCCGGCCGTGCCGGTAACCGCAGGTCCGGACCCCTCTACACAGCGGGAGAGCGGCGATCTAGGGTGAGCGGCATGCGCGGTGGCGGGAACAGCGGCAGGAACGGCGGCGACAGCGGCGCCGGCGGCACGGGCGGCGGCAGGGACGGCGACACGGGCGGCGACCCGGGCGCGGGGCCCGGCGTACCCGGCGGGAACGCCCGCACACGCACCCGTGTCCACGTCGTCAGCGACGTCCACGGCAACAGCCGCGACCTCGCCACGGCCGGTGACGGCGCCGACGCCCTGATCTGCCTCGGCGACCTCGTCCTCTTCCTCGACTACGCCGACCACTCCCGCGGCATCTTCCCCGACCTCTTCGGCGAGGAGAACGCCGACCGGATCGTGGAGCTGCGCACCGCCCGCCGCTTCGACGAGGCCCGTGAGCTGGGCCGCGCCCTCTGGGCCGCGCTGGCCACCGACCGGGACACCGCCATCGAGTCGGCGGTGCGGCGTCAGTACGCCGAAATGTTCGCCGTCCTCCCCAATCCGACGTACGCCACCTACGGCAACGTCGACATCCCCGCCCTCTGGCCCGAGTACGCCGGACCGGGCACGACCGTCCTCGACGGTGAGCGGGTCGAGATCGGCGGACGGGTCTTCGGCTTCGTCGGCGGTGGCCTGCGCACTCCGATGCGCACCCCGTACGAGATCTCCGACGAGGAGTACGCGGCGAAGGTCGAGCGGCTCGGCGAGGTCGACGTGCTGTGCTCGCACATACCGCCCGAGGTGCCGGAGCTGACGTACGACACCGTCGCCCGCCGCTTCGAGCGCGGCAGCCGCGCGCTGCTGGACGCCATCCACCGGACGAGACCGAGGTACGCCCTCTTCGGCCATGTCCACCAGCCGCTCGCGCCCCGGATGCGCGTCGGCTCGACGGAGTGCGTGAACGTCGGCCACTTCGCGTCCACCGGACGGCCCTGGGCCATGGAATGGTGACCGCCGGGCACGCGATAACCTGCACACCGCACGGCCGGTACCGGTAAGCGGGACCGTCGCCCCGCTTCGCCGGGGGGACACCATCTGGAGGAGCACGTCGATGGCGGAACACACCAAGTCGAGCATCACGATCGAGGCGGCACCCGCCGACGTGATGGGCGTGATCGCCGACTTCGCCCGCTATCCCGAGTGGACCGGCGAGGTGAAGGAGGCCGAGGTCCTGTCCACCGACGCCGAGGGCCGCGCGGAGCAGGTCAGGCTGGTGCTCGACGCCGGCGCGATCAAGGACGACCACACCCTCGCGTACACCTGGACCGGCGGTGACGAGGTCAGCTGGACGCTGGTCAAGTCCCAGATGCTGCGCTCGCTCGACGGCTCCTACCACCTGGCACCGGCGGGCGGCGGCCGCACCGAGGTCACCTACCGGCTGACCGTCGACGTCAAGATCCCGATGCTCGGCATGATCAAGCGCAAGGCGGAGAAGGTCATCATCGACCGCGCCCTGGCCGGTCTGAAGAAGCGCGTCGAGAGCGCCCCCGGCACCCCCGGATCCGCCGGAGCGGCCGAGACGCCCACCGTCTGATGACGGAACGCGCACCAGACCCGGCACCGGTCACGGGCACCCCGCGTACGGTCCTGGTCACCGGTCCCGGCGGCGCGGGCCGCAGCACCGTCGCGGCGGCGACCGCCCTGGCCGCCGCCCGGCGCGGCAGCCGCACGCTGCTGCTCTCCGCCGACCCGGCGGGCCCCGGCGCCGTACTGGGCGCGCGGACCGCGCCCGCCGTGGAACCGGCCGAGGTCACGCCCGGCCTCTGGGCCGCCCGTGTCGACCCCGCCGACTACTTCCGCACCGAGTGCCTCGCCCTCCAGGAGCGCGCCGCCACCGCGCTCGACATGCTCGGCGCCCGGCGCCTCGACGGCGAGGAGCTGACCGAGCTGCCGGGCAGCGAGCAGTTCGCCCTGCTCCAGGCGCTGCGCAGGGCCTCGGCCGGCGACTGGGACGTGCTCGTCGTCGACCTGCCGCCGCTGCGCGACGCGCTGTCCGTACTGGCCCTGCCCGAGCGGCTGCGCCGGCTGCTGGGCCGCCTCCTGCCCGCCGAGCGGCAGGCCGCGCGTGCGCTGCGGCCCATGATGGCGCAGCTCGCCGGCGTACCGATGCCCGCGGGCTGGCTGTACGGCGCCGCCGCCCGCAGGGACGAGGAACTGGCCGCCGTCCAGGCGCTGATCGGGGCCGGCACCACGACCGTGCGGCTCGTCGCCGAACCGGGCCCGGCCGCCGGGGACGCCCTGCGCGTGGCCCGCGACGGGCTCAGCCTGTACGGGCTGCGCGTCGACGCCCTCGTACCGAACAAGGTCCTGCCGACCGATTCGTCCGACGCCTGGCTCGCGACGCTCGCCGCCCAGCAGCAGAAGTGCCTGGACGAGTGGGGTGAGGAGTACGGCCCCGCGTGGCCGCTGCGCGCGGTGCGCCACCTGGGACGGGACCCACGCGGACTGGACGACCTCGACCACCTGGGCGATCCCGGCGACCCGGGCGACCTCGCGGACGCGGGGCCGCACGGCGATCCGTGGTGGGTCGAGGACCGGCGGGAGGAGGACGGCCTGCTGGTGTGGTCCCTGCCACTGCCCGGCGCCACCAAGGCGGACGTCGGACTGGTGCGGCGCGGCGACGAACTCCTCCTGACCGTGGGCCCGTTCCATCGCATCGTGCCCCTCGAAGCCGCCCTGCGGCGCTGCACCGTCTCGGGCGCCGCGCTCACGGACGGTGTCCTGAAGGTCCGTTTCACGCCGGAGCCGGGCCTCTGGCCGCGCACACCCTGAACGTCCCACCCGGGTTCAGGTACCGTCGAAGGTACACAGCCTCCGGTCCGCCCCGGACGAGGCGCCTTGCCCGACGCGGGAGTAACCCATGAGCGATGCCACCGAGCGTCCCGCCGCCGACCCGGACGCGTGGGCCACGGCCTGCGCCGAGGACCTGGCCGCCGAGAAGGCCCGCCGCCGCGCCGTCCACGGGACGCCGCCCGGCTCGGCCTCGGAGGAGCTGCGCCGATTCGTCGACGCCGTGGCCGACAAGGTGTCCTCGTTCCAGAGTCCGCTGCTCGGGATGGCCGCACAGGGCGCCGTCCAGCAGTTCATCAACCAGGCCAAGTCCGCCGTCGAGCCGGTGATCGACCGCAACCCGGACATCTTCGACCACCTCGCGGCGGCCGGGAACGAGCTTCTTGCCGCCTACCGTTCCGCCGTCGAGGGCGACGAGCGCCGCTGGACCCGGGGACCGGACGTACCGCCCGACATCAGCCTCAAGAAGTCGGACGAAAAGGCCGACGACCCCTCGGATCCCCGCGACGAGGGCCCCACCCCCGGCAACCGCATCGACCTGGACTGACCAGCAGCAGGCCCGCCCTCGGGTACGGTTGGCCGCAGCGGGGCTCGACCGAAAACTGAGGGACACATGGGACTCACCATCGGCGTCGACATCGGCGGCACGAAGATCGCGGCGGGCGTGGTCGACGAAGAGGGCACGATTCTCGATACGCACCAGGTGCCCACCCCGCCGACTGCCGAGGGGATCATCGACGCGATCTGCGCGGCCGTCTCCGGCGCCGGCAAGGGACACGAGATCGAGGGCGTCGGCATCGGCGCCGCCGGCTACGTCGACGACAAGCGCGCCACCGTACTCTTCGCGCCGAACATCGACTGGCGTCACGAACCGCTCAAGGACAAGGTCGAGCAGCGGGTCGGGATGCAGGTCGTCGTGGAGAACGACGCGAACGCCGCCGCCTGGGGCGAGTACAAGTTCGGGGCCGGACAGGGCCACGAGGACGTCATCTGCATCACGCTCGGCACCGGGCTCGGCGGCGGCATCATCATCGGCAACAAGCTGCGCCGCGGCCGGTTCGGTGTGGCGGCGGAATTCGGCCATATCCGGGTCGTTCCCGACGGGTTGCTGTGCGGCTGCGGCAGCCAGGGGTGCTGGGAGCAGTACGCGTCGGGGCGCGCCCTCGTCAGATACGCGAAGCAACGCGCCAACGCCACACCCGAGAACGCGGAGATCCTGCTGAGCCTCGGCGACGGTACTCCCGACGGCATCGAGGGCAAGCACGTCAGCGCCGCCGCCCGCGAGGGCGACCCGGTGGCCGTCGACTCCTTCCGGGAGCTGGCCCGTTGGGCCGGTGCGGGCCTGGCCGATCTGGCCTCGCTCTTCGACCCGTCGGCGTTCATCGTCGGCGGTGGTGTGTCGGACGAGGGCGAACTGGTCCTCGACCCGATCCGCAAGTCCTTCCGCCGCTGGCTGATCGGCGGCGCGTGGCGTCCGCACGCGCAGGTTCTCGCCGCCCAACTGGGCGGCAAGGCAGGGCTGGTGGGCGCCGCGGACCTGGCCCGGCAGGGCTGAACCGCACGGCTCGCACAGCGCTGTCCGTGCGGCGCCGCCATCCGGACGATCACGCCCGCCGCGCCCCTCGGGGGTGCGGCGGGCGTTGGCCTATCGTGGTCCGGTGACAACTCCGGTGAGTGGACGGGGTGGACCCGTCCCCATGATTTCGCTGCCCGACTCCCGTACCGAGCCCGACGGTTCGGCCGTGGTCCGCGTACTCAGCTACAACATCCGCTCCATGCGCGACGACACCGAGGCGCTGGCCCGGGTGATCCGGGCGTGCGAGCCCGACCTGGTCTTCGTCCAGGAGGCGCCGCGCTTCTTCCGCTGGCGCAAGCGCGCCGCGTGGCTGGCGGCCCGCACTGATCTCGTCGTCCTCAGCGGCGGCGGCTCCGCCGCCGGACCGCTGCTGCTGTGCTCACTGCGCGCGACCGTGGAGCGTACGGAGGACGTCCTGCTGCCGCTGACACCCGGTCTGCACCGGCGGGGTTTCGCCACGGCGGTCGTACGGATCGGCGGCGCCAGGATGGGCCTGCTGAGCTGTCATCTCAGCCTGCGGAGCGACGAGCGCCTCGCCCAGAGCGGGATGCTGCTGGACCGGGTCCGGACGATGGACGTACCGCACACGATCGTGGCCGGTGATCTCAACGACCGGCCCCAGGGCCGTTCGTTCCGCCGGCTGGCCAAGGTGCTCCAGGACTGCTGGGCGGTCAAGCCGTGGGGGAGCGAGTACACCTCCACGCCCGCCGATCCGCACCAGCGCATCGACGCGATTTTCGCGACCGAGGGGGTCGAAGTGCTCGGCTGCGGGGTGCCGTTGGGCCTGCCGGGCATCGAGGAGAGCGACCTGCTGGCGGCCACGGATCACCTTCCGGTGCTGGCCGCCCTGCGCGTACCCGCCTCCTGAACCCGCCTCAGGGGAAACGGGGTTGAGGCGGCGTCAGGGCCGACGGATCGTCAGACCACCGCGCCGCGCCCCGGATCGTCGTCCTCCTCGTCGTCGTGCTGCATGCGCGCCACCAGCGTGACGAAACCGCCCAGGAAACCGCCGATACAGACCGTCGTCAGCCACCAGGTCATCTCCCACTGGAACAGCACCGCGAGGAGCATGAGCACCGGCCCGCCGATCACGGCGAGCCAGGCGAACTTGGCCGTGACGTCGGCCTCGGGCAGCGGCGGCGGCTCCGGCGGTACGAAATGGCCCTCGTCGCCGTCGTCGAGATCGTCGTCCTTCGGCTCCGCCACCGAATAGTCACGCGGGCCCCCGCCGCCGACGCCGGGCGCGAAGACGACGGAGCTGCCCAGCGAGCCGCCGAGCGACGGCTTGTCGGGCTTGGCGTCCGGCGTCGCGTCCGTGCCCGCGGTGTCCTTGGCGGCGGGGTCGCGACCGGTGTCCGGCCCGGCCGCCGACCCGGCCTCCGGTCCGTTCACCGGTCCGAGGTCCGCCTTCGTGGTCCCGGACTCCTTGTCCTTGGGCGGCGACGGCTCGGTCCTGTTCCGGTCGCTCTCCAGGAGCGCCAGGTCCTCGACCGACTTGAAGGGCTTGGCACCCGGCGGATCGGCCGGCTCCTCGCCGTACCCCGCGACGATCGCCGCCCACGCGGCGTCCTCGTCGATCGGCTGCGGCTCGCGGTCCGCGTCATGCTCAGCCACCGGTTCTGCTCCCCTTCTTCCCGACGCTCGGAGCGAGTCGGTCGACGAACGTGTGACTCTCCTCGAAAATGAGCTCCGCATCGTTGTCCAACGTCGCCACGTGGTAGCTGTGTTCCAGGATGACCTCCCGGATGTCGGTCGACGAGACGCGGCCGAGGATCCTGGCCGAGTCCGCCGGGGGCACGACATGGTCCCGCGGGCTGCGCATCAGCAGCAGCGGCTGGGTCACCTGGGGCAGCTCCCCGTCCACCAGCCCGAAGAAATTCCGCAGCGAGTGCGCCGCGTGCAGCGGGACCCGGTCGTAACCGACCTCCTCGCTGCCCGGCAGCGCGATGTCGCTGCGCAGGCCCTTCGTCGTACGGACCAGGTGACGGGCGAGCGGCAGGGCGTACGCCGAAAGACCGTGCACCTTGTTCGCCGGGTTGACGACGGCGACACCGGTGACCGCGTGCCCGTGCTTGGCCGCGAGCCGCAGAGCCAGTGTCCCGCCCATGGAGAGACCGAAGACGAAGACCCGTTCGCACCGCTCGACGAGCTCCCGCAGCGCCCGGTCCACCTCCGCGTACCAGTCCTGCCAGCCGGTGATCTGCATGTCCTCCCAGCGGGTGCCGTGCCCGGGGAGCAGCGGCAGCGACACCGTGAGGCCCCGGGCGGCCAGATGCTCGGCCCAGGGGCGCAGCGACTGCGGGGAACCGGTGAATCCGTGGCAGAGGAGGACGCCGACATCTCCGCCCTCGTGGCGGTACGGCTCGGCTCCAGGAAGGACCGGCACAGGGTCTCCTGTTCGTGAGTCTCGAAGTGGTACTTCACCGTACGCGACCGGGCCGACACCGACCAGAGCCGTCGGCGCCCCGTGAAGGAACCCGCGCGCGCCCCTCGGGTTAAGGTCGGTCGACAGCACACAGGAGGCACCCGAGTTGATCTACGGCGCGATGAAGTTCTCCATCGGAGGATCGCTCAAGCTCGCTTTCAGACCTTGGGTGGAGGGCATCGAGAACATTCCCGAGGAGGGGCCCGCGATCCTCGCGAGCAACCATCTCTCGTTCTCGGACTCGTTCTTCCTCCCCGCGGTACTGACCCGGAAGGTCACCTTCATCGCCAAGGCGGAGTACTTCACCTCGCCGGGTGTGAAGGGGCGGCTCACGGCCGCGTTCTTCAAAGGGGTCGGCCAGCTTCCGGTCGACCGCTCCGGAGCGCGCGGCGCGGGCGAGGCGGCCATCAAGAGCGGCATAGCGGTACTGGAGCGCGGCGAACTCTTCGGCATCTACCCGGAGGGCACCCGGTCGCCCGACGGCCGGCTCTACCGGGGCAAGCCCGGCGGCCTCGCGCGCGTGGCGCTCGCCACCGGCGCGCCCGTCATCCCGGTCGCCATGATCGACACGGAGAAGATCCAGCCGCCGGGCACGGTCGTGCCGAAGCTGATGCGGCCGGGGATCAGGATCGGCGAGCCGCTGGACTTCAGCCGGTACCAGGGCATGGAGGGGGACCGCTTCATCCTGCGTTCGCTGACCGACGAGGTCATGTACGAGATCATGAAGCTCTCGGGCCAGGAGTACGTCGACATCTACGCGACGGCGGCCAAGCGCAGGATCGCCGAAGAGGCGAAGACCAAGGCGAGTTGAGAACCGGTCCGGCCGGCCGGGGCCGACGGGACGGCAGCGCGCCGGGGCAGCGGGCCGGCTGCCAGGAGGACACATCGTGACACCGGGGGTGGGGGGACACGTGGCCAGACGCGGGGACGTCGTACGTATGTCGGTCGAGCAGCCGCTGTGGCGCGCGCTCACCGCGTACCGCCTGCTCACGATGGTCTACGCCGTCCTGATCTTCGCCTTCGGGCGCGACAAGTTCGAGCGCCCCTGGCTCGCCGCCGGATTCCTCGCCCTTCTCGTCGTCTGGACGGTCGTCACGCTGCCCAAGGTGGCCAACGCCGTCAGCTGCACCAAGCGTTTCCTGGGCGTCGACCTCACCATCGCGCTCGTCGGCATCCTGCTCACCCCGGTCGTGGACGTGCAGGCGCGGTACATGGACGGCCCCACCCTGCCGACCATATGGACCGCGGGCTCCGTCCTCGCCTTCGCCGTCAAGGGCGGCTGGCGCTGGGCGGCCTTCGCCTCCTCGCTCGTCGCCGTCGCCAACCTGGTCGGGCGCGGTACCCCCAGCCGCGACACGCTGCACAACGTGCTGCTGGTGTGGGTGGCGTCCATCGCGATCGGCTACATCGTCGAGGTCGCCCGCGCCTCGGAGCGCACGCTGGCGCGCGCCCTGGAGATCGAGGCCGCGACCCGCGAGCGGGAGCGCCTGGCACGCGACATCCACGACAGCGTCCTTCAGGTACTGGCGATGGTGCAGCGGCGCGGAACGGCACTCGGGGGCGAGGCGGCGGAGCTGGGCCGCATGGCCGGGGAGCAGGAGATCGCCCTGCGGACGCTGGTCTCCAGCGGACTCGTGCCGACCAGCCGCACCTCGCGGGACGGTTCACCCGGGGCGGTGGTGGGCACCGCCGACGACGCGCCCTCCTTGGAAGGCGAGGACGGCGACGCCCCCGACGAGGACCGGCGGTGGGATCTGCGTACGCTGCTGGCGCCGCTCTCCGGCTCCGCGGTGACACTCGCCGAGCCGGGCGCACCCGTCCTGCTGCCGCCCGCCGCCGCACGGGAGCTGACGGCGGCTGTCGGTGCCGCACTGGACAATGTCCGCAAGCACGCCGGAGACGGCGCGCGGTCCTGGATCCTGGTCGAGGACTCGCCGGACGAGGTGATCGTGACCGTCAGGGACGACGGCCCCGGCATCCCGGAGGGCCGGCTCGCGCAGGCCGAGGGCGAGGGGCGCCTCGGTGTCGCGCTGTCGATCCGGGGGCGGTTGCGCGAGTTGGGCGGCACGGCCGAGCTGATCTCGGTCCCCGGCCAGGGCACGGAAGTCGAGTTGAAGGTTCCACGGGGGAAGGCGGAGCGATGAGCGAGCACACGGACGGCGACGAGCGGGGCACGGACGCGGAGAGGGCCACGGAGAAGGCCACTGACGGCGCGACGCGCGTGATGGTCGTCGACGACCACCCGATGTGGCGCGACGCCGTCGCCCGCGACCTGACCGAGGCGGGGTTCGACGTCGTGGCGACGGCGGGCGACGGCCCCCAGGCGGTGCGCCGCGCGACGGCCACCACCCCCGACGTGATCGTCCTCGACCTCAACCTGCCCGGCATGCCCGGCGTCCAGGTCTGCAAGGAACTGGTCGGCAGCCTGCCCGGCCTGCGCGTGCTGGTCCTCTCGGCGAGCGGCGAGCACGCCGACGTACTCGAAGCGGTGAAGTCGGGCGCCACGGGCTATCTGCTGAAGTCGGCCAGTACGGCCGAGCTGACGGACGCGGTGCGGCGCACCGCCGTCGGCGACCCGGTCTTCACCCCCGGACTCGCCGGGCTGGTCCTCGGCGAGTACCGCAGGCTCGCCTCCGAGCCCGCCCCCGCGGCGTCGGACGAGCCCAAGGCACCTCAGCTGACCGAGCGCGAGACCGAGGTGCTGCGCCTGGTCGCCAAGGGGCTCTCGTACAAGCAGATCGCCGAGCGCCTGGTCATCTCGCACCGGACGGTGCAGAACCACGTGCAGAACACCCTCGGCAAGCTCCAGCTCCACAACCGCGTGGAGCTGGTGCGGTACGCCATCGAACGCGGCCTCGACGACGTCTGACGCGAGAGCGTTCCGTACGGCCCCGTCCGCGCCCCTCGCGCAACCACCTCCCACCGCCCTCTGGTGCTACGGAAATGACCCTGCGCACCATGCCGGGGTGACCTGTGTCACTCAGGCGTGGCTCAGGTGCGTCACCGACGGCGAAGGGAAGTGTTTCCATGCGGGTCGGAGTATTGACCGGGGGCGGCGACTGCCCAGGGCTCAATGCGGTCATTCGTGGCATCGTGCGCAAGGGCGTCACGGAGTACGGGTACGAGTTCACCGGCTTCCGGGACGGCTGGCGAGGACCGCTGGAAGGCGACACCGTACGGCTCGACATCCCCACCGTGCGAGGCATCCTGCCCCGCGGCGGCACCATCCTCGGATCCTCGCGCACCAATCCGCTCAAGGCGGCGGACGGGATCCGCCGGATCAAGGAGAACCTCGCGAGCAGCGAGGTCGACGCGCTCATCGTGATCGGCGGCGAGGACACCCTGGGCGTGGCGGCCCAGCTCTCCGACGTGCACGGCATTCCCTGTGTGGGCGTGCCCAAGACCATTGACAACGACCTTTCGGCGACCGACTACACCTTCGGATTCGACACGGCGGTCGGCATCGCGACCGAGGCGATCGACCGCCTCCACACCACGGCCGAGTCCCACATGCGCGTCCTCGTCTGCGAGGTGATGGGGCGGCACGCGGGCTGGATCGCCCTGCACTCGGGCCTGGCGGGCGGCGCGAACGTCATCCTCATCCCGGAGCAGCGCTTCGACATCGACCAGGTCTGTGCCTGGGTGACGTCGCGTTTCAAGGCCTCGTACGCGCCGATCGTCGTCATCGCCGAGGGCGCGATGCCCAAGGACGGCGAGGTGATCCTCAAGGACGGCACGCTGGACTCCTTCGGCCATGTACGGCTGTCGGGCGTCGGTGAATGGCTTGCCAAGGAGATCGAGAAGCGCACCGGCAAGGAGGCGCGGACCACGGTCCTCGGCCATGTGCAGCGCGGTGGCACACCGAGCGCCTTCGACCGCTGGCTGGCCACGCGGTTCGGGCTGCACGCGATCGACGCGGTGAAGGAGGGCGACTTCGGCAAGATGGTCGCCCTGCGCGGCACGGACATCGTGCGCGTCCCGATCTCGGAGGCGATCGCGGAGCTCAAGACCGTCCAGCCGGAGCTCTACCAAGAAGTCGGCGTCTTCTTCGGCTGACCGATCGGCGCGAAGGCGGCTCGCGGGCCGCCCGTTCCCTCGATCGCCGGACGGCTGCCATCACAGCCCGTCCGGCGATCGAGGGCCGGCCGGCGACCGGCCGTCCCCCGGCCCCGTGAACGGCCCTCCGGGTCAGCGCACCTCGCGCCGCCGCCCCGCCCCGCTGCCGCGCATCGCATCGGCGACGAGCCCGCCCACGATCTGAGGGCCGCGCAGCGTCAGCACGGACTCCGGGTGGAACTGCACCCCGGCGAAGCCCGGCCCCCGCAGCGCGTGCACCTCTCCCGCGCCGTCACGGCTCACCTCGATGCCGCGCGCCGCCAGCTCCGCCGCCCGCGCGTCGTCGCAGCGGGCGGTGAAGCTGTTGTAGAAGCCGACGGTCTCCGTCCTGCCGAAGAGTTCGATCCGGGTCTGCGCCCCCTGGTACGGCTCCCGCTTGCGCGCGGTTGGCAGGCCCAGCTCCGCCGCGATCAGCTCGTTGCCGAGGCAGACGCCCAGCAGCCCGCCCCGGTGCTCGCGCAGCAGCGCGGCGGTCAGCGCCCGCAGCGTACGCATCCGGGGGTCGACGGGGTCCGCCGGATCCCCCGGGCCGGGGCCCAGCACCACCGGTCCCCGGTGCGAAAGCACGGCCTTCTCACCGAGGCCCGGTTCGTCGTAGCGGCGTACGGTCACGTCCAGGCCGGCGGACCGCAGCAGGTGCGCGAGCATCGCCGTGAAGGTGTCCTCGCTGTCGATGACCAGCGCGTGCCCCGACAGGGACGCCGAGCGCTCCTGCATCCTCAGCCAGAACGGCGCCAGATGCGCCCGCCGCGAGTCCAGCGCGGCCCGCACCCGCAGGTCGTCGGCGAGCGACTTCTGTACAGGGGCGCCGCCCGGCCGCCCCGCGTGCACGCCCAGCGCCGCCAGCACCCCCGCCGCCTTGGCGTGGGTCTCCGCGACCTCGCCCGCCGGATCGGAGTGCCGTACGAGCGTCGCCCCGACCGGCACGCGCAGCCGGCCGCCGGCGTCGATGTCCGCGGTCCGGATCAGGATGGGGGAGTCGAGCGTCTGCGCGCCGCCCGCGTCCCGTCCCACGAGGGCCAGCGCGCCCGCGTAGTAGCCGCGCCCGGCACCGTCCCGCCCCGGCGGCTCGTACCGCGCGATGACCCGACAGGCGTTCTCCACCGGGGATCCGGTGACGGTCGCGGCGAACATCGTCTCCCGCAGCACGTCGCGGACGTCGAGCGAGCTGCGCCCGCGCAACTCGTACTCCGTGTGCGCGAGATGGGCCATCTCCTTGAGCCGCGGCCCGACGACCACCCCGCCCATGTCACCGACGGTGCACATCATCTTCAGTTCCTCGTCGACGACCATCGACAGTTCGTCGGTCTCCTTGCGGTCGCCGAGGAAGTCGAGCAGCGCCTTGGTGGTCGGCCCCCCGGGCGGATAGCGGAACGTGCCGCTGATCGGATTCATCACGACCGTGCCGCCGCTCATCCGCACATGCGCCTCGGGGCTCGCCCCGACCAGCGTCCGCCCGCCGCTCTCCCGCCCCTTCCCTCCTCCGGTGTGGACCACGAAGGTCCAGTACGCGCCCCGCTCACCGGCCAGCAGCCGCCGGAAAAGCGCCAGCGCGTCGCTCCGACCGAAACCGGGGATCCGGCCCTCGAAGGTCCGCCGGACGACGAAGTTCGCCCCCTCGCCCCGGCCGATCTCGTTCTCGACGACACGCCGGACGATGTCCGCGTACCGCTCGTCGTCGACGTCGAAGGCACCGTCCTCGACCCGGACCGGGTGGGCGGGGAGGTGCGCGAGGACGTCGGCGAGCGGCAGCTCGTACGACTCGTCCGCCACCAGCACCGACAGCGGGGTGCCGTCGTCGTGCGCCTCGAAGCCGCGCTCCCGGATCTGCCGGAACGGGATCAGGGCGAGCGAGGGGCGCTCGTCACCGGCGGGGATGTCGGCCAGCCGGCGCACCTCGCGCACGTCGCCGACGAACAGTTCCACGGTGTCGTGGTCGCGCCCCGGCGTGCGGCGGCGCAGCAGGGCGAAGGGCGGGCAGTCGTCGCGCAGGAGCCGGGCGATCAGACCGGCGGTGCCGGGGCGCGCGGTGCCGGCGCGGGCGGGGTCGGTGCGGGCGGGGTCGGTGCGCATACGGGGTGGTTCCTTCCGGAGAGGAGGAACGGCCCCGGATCCCGGTCCGTGTCGGCCGGCGGGCCGGGAAACACGGAAGGCCGCCCCTCGGGCGGCCTTGCGATTCGGTGTTGCGCGCGTGAATCAGCGGACCGCCGGATGTGCGGTCCACCACCAAGCCTGGTTCAGCTGCGTCAACATGGAGCGGATCCTAACCGACACCGCCCGCCTGCGACACGAGGGTGGACATCCGTCTCATCCACTGAGAGTCGGCGTGGACGGCTGCCCGGAACCCGTAATGTTGTCCACGTGACCGTGAACGCTGACACCCGAGCACCCGCCGCACAGGCGACCTGGCGAGACCTCCCCGCGGCGCAGCAGCCCGAGTATCCCGATGCCGAGGCCCTGCGCGCCGCCGTCGCGGAGCTGGAAAGCTATCCTCCGCTCGTCTTCGCGGGCGAGTGCGACCAACTGCGCGCCAGGATGGGCGCCGTCGCCAAGGGTGAGGCGTTCCTGCTCCAGGGAGGCGACTGCGCCGAGGCCTTCGACGGCGTGTCCGCCGAACAGATCCGCAGCAAGCTCAAGACGCTGCTCCAGATGGGCGCCGTCCTCACCTACGCGGCCTCCGTGCCGGTGGTGAAGGTCGGCAGGATCGCCGGGCAGTACTCGAAGCCGCGTTCCAAGCCCACCGAGACGCGTGACGGTGTGACGCTGCCCACCTACCGCGGTGACTCCGTCAACGGCTTCGCCTTCACCGAGGCGGCCAGGGTCCCGGACCCCGAGCGGCTTAAGCGGATGTACAACGCGTCCGCCGCGACGCTCAACCTGGTGCGCGCCTTCACCACCGGCGGTTACGCGGACCTGCGCCAGGTGCACGCCTGGAACCAGGACTTCGTGAAGTCGTCCCCGTCCGGCCAGCGTTACGAGCGTCTCGCCCGCGAGATCGACAACGCGCTGAACTTCATGAAGGCGGCGGGCACCGACCCGGCGGAGTTCCGCACGGTCGAGTTCTTCTCCTCGCACGAGGCCCTGCTGCTCGACTACGAGTCGGCGCTGACCCGAGTGGACTCGCGCACCGGCAAGCTGTACGACGTCTCGGGCCACATGGTCTGGATCGGTGAGCGCACCCGTCAACTGGACGGCGCGCACATCGAGTTCGCCTCGAAGATCGCCAACCCGATCGGTATCAAGCTCGGCCCGACGACGTCGGTCGACGACGCGCTCAGCTACGTCGACCGGCTCGACCCCGAGCGTGAGCCCGGCCGGCTGACGTTCATCGTCCGGATGGGCGCCGACAAGGTCAGGGACAAGCTTCCCGAGCTGGTCGAGAAGGTGACCGCGTCCGGCGCGACCGTGGCGTGGGTGACCGACCCGATGCACGGCAACACCTTCGAGGCGGCGTCCGGCCACAAGACCCGCCGGTTCGACGACGTGCTGGACGAGGTCAAGGGCTTCTTCGAGGTCCACAAGGGCCTGGGCACGCACCCCGGCGGCATCCACGTGGAGCTGACCGGCGAGGACGTCACCGAGTGCGTGGGCGGCGGCGACGAGATCTTCGTCGACGACCTCCACCAGCGGTACGAGACGGCCTGCGACCCCCGGCTCAACCGCAGCCAGTCGCTCGACCTGGCCTTCCTCGTCGCGGAGATGTACCGGGCGCAGTAGCGCACCGGGCCGGGCGCGGCCGGGCACGCGGAGCAGTACGAAGGAGTGGGGCGCGGATCGCGATGTGATCCGCGCCCCACCCTCGTACGGGGGCCTTTCGCGCGCACCGGGACGGCAGGTAAGGTTAGGTTTGCCTCACCGTGCCAACGGGGACGGCGCCAGCCAACGATCCCGCCGGGAGGTGAACCGCGTGTACGTCTGCTCGTGCTTCGGCATCACCGAGAAGCAGGTCCGGGACCACGCGGAGGCGGGTGCGTGCACCCCCCGCCAGATCGCCTCCGCCTCGAAAGCCGGCACGGACTGCGGTTCGTGCGTGCGCAGCATCCAGTCGATACTCGGCCGCGGCGCCTGCCCGCGCCGTGAGCTCTCCTCGCCGGCCACCGTGGGCACCTCCGCCGTGGAGACGGCCGTCGCGCAGGCGGCCGCCGTACGGGCGGTGGGCACGTCGGCGGGCCTGGAAGCCGCCTGACGCACCGGCGCCGCCCAGACCGGTCAGCTGTCGGGCTGCTCGATCAGCTGTGCGATGTACAGCGCCTCACCGAGCTTCTCGACCAGTTCGAGCTGGGTGTCGAGATAGTCGATGTGGTGCTCCTCGTCCGCGAGGATCGACTCGAAGATCTTCGCCGACGTGATGTCGCCCTTGGCGCGCATGACGTCGACCCCGCGCCGGAGCCTGTCGATCGCCTCCACCTCGATCTGCCGGTCGGCGTTGAACATCTCGGTGACCGTCTGGCCGATCCGTACATGGAAAAGCCGCTGGTAATTCGGCAGGCCCTCCAGGAAGAGAATTCGGTCGGTCAGGATCTCCGCGTGCTTCATCTCGTCGAAGGACTCGGACCGTGTGTACTTGGCGAGCTTCGTCCAGCCGAAGTTCTCCTGCATTTTGGCGTGCAGGAAGTACTGGTTGATCGCTGTCAATTCGGCGGTCAGCTGCTCATTGAGGAACTCGATGACCTCGGGGTCGCCCTGCATC
Source organism: Streptomyces sp. NP-1717 (assembly GCF_022695985.1). Taxonomy (GTDB): domain Bacteria; phylum Actinomycetota; class Actinomycetes; order Streptomycetales; family Streptomycetaceae; genus Streptomyces. The sequence goes on along the minus strand of NZ_JAAPBF010000016.1, from coordinate 24,244 downwards.
GCAGAGGCTCCTTCCAACGGGGACTGGCCGGGATGCGCGCATCCTCGCACCGACGTCCGAAGGGCGTCCAGTAAGGCCGTACTTAGTAGCAGTTGCCCGAATCGGGCTGTACCTGGTCATGACCACCCTTCGTGGTCTGTCACCATGGAAGGCATGGGTCAGCCGCGGAGCCGGGAAGAACGGGAGTCGGCGCAGTCCGGGCTTCCGCCGGGGCAGCGGCTCCAGCGCGGCTGGCCTGTCACGCATTACGGTCCCGTGCCCAAGTTCAGGCCCGAGCGCTGGGAGTTCCGCGTCTTCGGCGCCACGGCCGACGGGGACAAGCGCTGCTGGAATCACGAGGAGTTCTCGGCCCTGCCGTTCTCGACGGTCGTTGCCGATCTTCATTGCGTGACAAAATTCAGCATGCTCGGGGCCGAATGGGGCGGCGTGCTCGCCCGTACGATCCTGGAACTCGCTCCGCCGGCGCCGAACGTCACCCATGTCATGGTCTGGGCCGAGTACGGCTACAGCGCGAATGTCCGTCTTGCCGATTTCACCTCGGAACGGACCGTATTCGCCACGCACAACGGGGGCGAACTCCTCACCGCCGAACACGGATTTCCACTGCGGCTCGTCGTGCCGCACCTTTATGCGTGGAAGGGCCCGAAATGGGTCCGTGGTGTGGAATACATGACCGCCGACCGCCGCGGCTTCTGGGAGGAGCGCGGCTATCACAACATCGGCGACCCCTGGAGCGAGCAGCGCTACTCCTACCAGGAAGGCCCCGGGGACGGCCCGGAGCTGTAGAGGCGTCTCGCCTACGAGTCGCGGAGCTTCTTCAGCAGGGCGACATCCGCCGCGTGGCCTTCCTTGCCGCCGGGGGTCTCGATCACCAACGGCACGCCCTCGGTCGCCGGATGCGAGAACAGCGCCCGGAACGGCGCCTCACCGATATGGCCCGCGCCGATGTTCACGTGCCGGTCCTTACGGGCGCCCGACACGTCCTTGGAGTCGTTGGCGTGGATCAGCCTGAGCCTGCCCGGACCCACCGTCTCCACCAGCCTGTCCAGCGTCCGGTGCGTCCCGTGCGGCGCGGCCAGATCGTGGCCCGCCGCGAAGACGTGGCACGTGTCGAGGCAGATGCCGAGCCGGGGATGCGCGTCGAGCGCGTCGAAGTACGGACCGAAGTCCTCGGCGAGCGAGCAGAGCGAGGAGCCCTGCCCCGCGGTCGCCTCCAGCAGCAGATACGGGTCGTCGTCGTGCGTCAGCTCGTCGAGGAGCGGCAGCATCCGCTCCCGTACCTGCGCGAGCGCCACCTCGCGCGGCCGTCCGCCGGTCGCCGAGCCCGTGTGCACGACGACGCCCCGGGCGCCGATCTCCCGGCCCCGGCGCAGGCTGTGCCGCAGGGAGTGCACCGACCTCTCCGCCGTCTCCGGTGTGTGGGAGCCGAAGTTGATCAGATACGGCGCGTGGACGTACGCGGACAGACCCTCGGCGGCGCATCGGTCCCGGAACAGCTCGTCCTGGGCCGGATTCCCGGCGGGCGTCGCCCAGCCGCGCGGATTGGCCACGAAGACCTGGACGGTCTCGGCGCCGATGTCACGCGCCCAGGCCAGCCCCACGCGGGCGAGACCGCCCGCCACCGGAACATGGCCGCCGACAAGATTGCGCGGGCGGTCGGGGAGCGTCAAGCCTCAGATCCCCTTGGTCGTGATGGTGACGGTGCTGCCCTCGGCGGCCTTCTCGCCGCCCCCGACGGACTGCTTGGCCACGGTGTCGTCCAGGAACGGGAAGCTCCGGTCGACCTCTACCTCGAAGCCCGCGGCGTTCAGTTCGCTCCTTGCCGCGTCTATCGACTTCCCCGTGACGTCCGGCACGGTGAGCATCCGGGGACCCTTGGAGATCGTCAGCGTGACGGTGTCGCCGCGGGCGAGCCTGCTGCCCTCCTTCGCGGACTGCCTGGCCACCGCTCCGGATTCCTCGGGTGAGTTGACGCGCTCGGCCGCGATCTTCACGTCGAGTCCCGCGTCTTCGAGCGAGGCGGTCGCCTCCTCCTCGGACTGGCCGGTCACATCGGGCACATGGACCGGCCTGCCCTTGCTGACGACCAGCGCCACGCCCGCGTCGGGCCGCAGCTCCGTACCCGCCTTCGGCTGGGTGCGGATGATGTCGCCCTGATCGGTCTTCTCGTCGAAGGACCGGGCGACGACGCCGGGCGCCAGCCCGACCTTCCTCAGCGTGTCCTTGGCGTCGGCCAGTGACTTGCCGGTCAGGTCCGGGACCCGCACGATCTCCGGGCCGCGGGAGATGACGAGGGTCACCGACCCGTTGCCCCGTATCCGCGCCCGGGGCTCCGGGTCGGTGCGCATGACCGTGCCGCGCTCGAACGTGTCGCTGAAGTCCTTCTCGACGCTCGCGTCGAGCCCCGCGTCACCCAGGCGCTTCTTCGCCGTCTGCTCGGTCTGCCCGAGGAGCGAGGGGACGCGGGTGAACTGGCCCGAGTTGATGTACCAGACAACGACGCCCACACCGAGCACCAGCAGCGCGGCGACCACGATCGCCAGGACGCTCCCGCGAGGCGCGGAGGCGATCCTGCCGGTGCGGCGGCGCGCGGGCGGCTGCCGCACCGGCGCCTCGGGCTCCGGCGGCGGCATGGTGAGCCGGCTGGTGCGGCGGACCTGGTCGTCTCCCCGGGAGGCCGCCGACAGATCGGCGGTACCGGAATCGTCCGGTGAGACGGGAAGCCGGACGAGGCGCGGAATCACGTCCGTACGGTCGTCGGCGCCGCCCGCGTGACCGCCCGCGGCCGCGCCGCGGGAGGCGCCGGGGGCGGCGGGCGAGGCGTCGTGGGAGCGCCCGCTCCCGCTGTCGCGGTCGTGGCCGTCCTGCGACGGCTCCGAGGCACCGGAGACCGCCCCGCCGGCGCGGCGCGCCCCGCGCTTCGTCACGGGGGCGGCCGGCGAGGTCTTCGCGGTGGCCCGCGGCGGCACCGCGTCCAGCTGGGCGTCGTCGAGCGCGGCGCGGGTGCGCCGGGTCAGCGCCAGCATCGCCACCGCGTCCTCGGGGCGGAGCTCCGGATCGCGGGCGGTGGCCGCGGCGACCAGTTCGTCCAGCCCGGCCGCCATTCCGGGCACCGCGGCGGACGGCGCGGGCACGTCCTCGTTCAGATGGAGGTAGAGCACCTGCGCGGGGGTGTCCCCGCCGTGCGGTTTGGCGCCGGTCAGCATTTCGTGCAGGACGACACCGCACGCGTACACGTCGACCCGGGTGTCGGAGGTGCCGTACTCGATCTGCTCCGGGGCGAGGTAGGAGACCGTGCCGAGGATGGTGCCGGTGGTGTTGGTGACCGATCCGACGGCCCGTACGAGCCCGAAGTCGGCGACCTTGACCCGGCCGTCGTCCCCTATCAGGACGTTCTCCGGCTTGATGTCCCGGTGGATGAAACCGGCCCGGTGGGCGGCGCCCAGCGCGGCCAGCATCGGCTCCAGGATGTCGAGGGCCGCACGCGGCTGGAGGGCGCCGCGCTCGCGCAGGACGTCCCGCAGCGTGCAGCCCTCCACGTACTCCATCGCCAGGTACACGTACGCGCCCTCGGCGCCCTGGTCGAAGACCCCGACGACGTTCGGGTGCGCGAGCCGCGCGACGGACTTGGCCTCGCGGATGAAGCGCTCCACGAACGTGGCGTCGGTCGCCAGGGCCGGGTGCATGACCTTCAGGGCGAGGACCCGGTCGAGCCGGGTGTCGACGGCCCGGTAGACCGTGGCCATGCCGCCGACGGCGATGCGCGCGTCGACGCGGTAACGGCCGTCGAGCACCTGCCCGACGAGAGGGTCCCTAAGGGTCGTGTCCACCCGCCCGAGTCTACGAGCCGCCGCCGACACTCCCGCAGCCCCGGGTCGGGCCCGACGCGCCACTGGAGCCGTCTTGTGACAGCACCCGCACCGCGCCGCGGCAATCGGCCGCCGCCCGCTTCCCCCGGAGCGCGGGGCCTCAGAAGGCCGGGCGCTCCGGGTCCAGTGCGGCCAGCCCCTCCGTGGGAGACGAGGCGTCCGCGAAGTGGCGGCGCGCGATGCGCCCCGCGCGGTGCGCCAGCCGGCCCGCCTCGACGGCGTGCCGCATCGCCTCGGCCATCAGGACGGGCTCCTGGGCGCGGGTGACCGCCGACGCCAGCATGACGGCCGCGCAGCCCAGCTCCATGGCGAGGGCGGCGTCCGAGGCCGTACCCGCCCCCGCGTCCAGGATCACCGGCACGCGCGCGTGATCGGTGATCAGCCGGAAGTTGTGCGGGTTGCGGATGCCCAGACCCGATCCGATCGGGGAGCCGAGCGGCATGACCGCCGCGCACCCCACGTCCTCCAGCTTCCTGGCGAGCACGGGATCGTCGTTCGTGTACGGCAGGACCGTGAAGCCGTCGTCCACCAATGTCTCGGCGGCGTCCAGGAGTTCGATCGGATCGGGCAGCAGCGTCCGCTCGTCGGCCACCACCTCCAGCTTGATCCAGTCGGTGCCCAGCGCCTCGCGGGCGAGCCGCGCGGTGAGGACGGCCTCGCCCGCGGTGAAGCAGCCCGCCGTGTTCGGCAGGACCCGGATGCCCAGCCGGCCGAGCACGGACAGGACGGAGCCCCGCACGTTCGGGTCCAGCCTGCGCATCGCGACGGTCGTGAGTTCGGTGCCGGAGGCGGCCAGGGACCGTTCCAGCACGTCGAGGCTGGGCGCGCCGCCCGTCCCCATGATGAGCCGGGAGTTGAGGACGGTGCCGCCTATGGTGAGCCGGTCGTCGGACATCGGGTCAGCCTCCTTGGACGGCGGTGAGGACTTCGACGCGGTCACCGTCGGACAGGGTGGTGTCGGACCAGCGCCCGCGCGGGACGACGGTCTCGTTGAGCGCGGCGGCGACGCCCGAGGGGGCGGCGGTGAGGGTCGCGACGAGGACGTCGAGGGTGACGGGGCCGGCGAGGACACGGGCCGCTCCGTTCACCGAGACGGTCAGGGACTCCGGCGCGGCGCCGGACCTGTGCGGGTTCACGGTGTCGGTCATGCGTGCTGCTCCTGACCTGCGGAGACGGCGGGGGAGGGGGCCGGCGGGCGGCCGGGCGAGAAGCGCCCGGGTGTGAAGGGCCGTGCGTCGTGCGGGAGTTCACCCGTCGTGAGTACGGTGGCCATCACCCGGCCGGTGACGGGCGTCAGGAGCACCCCGTTTCGGTGGTGCCCGGTGGCCAGGTGGAGCCCCGGCAGGGCGGTCGGTCCGAGCAGCGGCGCGTTGTCCGGCGACGTCGGACGCAGCCCGGCGCGGGTCTCGGTGAGCGGCAGTTCGGTGATGCCGGGGAGCAGTTCGTGGGCGTCGCGCAGCAGCTCGTACACGCCGCCCGCCGTCACCGTCGTGTCCCAGCCCAGCTCCTCGCTCGTCGCCCCGACGACCAGTTCGCCGTTCTCGCGCGGCACGAGGTAGATGTGGCTGCCGCGGACCTCGGCCCGCAGCGTCCGGGACAGGAACGGGGCGTACGCGCGCGGCACCGTCAGCCGCAGGACCTGGCCCTTGACGGGACGTACCGGAGGCACGACGTCGTCCGGCACCCCCGCGAGCCGCCCGCTGAGGCTGCCCCCGGCGACGACGACCTGGCCGGCGCCGAGTTCGGAGCCGCCGCTCACCGTGATCCCGGCCGCTCGGTCCCGGACCACCCGCAGGCGCTCCGCCCACGCCCGGTGGAAGACCACCCCCGCCCGCTCGCAGGCCGTCACGAGGGCGGTCGCGAGCCTGCGCGGGTCGATCTGGTGGTCCCCGTCGATCCGCAGCCCGCCGCGCACGCCGGGAGCGAGCATCGGCTCCAGCCGCCGGCACTCGCGGCCGGTGAGCCACTCCGACTCCAGACCCGACCTCCTTTGGAGGGCGTGGAGTTCACGCAGCTGCGCCCGGTCGTCGCTGTCGAGAGCGACGGCGAGCGTGCCGCAGGGGCGGTAGCCGGTGTCCCGGCCGGTGACCGACTCCAGTTCGGCGACGAAATCGGGATACAGCCGCGCCGAGGCGATGTTCAGCCCCAGCAAGGTCTGTTCGCCGTGGTCGAGTTCGCTGACGGCGGCGAGCATCCCGGCGGCGACCCGCGCGGCGCCGCCGCCCGGTTCGGGATCGACGACGGTGACGGCGAGTCCGCGCTGCGCCGCCCGCCAGGCGGTGACGAGGCCGATGATCCCGCCCCCGACGACCAGGACGTCGCTCCGGCCGGATTCCCGGTGGTGAGCGTGAGATGACCGCATGGGTGTCCAGCTCCTCCCTTCGCCGGCATGACCCGGATCAGGTTCGTACGGTCGGAGGCCGCGTCAGCCTCCCTCTCAGCCCGGTGCGTACGGGCTCCCGCGAGGTGTGAAGTCTCTTGTTCGCTACTGCCGATAAGTGCTTCACGGGTCAGGGTAACCCCCTGTCCCCGCCCCCTGTAAGGGAGTCGTCGGCCCGCCGGTTTCATAAGGTGATCGCGTGAGCGAGCAGCGGAAGCAGACGGACGAGCGGCGCACCGTCGTCGTGGGCGCGGGAATGGCGGGTGTGCAGACCGCCGTGGCACTGCGCGAACTGGGGCACGAAGGCCCCGTCACCCTCATCGGCGCCGAGCGCCACCAGCCCTACGACCGGCCCCCTCTCTCCAAGGCCGTCCTCCTCGGCGCGGCGGAGAGTTCGGCCTTCGACGTGGACTTCGACGCGCTCCGGGTGGAGCTGCGGCTGGGTCTCGAAGTGACCGGTGTCCGCCCGGCGGACCACGAGGTGGACACGGCGGCGGGACCGGTTCCGTACGACGCGCTGGTCATCGCCACCGGCGCCGAACCGATCACCCTGCCGGGCACGGACGGGGTCCCCGGTGTTCACCTTCTGCGCACCCTGGACGACGCCGCGCGGCTGCGCCCCGTCCTCGACCACAAGCACCATGTCGTCGTGGTGGGAGCGGGCTGGATCGGCGCCGAGTTCACCACCGCGGCCAGGGAGGCCGGCTGTGAGGTGACCGTCGTCGAGGCCGCGGCCCATCCGCTCGCCGGCGCCCTGCCCGCCGAGGTCGCCACTCCGATGGCCGACTGGTACGCGGAGAGCGGCGCCGAACTCCTCACCCACGCGCGCGTGGCGAGCGTCGAGCCGGGCCGGGTGGTCCTCGCCGACGGCCGCGAGCAGGCGGCGGACGCGGTGGTCGTGGGCATCGGCGCCAGACCCGCGACGGCCTGGCTGGCGGGCTCCGGCATCGCGACCGGCGCCGAGGGGGCCGTCACCGCCGACGACCGGCTGCGCGCCTCGGCGCCCGGTGTGTACGCCGTCGGGGACTGCGCCTCCTTCCCGTCGGCCCGCTACGGCGAGCGGCTGATGGTGCACCACTGGGACAACGCGCTCCAGGGGCCGCGCACGGTCGCCGCCGGCATCGCGGGGGAGTCCCACGCGCCGTACGACCCCGTGCCGTACTTCTGGTCCGAGCAGTTCGGCCGTTTCGTGCAGTACGCGGGCCACCACGCCCGGGCCGACACCCTCCTGTGGCGCGGCGACCCGGCGAGCGCCGCCTGGTCCGTCCTCTGGCTGCGGGAGGGGGCGCTGGTGGCGCTGCTCGCCGTCGGCAGACCGCGTGACCTGACGCAGGGCCGCAAACTCGTCGCGGCGGGTGCGCGGATCGACACGCGGCGGGCCGCCGACCCCGCCGTACCGCTCAAACTGACGGCTCTGTGACGGTCCCCCGCCGCTCTCCCAGGCAGGACGTACCGCTCGACGGCCCAGTCCGTGCCCGGCTCCGCTTCCGACTGTCAGTCCGGGATGGCAGGCTTGTCCTGTGACTGAGATTGACGCAAAGATCGATGCTCTCGTCCCTGCCTGGCTTCACCTGCCCGATATCGCTGAAATGCTCGATATCGAGGTGACGCGTGTGCGACAGCTGGTGAAGGAAGGCCAGCTGATCGCAGTGCGCCGCGGTGAGAATCGGGCGCTCCAGGTGCCGGCCGCCTTCATCGACGGCAAGAAGGTCGTCAAGGGCCTCGCCGGCACCCTGACGCTCCTCAGGGACGACGGCTTCACCGACGAAGAGATGCTCGACTGGCTCTTCACTCCCGACCCGTCCCTGCCGGGCACGCCCGCGCAGGCCCTCAGCGAGAATCGCGGTACGGAGGTGAAGCGCCGCGCGCAGGCGCTCGCCGTCTGACGGCACCACCACCGGCCGTGCGCGGGCCGGGCCGCCCGGCCCGCGCACGGCCGTCATGGCAACGATCCGATGGGGGAGACCCGCATGCCCGCAGTGCCCGGTGCGCCCAGCGCACTCGATCTGCTGTCCGACGCCCGGCTCTATCTCTGCACGGACGCACGGAAGCGGCAGGGGGACCTCCCCGAGTTCCTGGACGCCGTCCTCACCTCCGGTGTGGACATCGTGCAGCTGCGTGACAAGGGCATGGAGGCGGCCGAGGAGCTGGACCACCTCCAGGTCTTCGCCGAGGCCTGCCGGCGCCACGGCAAGCTCCTGGCCGTGAACGACCGGGCGGACGTGGCGCACGCCGTCGGTTCCGACGTGCTGCACCTCGGCCAGGGGGACCTGCCCGTCTCCGCCGCCCGGGCCATCCTCGGTACGGAGCTGCTGATCGGCCGCTCCACCCACTCCGAGACCGAGGTGATGGCGGCGGCGGGCGAGCCCGGTGTGGACTACTTCTGCGCGGGGCCCTGCTGGCCCACCCCGACCAAGCCCGGCCGGCCCGCCCCCGGGCTCGGCCTCGTGCGGTACGCGGCGTCGCTGGCCACCCGGCGCCCGTGGTTCGCGATCGGCGGGATCGACGCGGGCAACCTCGAAGAGGTGCTGGACGCCGGGGCCCGCCGGGTCGTGGTCGTACGGGCCCTCACGGAGGCGGACGATCCGGCCATGGCGGCCGCCGGTATCGCCAAGCGCGTACGGGACAGAGTCGCCTGACCGGGCCGCCGTCGCCGCTCCGGCACCCGCCCCGGAGCCCCGGATCCTCGCCCTCCGGTGGAGGCCCACTGTCCGAGGGGTGGACAGGCTTGGTGTGAAATGGACAAAAGGGCCTGCTCTGGTTGGGTGATCGCCGTGCCCTCGATAACCTTCCGGTATGGCCCTTGGTACTGCTTCGACCAGGACGGATCACGCTCGCACGGTGCGTGACCTACTCGCGACCGGCAAATTGTCGTACTCGTTCGAGTTCTGGGCGCCCAAGACGGAGAAGGGCGAGCGCAATCTCTGGAACGCGCTGCGCCGGGTCGAGGCCGTCGCCCCGAACTTCGTCTCGGTGACCTACGGCGCCGGCGGCTCCACCCGCGCGGGCACGGTCAAGGCCACCCAGCAGATCGCCTCCGACACCACACTGACCCCGGTCGCCCACCTCACGGCCGTGAACCACTCGGTCGCCGAGCTGCGGAACATGATCGGGCAGTACGCGGACGCCGGGATCCGGAACATCCTCGCCGTGCGCGGGGACCCGCCCGGCGACCCCATGGGCGAGTGGGTCAAGCACCCCGAGGGCGTGACGTACGCGGCCGACCTGGTCCGTCTGATCAAGGAGTCCGGCGACTTCTGCGTGGGCGTCGCCGCCTTCCCCGAGATGCATCCGCGCTCGCCCGACTGGGAGAGCGACATCCGGCACTTCGTGGCCAAGTGCCGCGCGGGCGCCGACTACGCCATCACCCAGATGTTCTTCGACCCCGAGGACTATCTGCGGCTGCGGGACAAGGTCGCGGCGGCCGGCTGCGACACCCCGATCATCCCGGAGATCATGCCGGTCACCAACGTCCGGCAGATCGAGCGCTTCTCGCAGCTCAGCAACGCGGCGCTGCCCCCGGCACTGAAAGAGCGGATCCTCTCCGCCGCGGAGGATCCCGCCGCTGTACGCTCCATCGGTATCGAGTACGCGACTGAGTTCTGCGCGACGCTGCGCGCGGAGGGTGTCCCCGGACTCCACTTCATTACACTCAACAACTCCACGGCGACGCTCGAAATTTACGAGAATCTCGGACTGCACGAGCAGTCGTGACCGGTCGTACCCGCCCCGACCCGGGGCGGTGACCGCAGGAGAGGGGCGGGCATGGGCTGGACGGTCCTCTACATCGCGTTCGGCATCGTCGCGCTGTGGCTGCTGGGCGAAGTACTCCTCCAGTACAAGGCGCGGCTGCGTTGGCGACTTCTCGCCTTCACGGGTTTCGTCGGCGTGGTGCTGGGTGTCCTGCTCGCCTCCGTCCCCGTCATCGCCGTGGGCGCGATCGCGTTCGCGATCGGCCAGACCTATGTGACGCTCTCGTTCCGCCGCGGCTTCTCCACCGGCTGGGCGATCGGCGGCAGCCCCGGCGCCAGCCGCCGGCGCAGGGCCGGCGGTGGTGAGGCCGAGACCCGCGAACCGAGCCTGGAAGTCTCCGACTTGGAGTACCAGCCCGTCGCCGCGGACCCCATGGGCCCCGGCCCCGCACCCAGCGAGCCGCCGATCGCCGCGTCCGTCTACGAGCCGGAGCCGATGCCCGACGAGACCGGGCAGTACGGCGTGTACAGCGACGCCGCCTACCAGGCCACCCAGTACGGCAACTACGACCCGTACAACGGCTACGACGCGCCCACCGGACAGGACACCTACGCCGGCCACGACACCTACGCGGGCCAGGACGCCTACTCCGGCCAGGGCCACGACGCGTACGGCGCGGCGGACGCCTACGGGGCCGCTGACGCCTACGCGAGCCAGGGCCAGGACGTGTACGGCGGGCAGCAGGACCCGTACGCGGGCCAGAACGGCCAGGGCGGCCGGTACGACTACGACACGGGTCAGCAGCAGTACGCCGCCTACACCGACCCGTACGGCGCCGAGAACAGCGGCGGCGACTCCTACGGCGCGTACGACAGTTACGGCGGCCAGCAGCAGTACGCGGCCCCTTACGGTGACCAGAGCGGGCAGGGCGGCCAGACCGGATCGCCCGAGTACGGCGCGGACACGCCGCCCGGCGGGGTCTGGGTCCCGCAGCAGCGCGAGGGCGACAACGTCCCCCCGATGCCGCAGCAGGCGCCCGAGCAGTACGGCTACGACCCCAACTACGACGAGCAGCGCTACCGCTACTGACGGGCGCTCAACTCCCGCCACGTCCCGGCGGGTTCACCCGGCGCCGGGCGTCCCGGCCGGGGCGCGGCGGGACTTCAGCGCGACCCGCGGAACTCCGCGCCCTCGACGATCAGCCCGGCGACCAGCGTCCCGGACATGCCCGCGTGCGCCAGCCCGCCGCCCGGGTGCGCCTCACCGCCCACGACATAGAGACCGGGCAGCCGCGTGCTGTTCGCCGGGTGCAGCAGCCGGCCCTCCGCGCCCGCCAGTGAGGGCGCGGGCACCGAACCGCCCCGTGCCCCGGTCCCGGCCGCCGTGTCGGCCGGCGTACGGATCTCCCGCCAGCACAGCCGCTCCCGCAGCTCGGGCACGGCGGCGCCGGCCGTCTCCATCAGCACGTCGGCGTACCGCTCACGCAGTCCGGCGCCGTTCCAGTCCACCGGACCGTGCGGTGCGACGGTCGCCGTGAGGGTGAGCGCCTCGTGCCCGTCGTCCGGACGCGTCGTCGGGTCGTCGGGCCGCAGCACCGTGACCGTGGGCCGCTCCGCCGTCCGCCCGGAGAACACCGCGCCGGCCTCGCCGACGCCGTCGGGGGAGTGGACCACCGTCCGGTGCGCTGTGCCGTCCGGCCTGCCGCCACGCAGGGCCAGCAGCACCGTGAACCTGCCGGGGACCGACGGAGCCCCGCTCCCGCCCGCACCGCCGCCCTGGGGCCGTACGTCGTCGTCCCCCCACAACTCCCGGTCCACGAGGGCCGCGGGGGCCGTGCCCGCCACCACGTGGTCCGCCTCCACGACCGTGGGGGCGGACGCGGCCGGCCCCGGCGCCAGCTCCACACCGGCGGCGCGGCCGTCCTTCTCGACGATCCGGACCACATCGGCCCGGAACACGAACTCCACCCGGCGCGCCAGGCACCGCTCGTACACCGCGTGCGCCAGCGCCCGCATCCCGCCCCGCACGTACCAGCTGCCGAACGTCTGCTCCATGTACGGCAGAAGGGCGGCGCTCGCGGGGGTGCGCCGCGGATCGAGTCCGTACGACAGCACGTACCCCTCGAACAGCGCGGCGAGCCGGCGGTCCGCCAACTCGCCCGTCCCCACCTCGGCGACGGTGCCCGCGACCCGTGGCGCGCGCAGCAGCCTGCGCCGCCGGACGGCCGGATACGGATCGCGCCCCAGCACCTGCCAGTCGCCGCGCAGCGGCTCCTCCAACAGAGGCCGCCGCGAACGGTCCCAGGCGTCCCGGGCCCGGCCGAGGAAGTCTCCCCACCGTGCCCCGGCCCCCGCGCCGAGCGCGGCGTCCAGGGCCGAGACGACACCGGCGCGCGAGGTGTTCGGCAGGCACACGTCGGTGCCGTCCGGGAAGAGATGCCTGCTCGCCGGGTCGACCTGGGTCATCCGCACACACTCTTCGAGCGGCTTCTTGCCCGTCTTGAGGAACAGGTCCCGGTAGACGGCGGGCAGATGCAGCAGCGTGGGGCCCGTGTCGTACGCGAACCCGTCGCGCTCGAACCGGCCCAGGGCGCCGCCGTACGTCGCCGAGCGCTCGTACACCGTCACCCGGTGCCCCGCCACCGCCAGCCGGGCAGCCGCCGCCATCGCGCCCATCCCGGCGCCGATCACCGCAATTCGTGCCATGGAAGTGGACCTTAGCGGCCTGTTTCACCGGCGCGTCGGCCGGGATGCCGGGCCGGGGAGCGCGGGAGCGGCGGGAGCGGTCAGGGCGGCCACGACGTGGCGAGGCGCCGCTCCTCGCGTCTGCGCGCCCTGCGCTGCCGGAACCCGCGGATCTTCGAGGCCAGGAAGACGACGATCACGATGCCGAGCAGCAGCAGGCCGCCCGCGACGATCGCGGCGGCGAGCGGGTGGAAGATCGCGAACGTGATGATCCCGGCGACGCCGAGGTCCTCCACGGTGCTCACGGCGATGTTGCTGAACGGCTCCGGGGAGGTGTTGACCGCCATCCTCGTGCCGGCCTTCACCAGATGGCTCACCAGGGCGGTCGATCCGCCGACGGCGCCCGCCGTGATCTCCGGGAGCGAACCGCTCTGCCCGGCGAGCAGCGCCGCCACCACCGCGCCCGACAGCGGTCTGATCACCGTGTGCACGGAGTCCCAGACCGAGTCGACGTACGGGATCTTGTCCGCCACCGCCTCGCAGACGAAGAGCACACCCACGACGACCAGCACGTCGGTGCGCTGGAGCGACTCGGGGACCTCGTCGGTCAGCCCGGTCGCGCCGAAGATCCCGAGCAGTAGAACCACCGCGTACGCGTTGATCCCGCTGGCCCAGCCGCTGGTGAAGACAAGGGGAAGTACGGACACGGACGAGATCGTAGCCAGCGTGTGGGCCGGACGGGTGAGGATTCGAACGGGGTGGTGAGTATCCGTACCTAGTACATGAGATGAGTAGAGACGCGGATAGGCCCCCACCTGCGAAGACGGAAGAGTGTGGGGCACGGGAGAGGCGCGGCGCCGAAACCGCCGGCACGGGGCGGCGGAGCGGTGTGGCACCCCGACCGTTACGGGGTGAGGCGATGCGCCGCTCCGGTCGGGAGTGAGGAAACCCGACCGGAGCGGCGCATTTCCGCGTCCGCCCCCGGCCGTGCTCTCAGCGAGGAACGGGTCCGCTTCCGCCGACCTGTCCGCGCAGGAGTAACGAGAGCGCCGAGTGCACGTCGTCGATCGACCGCTCGGGCTGGAACGCCTGCCAGTCCAGGGCCGCCACCAGCACCATTCCCACCAGGGCGGCGGCTGTGAGCGGGACATCGATCCCACGGCTCAGTTCACCGCGGTCGATCCCCTCCTGAAGCACCTTCTCCACGACGGAGACGGCCTGCTGACGCACCACCAGCAGCGTGGACTGCCACGCGCGGTTGGTGCGCCAGAGCTCGGCCACGTACAGCCGGGTGAACGCCGGATGGCGGTCGATGAAGGCGAGGCCCGCACGGACCATGGCGTCCAGCGCCTCCACGCTGGTTCCGTCGCGCTCCGCCGTCTCGTCGGCCGCGGTCCGCAGGGACGCGGTCAGCATGCCGACGCCGTGCCGCAGAAGCTCCTCGAACAGCTCGGTCTTGCTCTTGAAGTTGTAGTAGACCGTGCCCTTGGCGACTCCGGCGCGCTCGGCGATCTCGTCGACGGTCGTCGCCGAGAAGCCCTGTTCGGCGATGAGCGTCACCGCGGCCTCGTAGAGCTTCTGTCGGGTGGCCCGCCGGCGGGTGCTGCTGCTGTCCATGCGCCCGATTCTCACAGGTGCCGACGCGGTCGGACGACGGATCTCAACAGGCCCCGGGCCGCTGCCCGTTCGGCGTCGGAGAGCTTGAGGCCGAGGTCGTCCACGGCGAGCAGCTGTGGCGGCCGATGAGCGCCACAGCCCCGGTCCGCCAGGTTGTGCCGACCAGTCAGTGCAAAAAGCTGCTCCGTACGAGCGGACGACGCAAAAGTGCAGGTCAGGGCGGATTGTCAGTGGTGTGCCCCACGATGGACACATACGGCCACAGAGCCGTCACAGAGACGACCAGGAGGTTCGTCATGGCCAGTTCCTACGCCGCAGCCGCACGCCGGCGAAGCACAGGCGGCCCTGCCCCCTCACTGACCGGCCCCGCGACCGACGTCCACCCCGTTCTGAGGCGCGCGACCGCGCCGCCCGCCGCCCTCGACCTGCTCGCGAAGGCCCGCACGGGCCTGGACGAGGCCGCCACCCTCGAAACCCCCAACGAGCGCTATGCCACGGCTCATCTGGCCGCCCTGCGCACCGCCGCGGCGGTCCTCGCCGCCCGTGGCCGGCCCGAGCCCGCGACGGGCCCGCGCCGCCGGCGCATACGGAGCGCCTGGGAAGTGCTGCCCGAGATCGTGCCCGAGCTGTCCGAATGGAGCGCCCTGTTCGCCTCCGGAGCCACCCGCAGGGCGCGGGCGGAGGCCGGCATACAGGGCGCGGCGAGCAACCGCGACGCCGACGATCTGCTGCGCGACGTGGCCATGTTCCTGCGCCTCGTGGAGAGGCTTCTCGTGCTCGAACCGGTACTGCCCCAGCCCAGGGCCGAACAGCCGGAGAAGGGCGGCGCCGCTGGGTGACGGGCAGAGGCGACCAAGGCAATAGGCTGTGCGGAACCTGCACCTTCACGCCCCGCGACCAGGGGCGGCACCGCGCCGAGGAGTCAACTGCCGTGTCGGACCCTTCCCCTGCCTTCGGTGGAGAGACGCCGTCGCGCCCCCGTAGCTCCCTGCGTACCGCCGTGGTGTGGGAGGTACTCGAACGCGCCCTCCACAGCCGCGCCGCCGCCGTGGGCGACGCGGCGGTCCTGGACGTCCTCGACACCGGAGGCGGCACGGGCAGCTTCGCCGTGCCCGTCGCCCGCCTCGGGCACCGGGTGACCGTCGTCGACCCGAGCCCCAACGCGCTGTTCGCGCTGGAGCGCCGGGCCGCCGAGGCGGGCGTCGCCGACCGCGTCAACGGTGTCCAGGGCGACATCCTCGGCCTGTTCGACGTGGTGGAGCGGGGCGGGTACGACGCCGTGCTCTGCCACGGTGTCCTGGAGTACGCCGACGACCCCGCCGAGGGCCTGCGGAACGCGGTCGGGGCGCTGCGTCCCGCCGGTGCGCTGAGCCTGCTCGCCGCGGGCCTCGGCGGCGCCGTACTCGCCAGGGCGCTCGCGGGGCACTTCACCGAGGCCCGGCAGGCGCTCACGGACGCGGCCGGCCGCTGGGGCGAGGGCGATCCGGTGCCCCGGCGCTTCACCGTCGAGCTGCTGACCGAACTGGTCGACAAGGCCGGCGCCGACGTGGGCGCCGTGCACGGTGTCCGGGTCTTCTCCGACCTGGTCCCGGGTGTTCTGGTGGACACTCAGCCGGGCGCTCTGGACGCCCTTCTGAAGCTGGAGGCGGCCGCCGCCGAACAGCCCTCGTTCCACTCCGTCGCGAGCCAGCTGCACGTCCTGGGCGAGAAGCGAGCCTGACAGAGAACGCCCGCGAGCACTGATCGAGGGGCTGATCAGCGACGCAGCTGCGGATGGAGTGCGCCACAGGCCCCCCGGCAGAGCGTTCGGCGCCGTATGATCGGGGTACGCCTTCCGGCATGACGGGTCGACGGTTGGGGAATCAACGCCTCAGCGGCCGAGTCGGCATGGCGGCCCGGATTGGCGAAATGGCGTAGAGGGCGGGTTTCACGGGGGCGAATCCCTGCCTATCCTGAAGGGGCCGCATACCGGTCGCCCCCCGCGACCGACGACTAGGAGGACTCCGTGCCGCTCTCGGAGCACGAGCAGCGAATGCTCGAGCAAATGGAGCGAGCGCTGTACGCCGAAGATCCCAAGTTCGCGACAGCGCTTGAGGGAAGCGGGCTGCGTACGTACACCCGGCGACGGGTCTACCAGGCGATCGCTGGCTTTCTCGTGGGTATCGCGCTCCTCATGACCGGTATGGTCGCCAAGCAGATCTGGATCGGCGTGGTGGGTTTCCTCGTCATGCTGGGCTGCGCGGTTCTCGCGGTCACCGGCTGGCGCAAGGCCCCGAAACCGGGTGAGCAGCAGGCATCCGGCGAGGCCACGGCCGACCGCCGGCAGCAGCAGCCTCGACAGCGCCGTTCGTTCATGAACCGGATCGAGCAGCGGTGGCAGCGTCGCCGTGACGAGCAGGGTCAGTAGTACGAACCCGAGGTTTCCGAACATGCAGTAGTGGTGCGACGGCCGTGAGATACGGCGGATACGGCTGAGGGGCGAGCGCGACACGCGCTCGCCCCTCAGCCGTATCCGTGTACGGCCCCGGAGCCCGGGCACGACGCGGCACCCGGACATACGCGAGGGGCGGGGGTCACAGGGCCCGTAAGCGCCCCATGACCCCCGCCCCGACCTTCGCGGCCCTGGTTCCCGGCCCCGCCCTGCTCAGCCCCGCTGCCGGGACGGCCTGCGGAACAGCGCCGCCCACCGGCGGCCCAGCTCCAGACGGCGCGCTCCCCAGCGATCGGAGACGGCGGCCCAGCGCTCGGCGAGCCCCCACATCACCCGAACGGACGAGCGCGGCAGGAAAAGCGCCCGCTGTCCGGTCCAGCGGCCCGCCGACCCACCCAGGCCCGCACGGACCCGCTGGGCGTCGTCGGCGAGACCCGTGACGGGCCGCGGCTCCGGCGCGTACAGCACCTGTTCCACGGCGCGCGCGACCCGGTGCACGGAATCGGCCGCGTCACCCTCCAGCCGCCCCAGCCGCACGATCCGGGCCGCCGTCCCGCGTGGTGTCCGCGATTCGTCGGGACGGATGCCGTAGTCCCAGGCGGTGTCGACGATCTCCCGCCACGCCCCCAGCACACGGGCCGTGGCATCGGCGGGCGAACGGCCCCCGGAACCGAGACGCCGGGCCCGGACCCGGGTGCGCCACAGCAATGGCAGCAGGGGCAGCAGCAGGACGGCGAGGACGCCCAGCGTGATGGCGGTCACCGTCCCCGCGGATGTTCCCGAGTCGGTCGGGGGCAGCGCTCCGGCCGAAGCGGTCGGCCCGCACTCGCCGCTCCTGGCGGCCTCCGGCGGGCAGCTGTCCGAGGTGGACGGCTGCGAGGTCGGCGCGGACGACGTGCTGGCCTCGGGCTCGGCCGGGTCGCTCGCGTCGCCCGAGGGCGCCTCGGGGATGGTGTAGTCCGGTGCGCTGCCCCGGCTCGGCGTCGGCTCGAAGCGGGTCCAGCCGACACCCTCGAAGTACAGCTCGGGCCAGGCGTGCGCGTCACGGAGCCCGACGGACATCGTGCCGTCCGACTGCGGTGTGCCCGGTGTGAAGCCCACCGCCACCCGCGCGGGGATGCCCAGCGTGCGGGCCATCGCCGCCATCGAGAAGGAGAAGTGGACGCAGAAGCCCTCCTTCTCCCGGAGGAAGCGGCTGATGGCCGAGACACCCGTGCCGGAGGCGACCTGGGTGTCGTAGGTGAAGCCGCCGTCCACGGCGAACCAGTCCTGGAGCCTGACCGCCCTCTCGTAGTCGTTCGCCGCGCCCTCGGTCACCTCGCGCGCGGTGGCCTCGACCTCCTCCGGCAGGACCTCCGGCACCTTGGTGTACTCCCGCACGAGGGAGGCCGGGGGCTTCGGCGCCGTCGCGAGCTGCTCGCGGGTCGGCTCCACCAGCAGGCTGGTCACCTGGTACTGGGCACCCCGCGTGGTCTCCCCGCGGTCGCCGACCAGGGTCCGGCCGCTCGGCTCGAAGCGCCAGCGCCCCTCGATGTCCACCTCCGAAGCCGGATAGGGCATCGGGAGATAGTTCTGCCGGTACCAACCGGCGGCGGAGATACTCGTCTTGATCTCGGTGACGCTCACGTCGCCGCTCAGACCGGGCGGACCCGGGAGCCTGTTCGGAACGTCCTCGACGCTGCGCTGGGAGAACCGCCAGGACGTGCCGTCGAAGTCGTCCAGCGCCATGATCCGCAGATACAGGTTCTGGGTGCTCTCGGCGTTCGTCCGGTACCGCAACGCCTCCCGGTCCTCGGGCTGGTTGAGGTTGTCCTGGAGCGACACCAGCGGGTTGACGGCGGAGATCGTGCCGCCGCCCAGACCCGAACCCGACCCGGCTCCCGTGCCGTTGAGCAGTCCGCCGTTCAGCGACGGCAGCGCGGCGGGCACCACCAGCGCGATGCCCAGCGCCATCACACCGATCCGGTGGCCGGAACGGATCGGGGCCGCGGTGCTGCCCCCGGTGTCCATCCCGGAGGCCGTACGGCCCGGAGCACGCGCGGCGCCGCCGAAGACCCGGCCCCACTGGGAGAGCCGGTCCCGGCCCTCGGCCAGCAGCAACAGCAGATAGCCGGTGGCCGCCAGCAGGAACCACAGCCAGGAGGCGTCGCCGCCGGAGAGACCCGCGGCGACCGAGTACAGCGCGAGCAGCGGCAGTCCGGCCGGCGCCGCGCTGCGGAACGTCACGGCGAGCGCGTCCACGGCGAGACCGATGACCAGCACGCCACCGACCAGCATCAGCCGGATGCCGTTGGTCGACGGTGCCGGAACCGAGTACCGCGCGACCTCCTCGCCGCCCTGGTTCAGCAGCTCACCGAAGCGCAGGAAGACGTCCGGGCCGGGCAGCAGACCGAACAGGGCCTGCTCCGAGGCGAAGACCACCGTGAGCATCAGCAGCCCGGCGGCCGCCTGGAGCGCCACGGTCAGCGTCCTGGCCAGCGGCACCCGCCGGCCGAGTGCGCCCACACCTGTCAGGACCGCCACCATGAAGGCCGCCTGGATGATCCAGGTGGCCGGATCGACCAGCGGCAGCAGAGCGCTCGCCGCCATCATCGTGGCGGCGAACGCGCACAGCGCCAGCCTCGCGCGACCGCTCATGACCATCCTCCGGAGAAGCCTGCCGAGCCCTCTGTCACACCCGAATCGGTGCGCTGTTGTGCCGCCCGCTGCCACAGGTCGGGCAGTGCGACGCCGGCGGGCACCGCGAGGGCGTTCCAGCCGGACTCGCGCAACCGCCGCAGCCGGTCCTGGACCCCCGCGGGCGGTTCACCCTCGTCGTGCACCCAGCCGGAGCTGTCCAGGACGAAGGCCACCGCGGCGCCGCTGCGACGGCGCATACGGCAGGCCACCGCGGTCTGCTCCTCGTCGAGATCGCCGAGGAAGGCGACCAGCAGCCCCTCGGTCCCGCCGCGCAGCACGTCGTACGCGCGCGAGAGACCGGCCCCGTCGGAGTGGTCGACGACGGCGAGTGTGTCCATCATCAGTCCGGCCGCGTCGGCGGACTCCTGTGCCGAACCGGCGAATCCGTCGGCGCCCTGGGCGGGCACCGAACTCCCCGTGTCCGTCAACAGCCGGACGGCGAAGCCCCGTTCCCGCATGTGCACCAGTGTGGACGCCGCGCCCGACACCGCCCATTCGAAGGCCGAGTCGGGACCCGCGCCCTGATAGGCGAGCCGCCGGGTGTCGAGCAGCACCGTGCACCTGGCCCGCTGCGGCTGCTCCTCGCGACGCACCATCAGCTCGCCGTAGCGCGCGGTGGAGCGCCAGTGCACCCGGCGCAGGTCGTCGCCGTGCCGGTAGCCGCGCGGGATGACGTCGTCCTCGCCGGCCAGCGACAGCGAGCGCTGCCGCCCGTCTCCGTACCCCGACGTCGCGCCCGCCAGCCGCACCGGTGGCAGCGGCTCGGTGCGCGGTATGACGGTCAGGGTGTCGTGGGCGCTGAAGGACCGCGTCAGCTCGCACATCCCGAACGGGTCGCTCAGCCGCAACTGCAGCGGCCCGAGCGGATAACGCCCGCGCAGGTCGGAGCGCACCCGGTAGGAGACCTCGCGGCGCCCGCCCGCCTCCACCCGGTCCAGGACGAACCGGGGGCGCGGGCCCAGCACGTACGGCACATGGTCCTGGAGCATCAGCAGACCGGTGGGCAGCCGCGACACGTTGTCCATCCGCAGATGGACACGCGCCTCGGACCCCGCCGGCACGCGCGACGGCGAGAGCCGCCTGCTGCCCGCGACCCGGTAGCGCGTGCGGTACAGCACGCCCACACAGACCAGCGGCAGGACGGCCAGGAGCATCCCCACCCGGAGCAGATCCGCCTGACCGAGGACGTACGCGCAGACCGCCGCCGCGATGCCCGCGGCGAAGAACGACCGGCCGCGGGTGGTGAGACCGCCCAGCGCCGCCCGCAGACCGCCTCGGTCCTCCCTCTCCGAGGTGGTGGCGCCGGGCTCCATCACAGCCGCCGGACGCCCGGCTGCTGCCGGTCGTAGAGCGGCGCGGCGGCCATGGGCGCCTTCCGGCCGCCGTCGGCCGTCGGCACCGGGACGCGCTGGAGGATCTCCAGCACCACCTGCTCCGCGGTCCGGCGGTTGAGCTGTGCCTGCGCGGTCGGCAGCAGCCGGTGGGCCAGCACCGCGGCGGCCAGCGCCTGCACGTCGTCCGGCAGCGCGTACTCCCGGCCGCTCAGCGCGGCGGACGCCTTCGCCGCGCGCACCAGATGCAGCGTCGCGCGCGGTGAGGCGCCCAGTCTGAGATCCGGGTGGTTACGGGTCGCCGCGACCAGCTCCACCGCGTACCGCCGTACGGAGTCGGCCACATGGACCTTGCGCACCGCGTCGATCAGCTTCACGATGTCGTGCGCGTGGGCCACCGGCTGGAGGTCGTCCAGCGGCGAGAGACCGCCGTGCACGTCCAGCATCTCCAACTCGGCCTCCGCGCTGGGATAACCGATGGAGACCCTGGCCATGAAACGGTCGCGCTGCGCCTCGGGCAGCGGATAGGTGCCCTCCATCTCGACCGGGTTCTGCGTCGCCACCACCATGAAGGGGCTGGGCAGTTCGTACGTCTGCCCGTCGATGGTGACCTGGCGCTCCTCCATCGACTCCAGCAGCGCCGACTGCGTCTTCGGCGAAGCGCGGTTGATCTCGTCGCCGATCACGATCTGCGCGAAGATCGCCCCGGGCTTGAACTCGAAGTCCCGGCGCTGCTGGTCGTAGATGGAGACCCCGGTGATGTCCGAGGGCAGCAGGTCGGGCGTGAACTGGATACGCCGGACCGAGCAGTCGATGGAACGTGCCAGCGCCTTGGCCAGCATGGTCTTGCCGACGCCGGGGACATCCTCGATGAGGAGATGTCCCTCGGCGAGCAGCACTGTCAGCGAAAGCCGTACGACCTCAGGCTTGCCCTCGATCACACCCTCCACCGATGCGCGGACACGCTCCGCTGTGGTGGTCAGATCTGTGAGGCTCGCTCGATCGTCATAGGTCGTCACCCGGCCCTCCTCGGCCCGTTCATACGGGCCGGGGCTCTTCTCACGGCCCGGCCCACCCCGAAATACGGACGCCGCGCCCGGAAGGTTCCGGGGCGCCGCCGTCACTCACGCATTCTTGTTGCCGTTACCGCTTCGTGTCACTCGCCTGTGGATAAGTGGGTGTGAATTGCCGGAGTTGCCGCGTTTCTGGTGCGGGCGACGCGGTCAGTTCGCCGGTTCGATCTCCCGCAGAAGGCCGGTCGACACGTCGAAGACGAAGCCGCGTACGTCGTCGGTGTGCAGGAGGAACGGTGAGGTCCGCACCCGCTGCATCGACTGCCGTACGTCCTGGTCCACGTCCCTGAAGGACTCCACGGCCCAGGCCGGACGCTGTCCGACCTCCATTTCCAGTTCGTGCCTGAAGTCCTCGGTGATGGCCTCCAGACCGCAGCCGGTGTGGTGGATGAGGACGACGCTGCGGGTCTGGAGCGCCCGCTGGCTGATGGTGAGTGAGCGGATGACGTCGTCGGTGACGACGCCGCCCGCGTTGCGGATCGTATGACAGTCGCCGAGCTCCAGGCCCAGCGCGTCGTGCAGGTCGAGGCGGGCGTCCATGCAGGCGACCACGGCGACGCGCAGCACGGGGCGGGCGTCCATGCCCGGGTCGTCGAAGTCTTTCGCGTAGTGCCGGTTGGCGTCCACGAGTCGATCGGTGACCGTACCGTCGGTTCGGGCCGTACCGGCGGATGCCTGGGCGGACTCGGCGGGGAGGTGCGCGGATGTCGACATACCTATAGACGTTAATGCTCACCCGCGCCGGAAGCCCGCTGTGCGACCGGACAAACATCGTCAACGAGGCCGGGTGTGAGGTAAGCCACACGGGTGCGGCTCGACGGGGCGAACGGGTGGCGCGCACCGTTTTCGCTTGCGCGCGATCGTGTCGCCACCCCGTCCGGACTCCATGCGATCTTCACCCGATCTTCGCCCGATCGGCGCCGCCGGCCCCTCCGCGGCGGGCCGGGCGACGCGCTGGCCGGTTGATTGACCGAGGGGGCCTGTGGACTAAAGTGACGCGAAGTTCACGGACATCTTGAACACTTACCGGAACACTCCCCGAATTCCCCCGCGTGTGCGGCGTACGTGCGGCTCGGCCTCCTCACGCTCGGCGGTACGTACATCCACGCCGGACCTGAGAGGGCGCATGAGCGAGCGCAGCCAGCGAACCAGGCCCCGCGAGGCCCGCGAATGACCGGCACCCGGCACGTTCCGGTGATGCTCGACCGGTGCCTCGGCCTGCTCGCCCCCGCCCTCGCCGAACCCGGCGCCGTCGTCGTCGACTGCACCCTCGGCCTCGGCGGCCACAGCGAGGCCCTGCTCACCACCTTCCCCGCCGCGCGGCTGGTCGCGCTCGACCGGGACAAGGAGGCGCTGCGGCTCTCCGGCGAGCGCCTCGCCCCGTTCGGCGACCGCGCCACCCTCGTGCACGCCGTCTACGACGAACTGCCCGACGTGCTCGACCGGCTGGGCATCCCACGCGTCCAGGGCGTGCTCTTCGACCTGGGCGTCTCGTCCATGCAACTCGACGAGGCGGAACGGGGGTTCGCGTACGCCCAGGACGCCCCGCTCGACATGCGCATGGACCAGTCGGCCGGCATGAGCGCCGCCGAGGTCCTGAACACCTACCCGCCGGGCGAACTGGTGCGGATCCTGCGGGCGTACGGCGAGGAGAAGCAGGCCAAGCGCATCGTGTCCGCGATCGTCAGGGAACGCGCCGTCGAGCCCTTCACCGACAGCGCCCGCCTGGTCGAACTCATCCGCGACGCCCTGCCGCAGGCCGCCAAACGCACCGGCGGCAACCCCGCCAAGCGCACCTTCCAGGCCCTGCGCATCGAGGTCAACGGCGAACTGTCCTCCGTGGAAGCCGCCGTCCCGGCCGCGGTGGCGTCCCTCGCGGTCGGCGGCCGTATCGCCGTACTCGCCTACCACTCCCTGGAAGACCGCCTCGTCAAGCAGGTCTTCGCGGCCGGCGCCGCCAACACGGCGCCGCCCGGCCTGCCCGTCGTGCCCGAGCGCTACCAGCCGAGGCTCAGACTGCTCACGCGCGGTGCCGAACTGCCCACCGAGGAAGAGGTCGCCGACAACCGACGGGCCGCTCCCGCCCGGCTGCGCGGCGCCGAGCGGATCCGGGAGGACGTGCGGTGAGGGGACCGGCCAGGAAGCTGAGGGGGCGCGCCGCGCGGCTCGCCCGGCTGATGCCGACGACCGGGCCGAGCACCGCGGCGCGTACCCCCTTCGTCCTGCTGGTCGTTCTCCTCCTCGGCGGGGGGCTGATCACCCTGCTCCTGCTGAACTCCTCACTCAACGTCGGGTCGTTCAAGCTGAGCGAGCTCAAGAAGCGGACCACCGACCTGACCGACGAGCAGCAGGCGCTCCAGCGGGACGTGGACGGCCTCTCCGCGCCCGACGCGCTGCAGCGCCGCGCCCGCGAACTCGGCATGGTGCCCGGCGGCAGCCCCGCCTTCCTCGGCCCGGACGGCGGGATCACCGGCGTCCCCTCCGAGG